>CAZXUE010000001.1:0-109789 GCA_964643895.1 uncultured Candidatus Saccharibacteria bacterium
TGATATAGTGCTTGCGCATTTTACCAGCCACGTGGGCGATGATCTGATGACCGTTTTCAAGTTCAACCCGAAATTGAGCGGATGGAAGAGCTTCCACCACTTTTCCTTCAAGTTGTATTACTTCCTTGTTAACAGCCATAAGTTACAAAAATCTATTATACAGATGTGCAACTGATATGTAAAGAGTTACGTTCTTTTTAACGTTTAGAGCTTACATCTTTTTTCTTAAGGCATTTACAATAAGGAAGACAGGAGCAAAATAATTATAAGTGCTGGAATAATGAATGTCGTTTAAATACAACAATATATAAGATCAGCCACGCTGTTGAAAGCGTCAGCAATATATAACATATAGTATTCTTACTAGGTTCACGGAAGTGCGCCACGTCAACTTAATAGTCTTGGTCGTAGGTGACCATGAGGGCACGTGATTCTAGCTGGCGGAGGGTTTCTAGGGCTACTGAGACGACGATGAGGAGGCCGGTGCCGCCGATGGTGAGCTGGGTTGTGCCGAGAATTCGCTCCACAAAGAGCGGCAGAAGGGCTAGTAACCCGAGGCTGAGAGCGCCAAAAAAGTTGAGGCGGCTGACAATCTTCTTCAAGTAAGTTTCAGTTTGTTCGCCAGGGCGAATTTTATCTATAAATCCACCTTGTTTCTGTAGGTTCTCAGCAATTTCTTTCGCATTAAAAACCACACTGGTGTAGAAGTAGGTAAAAGCGAATATAAGGAAGAAATATACAGCCGGGTACACATAAGTATTAATAGGGTTACTACTTAGTTGTTGCTGCTGGCCTGGTTGTGCAAACCAAATGGTAAGGTTACTTCCGAGTTCTGCAACCCATGGTTTGCTATTATTCTTGATCAGTTCTCCAACAAACTGCGGCACACTCAAAAAGGCTACCGCAAAGATAATTGGAATGACGCCCGCAGTAATAAGTTTGACTGGCAAAATAGTCCCCACGCCACCATAGGCACGATTCCCCTGCACTCGTTTGGCATAGCTCACTTTAATAATACGCTGTGCTTCATTAAGTTTGACCACTAGGTAGGTAACGATTGCCGTGGCAAGTAAAATGGCGCTTGTAATTGCGAGGCCTTTGCCGCTAACGGGCAACGTGAACCAGTTGAATACATTCAGCTTTTCTTGTTCACCAGTTACCGTTTTCACAAGTGTCGCGCCAGTACTCGGCAGCCGCGCTACGATACCTGCGAAGATCAGCAGGCTAATACCATTGCCAATTCCTTGCTCGGTCATCAATTCGCCAACCCACATGAGCAGCATGGAGCCGCCAGTGAGCGTGGCGACCATCAGCACCCACTGGAAGATCGAGGTATTAGCGGTGATATCAATACCCAAGGTTCCTGCGGCTTGCTGACGAATTAACAATATAAGACCAAAAGATTGCACAATGGCTAGGGGTAGCGTAATCATACGTGTCCACTGGTTTATTTTTCGCCTTCCTACTTCTCCATCTTGCTGAAGCTCTTCTAGCTTCGGGATTGCTTTGGTAAGTAGTTGCATGATGATAGAAGCGTTAATGTAAGGCCCGAGGCCCATCAACATAATAGAGAGGCTTGAGAGCGCACCTCCAGAGAGCAGATCGAAAAATCCAAGGAGCTGCTGAGAACTGAAAAGGTTATTGATGAGCTGCTTGAGCTGTGTTGGCTCTGCAAGAGGAATTGGAATGTGCGAAAGCATGCGATAAGCCACAACTAAAAGCACGACTATTAAAAGTCGTTTTTGCATATCTCTACTTTTCAGCGATTGTCGGATTGTCTTCCAGCTCACGTTTGTTTCCCTCTCTTGTAATCGTATTTCAGTATAGCAGATATTTTAGGTGCTAAGCCGGAAGTTCTAAAAGGTGATTCTTCTAGAACTTCGCACTCAAAACCTAAGCGGCTTCTTGCTCTGTCTTTTCACGCTTCGGAACAGCAACACTCTCAAATGTACCGCCAGCTTTTTCAATCAGCTCTAGTGCTGATTTGCTTACACTTTGAACCTTAATGGTGAATGCCTTCTTCACTTCGCCACGGGTGATAATTTTTACGGCGTGGTAAGGGTTACCAATTAAACCAGATTCAGCTAGTGTAAAATTGTCGATAATTTTACCAGATACAAGCTGCAGGTTCTCGGTGTACACAATTTGCGCTTTGGCTCGCTTGCTTTTAAAGCCTTTGAGCTTTGGAATACGCATCATCAACGGATTCTGACCGCCTTCAAATCCGGCGCGCAATTTTTTACCTGTGCGAGCTTTCTGGCCTTTTGTACCGCGACCGGCAGTTTTACCTTGTCCAGCGCTGATGCCACGGCCAACACGAGTTTTATTGTGCTTTTTTTGCATGTCGAGTTCGTGAAACTTCATTACTTGGTCTCCTCATCAACCTTAGTAGCAGCTTTTTCGGTTTTAGCCTTGCTACTTGTCGCTTGCTTCTTGCTGCTCTTGTCTCCCTCTGTAGTGGTCACCCATTCGCTCTTTGGTTTAAGCTGTGTGAGTGCCTGCATTCACCTTATTAGAGCTTCCGAGTGACTTTGAAAGCACGTTGTGTATGCCAGTAACGTTTAGGATTGCTCGCACGGTTCCGCCTGCAATAATACCCGTACCAGGAGCGGCAGGTTTCAGAAGCACCTTTGCACCACCAACTTTTGCGTAAACATCGTGCGGGATGGTGGCATTAAAGATAGAGAGCTCTATGAGGTTCTTTTTAGCGACAGCAGTTGCTTTAGTTACCGCAGCTTGTACGTCTGCACCTTTACTTACACCAACACCGACACGTTTTTTGCCATCACCAACAACAACCTTTTTTTTTTTTATTATACGGCGTCCACCTTTTACTACACGAGCCACGCGATCGATATTGATGACTACTTCTTCAAACTCTTTTACCTCTTCAACCTGGGGCTGACGGGAACGATTATCTGCCATGTTAGAACTCCAATCCATTCTCTCTTGCAGCGGTAGCAAGTGCGTTAAGACGTGCTTGGTAGGCACGGCCGTTTCTGTCCAGTACAACTTTTGTAACTTTAGCCTTCGCTGCCTTTTTTGCAATCTCCGTACCTACAAAAGTACATTGTTCGGTCAGAGAGCTTTCGGCTACTTTGTTCTGCACGGTTGTTGCCGACACCAATGTTTTACCAGTGGTATCATCAATAATTTGTGCGCTCACATGACGATTGCTAATGTGTACGCTCAATCGAGGGCGTTCAGTTGTTCCGGTAATGGTGCTGCGTACGCGGTTTTTGCGGATAACTTTGTTTGCTCGTTTATGATCAAGACGGTTCATTATTTTGCTCCTGTCTTTCCGGCCTTGCGGATAATGTATTCACCTTCGTACTTAATTCCCTTGCCCTTGTAAGGCTCTGGTTTTTTAAGTTTGCGAATGTCTGCAGCAACTTGGCCAACTTGCTGCTTATTGATACCACTCACCGAGATATTCATTTTATCAACGGCCAGGGTGATGCCTTCTGGCGCAATGAAATCAATTGGGTGCGAAAAACCGAGGTTCAGCACCAGTTTATTGCCTTGCAACGCTACTTTAAAACCGACGCCGTTAACCTCAAGCTTTTTTTCAAATCCTTTTGTAACACCTTCAACCATGTTGTTGATAAGAGCGCGCATTAAGCCGTGTTGGGCTTTGGCTGGTTTGTCATCACCTTTTCTGGTAACTGTTAATATGCCTTCGTTGATCGTAACATCCACGCGCGGTAGCTGGGCAGCCTCAAGGTTACCTTTAGGGCCGGTAACTTTGATTACGCCGCTATCGACCGTGATTGTCACGCCAGCAGGAATTTCTACTGGTAGTTTTCCGATTCGACTCATAGTTTATACCTTATGACTTTCTTTAATACACTTTACAAATTACTTCACCACCAAGGCGTTGTTTGCTGGCTTCAAAGCCGTTCATAACACCTTTACTGGTAGAGATTAGAACTAAACCGCGACCACTTTTAACTCGAGGGATGTCTTTTACACTCGTATAGAATCTTCGTCCTGGCGTGCTTACACGTACGATTTCGGTAAACCGTGGATTCTGACCCTCTTCGTTAATAGCGATTACAATTTCACCCCGAGGAGTGCCTGCTTCAACGGTTACGTTTTTCAAGAAGCCGTTTTTAGCAAGTTCTTTTGCGATAGTTTCTTTAATTTTTGAATGCGGCACATGCACCTCGTGCTTGTTGACGCTAGCGGCGTTACGAATACGAGTGAGCATATCTGCAATTGGGTCTGTTGATACCATACTCATACTCCTTACCAACTTGCCTTTGTTACGCCAGGGATCTCACCCTTGCTGGCATGATTTCTAAATGCAACACGGCTCAAGCCAAACGTGCGCATAAATCCACGTGGTCGGCCGGTTTCACTACAACGGTTTTTAAGCCTTGTTGGCGAGGAATTGCGCGGAAGTTTGGCTAATCCTTCAAGATCACCGATCTTTTTGAGCTCGGCTCGCTTTGCAGCAAATTTTTCGTTCATCTTGTGACGCTTTAAGTCGCGTGCGATAGCAGATTTCTTAGCCATTACTTGCTCTCCTTTTGGGTTGTCTTCTCGAAAGGTATACCAAAGCCTTCTAGCAATGCGCGAGACTTCTCGGGAGTACTTCCATTGATGACGAAATTGATCTGTAGGCCGTGTAGTTGAGAAATATCCTCAAAAGTAAGTTCCGGAAAAACCGACTGTTCTGTGAGACCGAGGCTATAGTTTCCTTTTGGATCAAAAGCTTTGGCGCTTACGCCATGAAAGTCACGAACTCGAGGAAGTACAATGTTTGTTAACCGATCAAGGAATTCGTACATCTTATCGCCGCGAAGCGTTACCTTCATGCCGATGGTATTCATACCAGCGCGAATTTTAAAGCTTGCAATAGACTTTTTGGCTATTACCTCTACCGGTTGCTGGCCAGTAATTTTACGAAGCGTGTTTCGAACAATCTCGAACATGCGTTTGTCATCTTTACTGCGACCAAGTCCAACGTTAATCACGATTTTCTCTAAGCTGGGAACTTCGTGAATATTATTTAGGCTTAGGCTTTCTTTCAGCTGTGCGGCTAAGCTTTGCTGAAATTGTAGCTTCAGACGTGGTGTGGTGACCACACTCGTATCCTTGCTCATACATCGATCTCCTTATTGGTCTTTTTGAATACGCGGACTTTGCTGCCATCTTTTTTGGTGGTGTAGCCAACTCGGCTCGTCGCATCCTTCTTGCCAGTTTGCAGCAGCGCTACTTTACTAGCATCGATGGCAATATGCTTGTCAACAATACCCCCTTGAGGCTGCAGCATATTCGGCTTCACATGTCGTTTTACAACATTCAGTCCTTCAATTTTAACGCCGTTCGTTTGTGGCAAGACGGCAACTACTTTACCAGTTTGGCCCTTTAGACTGCCGGTAATAACTTTAACTTGATCACCTTTTTTCAGTTTCATTACAGAACCTCCGGTGCTAAGCTAATAATTTTTGCATACCCCATGTCGCGAAGTTCTCTTGGAACTGGACCAAATATACGAGTAGCCTTTGGCAGCTTTTCGTCGCCTAAAATTACCGCAGCGTTTTCATCAAATTTAATGGTTGAGCCGTCTTTTCTGCGAATAGTGTTGGTAGTGCGCACTACAACTGCCTTCACAACTGATTTCTTCTTAACGTTGCCGGTTGGATTAGCATCTTTAACCGTGGCAACAATAACATCGCCAACTCCTGCGTAGCGTTTTCGGCTACCGCCGAGTACGCGTATGCAAAGAATTTCTTTGGCACCGCTATTGTCAGCCACTTTTAATCGGGATTCTTGCTGGATCATGCGACTACCTCTTCGGCTGCGCCTTCCTTACGCTCAATAACTGCTTCAAGCTTGAAGGTCTTGTTTTTGCTTACCGGGCGAGTTTCAATGATTGATACTTTATCGCCAAGCTGCGCCTCGTTCTTTTCATCATGAGCTTGATATTTTTTGCTCACCGTATACTGTTTGCGGTAAATAGGGTGCGTAACACGTCGTTCAGTTTTGACGACGATAGTTTTGTCTTGCACGTCTGATACCACTGTACCAATTAACTTTCTCGACATATTACTTTTCCTCTCCGCTCAGTGCTGTTTGAATTGTTTTAGCACGAGCAATACTCTTCTTGATAGCACCTAAGTGATGGGTCTTGGTTTCTTTGTTGGTGTTGAGCGCATGAATAAGCTCTTGGTAAGAAGTCTGGAGCTCTGCTATGTAAGCAGCAAGTTCCGCATCTTTTTTAGTACGCAGATCTTTTATGCTCAGGAGTTTGACCTTCATTATGCCTGCTCCTTTATGACAAACTTGGTTTTTACCGGTAGTTTATGAGCGGCAAGTCGCATTGCTTCGCGAGCCCGCTCCTCAGTAACTCCACGGCCCATTTCAAACAAAACAGTACCTGGTTTCACTTTTGCTACAAAAAACTCAGGGTTACCTTTACCGCTACCCATTTTTACATCCTGGGGCTTGCGAGTTACTGGTGTATGTGGGAAAATTCTGATCCATACCTTACCACCACGTTTGATGTAGCGGGTCATTGCCTGGCGTGCGGATTCAATCTGGCGGGAGGTAATGCGTTCGGCGTCTTGACTTACTAGGCCGTAATCACCAAAAGCAACGTAGTGGCCACTCGTAGCAACGCCGTTGATTTTACCTTTACGAACTTTTCTAAACTTGGTCTTCTTAGGTAGTAGCATTACTGTGCCTCCCCTTTGTAGATCCAAACCTTTACCCCAATGATACCAGCGCCAGGGTATTTTGCTCGTGCTGCATGGTAGTCAATATCGGCGCGAAGTGTGTGAAGTGGTACGCTACCTTCAATATGCTTTTCTCGGCGGCTCATTTCGGCACCTTGTAAACGGCCAGCCACCTCTATACGGATGCCTTTTGCTCCGGCTCGCATTGTAGCTGCAGCAGTAGATTTAACTGCTCGGCGGAATGCAATACGACGCTCGAGTTGTCGTGCAATGTTTTCGGCAACTAGCTTTGCAGCGAGTTCCGGTCGTTTAACTTCCTCGATATTCACACGAACAGTAGTGGCAAAGATCTTCTCGCAAAGTGCTTTAATTTCCTGCGCGCCAGTACCACCACGGCCAATCACGACACCTGCTTTGCTGGTATGAATGGTTACTGTAACGAGGTTTGGCGAACGTTCGATATCGATGCGGTCAATAACTGCACGAGTTTCAAACTTCTTTTCAATTTCCCTTCGTACACGGATGTCCTGACTGAGGAAACTAGCGTATTCCTTCTTGCCAGCAAACCATTTACTGCGCCACTGCTTATTAACCTGAAGGCGCATGCTGATAGGATTAACTTTTTGACCCATTACTTGCTCTCCTTCCCAGCTGTTTTAGTAGTAGACTTGGTTGCAGCTGGCTTTTTAACTTTCTCTTCACCAGCAACGATTACAGTTACGTGCGTTGTTCGTTTTTGGTACGGATGTGCCGAACCACGCGCAACAGGGCGGAAGCGCTTCATGCGTGGGCCTGGGCTGACGTTCAGCGTATCTATAACCAAATCATCACCTTTGGCATTATGATTGTGAGTAGCGTTTGCTTGAGCACTCTTGATTACCTTGATAATAGGTAGTGCGGCGCGGCGCGGTGTGTGTTCTAGAATAACTAGTGCGTTTGCAACGCTACGGCCACGAACAAGGTTAGCTACTTCGCCAACTTTGCGCGGTGTCATCGCGAGTCCTTTAATTTGTGCTTTTACGTATACAGCCATTGCAAGCTCCCTTCGGTCTCAGAAGTATGGAATACGGAATAAGCAATAGGGGATTTGGCTGCAGCGAACCCATATTCCATATTTCTTATTTCATTTTTCATTTGTCTGCTCATTTGTCTTTGCCTCCGTGTTTACGGAACTTACGGGTTGGGCTGAATTCACCAAGCTTGTGACCGACCATGTTTTCGCTTACAAATACTGGCACGTGGACCTTGCCATTGTGTACTGCAATTGTGCGACCAACAAATTCTGGTGCGATCGTGCTGGCACGTGCCCATGTTTTAATAACGGTGCGATCATCTTGACCAAGAGCTGCTATTTTTTTAGCGAGCTTTGGGTCTACAAATGGTCCTTTTTTGAGACTTCTACTCATACTTATTTCCTCTTAGCCTGATGACGGCTTCTTACGATAAATGTTGTTGAACGTTTGTTGCGACGTGTTTTGTAACCAAGAGCAGGTTTGCCCCAAGGAGTTTTTGGCGCACGGCCAACACCGTGAGAACCACCATCACCACCGCCGTGCGGGTGATCGGCTGCGTTCATAACCAAACCGCGAACCTGTGGTCGGCGGCCAAGGTGTCGTTTGCGACCAGCTGAGCCAATTTTTACGTTCTGATGCTGTTCGTTACCAACCGAGCCAATGGTTGCCATGCTGTTGATGTTAATCTTGCGGATTTCGCCGCTCGGCAGCTTCACCTGTGCGTACTCGCCCTCTTTTGAGGTTAGCTGTGCTTTAGCGCCAGCAGAACGTACCATTTGAGCACCACGGCCAGGCTGCAACTCGATCCCATGAATAAAGCTGCCTACCGGAATAACCTGTAGCGGCAATCTGTTGCCGTCTTCAATAGGGGCCTTCTCGCCAACAACAATAGCCTGACCGACCCTCATGCGACTTGTAGCAATAATATAATGGTACTTTTGGTTCTCATCTTTAATACGAGCAATGTTGGCGCTGCGATTTGGGTCGTATTCAATCGTTTCAATCTCAGCCTTGCCGAAATCGAGCTGTTTGAAGTTCACTAAACGGTAGAACTGCTTAGCGCCACCGCCACGATGTCGAACTGTGATAACACCTCGGTTATTGCGTCCACTAGAGCGCTTTTTTGCAACCAGCAGTGACTTCAACGGTTTTTTGGTAGTGATTTTATCAAAATCTTGGGTAGACATGCCGCGGCGGGCAGGAGAGGTTGGTTTGTATTGTGTGACAGCCATTACTTCTTCTCCTCTTCTTCAAAAATCTTGATACTATCGCCTTCTTTTAGCTTCACGTAGGCTTTTTTAAATGTACTGCGTTCACCAACGATTGGGCGAGCACGACGATTGCCGAGGCGGACTGATCGAGCTTTTTTACCGTTTTGTACAATAACATTTACTTCTTCAACCGTTACATTAAATTGTGCTTGAACTGCGTCTTTAATCTGCACTTTATTAGCTTTGTTTGGTACGACAAATACATACGTTTGGTTCAATAGGCTCTGTTGGTAAGCTTTTTCGCTCATGCGAGGTTTCAAATTAAGCATTTGCTACCTCCTTTTTGTTCGTGGTTGCTTCTGTTTTAGAAGCTGATGCAGGAGAAAGCCACTCTTTAATTAAATCGACAGATTTCTTAGAGATGACAATTGTATCGGCATTTAATATATCAAAAACATTTAAATAGGTGGCTTGCACAGCCTTAACATTAGCAACATTTCGGGTAGCTCGGTCAACAAGTTCATCTTTCGTGTCAACAACAAGCAGCACTCTTCGCTCAAGCTTGTGTTTAGCAAGAAATTCGGTGGTGCTTTTTACTTTGCCATCAGCAGCCGTGAACTCAGCCACGAGAATTTTCTGGGACTTGTTGGCAAGAGAAAGTGCCTGACGTAAAGCCTGACGTTTTTGAGCGGTTGAAAGGCTCTTTGTGTAGTTTTCATTACCAGTTGGCCCAAAGACGATACCACCGCCACGCCAGATAGGATTACGAGACGAACCCACACGTGCGCGACCAGTGCCTTTCTGGCGCCATGGCTTTTTACCACCGCCACGGACTAAACCGCGGGTTTTAACTTCTGCAAGATTTGCTCGGCCATTTGCAAGATACGCCTCGTATGCTCGTTTAACAAGATCATGATTTGCCGCCTCAACCGCAAATACCTCTTTTGGTAGTGTTGCGGTTACTGGCTTTGCTGCTGTTTTAATGTCTGCCATATTACGCTCCTACCACCGTTACAAGACTTTTTTTAGGGCCAGGGATAGCGCCTTTAAAGCCAATGAGATTGTTTTCTTGGTCAACATAGGCAACTTTAAGACCAGAAACGGTTACCTGCTCAGCACCCATTTGTCCGGCCATGCGCTTGCCCTTAAAGACCTTCTGCGGATACATAGATCCAATCGAGCCAGGACGACGAACCATTCCGTTACCACCGTGTGTGCTTGCGCTTGTTGCAAAGTTGTTGCGCTTCACGTTGCCCGCAAAACCCTTACCCTTACTGGTGCCAGTTACTTTGACTTTGTCGCCGACTTCGAAGATTGAAACATCAAAAGAGGAGCCTAGTTTTTGCTCCTCTGAGATTGCCTCAACACGAAATTCTTTGATGATGCGTGGCATGAGCTCTTTGTTCGCCTTCGCTGCGTGGCCCTTTACAGACTTACTCACGTTCTTACCGCCACCGAGTGAAAGCTGGATAGATGTATAACCATCAGTTTCCTCGGTCTTAATTTGGGTAATAACGCAAGGACCAGCCTGTACGAGTGTTACAGGAATTAAAACACCATCCTCTTGGAGGATCTGGGTCATACCAATTTTTGTACCCAATAATGCTTTCATGTTGTCCCTTATTACCATCAGAGCAAACAAAAATCTTGGACTGTTTCTGGTATCTGGTGATTTTTTCAAACCTCAGACCTGGAAACATGCCAAGTGCTTGATAAATGGCGTAAAATTACCATCACAGCATATCAGATTATACTCAGTAGTGTCAATAGCTTAGACAATAATACCGACAGGGAGGTAAAAGCTGATAAAGGTGGCGCCTAAAAGAATGGCTAGTTCTATCTTTTTATCGACGTGGGAGCATTCGTACGAGGAGAACGCAGCACCCACTACGAGACCAAGAGGCAGACTCAAGTGTTCAAAGGGGCCTAGCTGAACATTAAGAAGCCGCACCCAGAATGTGCCGCAAATAAAGTAGAGTACCAGTTTCAAAAAATACGCAGTATCAGACTGGTGTTTGTGCGTACAAACACGCTTTGTACCGAAAATCGTAGTAATCGTTCGCTTTCTTTTTGTTTTTGCCATAACTACGCTTTATTAAAGCATAGGCACGTTGAAATGCAAAGGCCTCCCAGTAACTGACGTCTCGATTAAGCGTCTAGCGCAACACTTTTGGATCCCGGATCAGGTTCGAGATGACGACATTCTTGGCGCCTGGTGTCGAGAGTCTACCCTTCGGCAGGCTACTTTTTGCCACTAAGAAGTTTTTTGATAAATAAGAGTACGAGCGCGCCGGCAACTGCTACAAAGAAGCTTCTGAAATTAAACCCAGTAACACCTACACCATCAAAGAAGAAGCCCGAAAGCCATCCACCGATAGCCGCGCCGATAATACCAACGAGAATATTGCCAATGGCACCTTGCTCCTCATTATTACCCGCAATTAATGATGCGAGCCAACCTGCGATTGCTCCAAAGATTATCCACGATAATATACCCATCCGATCCTCCTTATGATTACCCCTATATTATATCAGTGCGTGTCAACAATAGTACAAATGACCCACCCTAAGGTGAGTCATTCTGCACTGCCAGAGTCATGATCTAGTGTTTAGTTCATGCGGATTTCGGCATCGCAACCAGCTGGCAGGCTGAGGTTCATCAGGCTGTCGATCGTCTTCGGCGTTGGCTCCAAGATATCAATCAAGCGTTTGTGAACACGCATTTCAAACTGTTCCATACCTTTTTTGTACACGTGAGGGCTTTTTACTACTGTAAACTTGCTCTTGCGAGTTGGCAAAGGGATTGGCCCATTGATAGTAGCACCGGTTCTCAGTGCGGTATCGATAATCTGCTTCGCAGACTGATCAATAATCTTGTGATCGTACGCCTTAAGACGAATACGAATTTTTTGCTTTGGTGTGGCATCTGCCATTATGACTTCCCTTCTACGTTGCGGTGTAACATCCTTACGAGTCTATAGAGAGTACTCATAACGACTTTTAGTCACCACGATTAATGTTGTGAAATCATTGTACAATAGATCTACTCAGCTGGCAACACTATGCCCGCTTCTTTGGTGATGACTTGAATACGGTCGTAGGTGGTGCGAATTTTCTGCTCAAGGTTTAATTTATTAAAATTGGGTGCACCAGCTTCTTTTTTGGCTAGCATTATATAGATTTCTCGGATATCTCTCTCCAGTCCGCTCACCTGACCTTCAAGATTATCGAACTTGTCATTGAGGCTGCCTACACTAGTCTTTAGCTCGGAGACAGCTTGCTTAACTTCTGTCATGTCTTGCTTTAGAGTAGTAACACCTTCTTTGAGCTCAGCTGCATCTTTCTCAAGTGCATCAAAACGTGGAACTGCAAGGGTCTCAAGGCCCACAATAACTACCTCTCGGATTTGCTGGATATCGTCTTTCGTTAATGCCATAAAGTTTTGCCCCTCTTTACGTTTGTAGATCCATGGTAGCACAAAAAGAGCTGCGTTTTATTGCAGCTCTTTTGCTCAGATCTTAAGAACTAAGTTCTACGATCTATTTAGTGATGTTTGTTACAACACCTGCACCAACAGTACGGCCACCTTCACGGATTGCGAAAGTAAGACCTTGGTCCATAGCAATTGGGGCGAGTAGCTTCACTTTGAAAGTGATGGTGTCACCTGGCATTACCATTTCTTTGTCGGCTGGAAGCTCAACTTCACCAGTTACATCAGTTGTACGGAAGTAGAACTGTGGTTTGTAACCCTTAAAGAATGGTGTGTGTCGTCCACCCTCTTCTTTGGTGAGGATGTAGACTTCAGCATCGAATTCGGTGTGCGGAGTGATTGAACCAGGTTTACAAATAACCTGACCGCGTTCGATATCATCGCGTTCGATACCTCGGAGCAAGATGCCTGCGTTATCACCAGCTTGACCTTGGTCAAGATTCTTCTTAAATGCTTCAATACCAGTTACAACAGTCTTTATGGTTTCACGAACGCCAACAATTTCAACTTCGTCGTTTACCTTTACAATACCAGTCTCGATACGACCAGTAGCAACGGTGCCACGACCTTTAATCGAGAACACGTCTTCGATAGGCATCAAGAATGGCTTATCAAGATCGCGAGTTGGTTCTGGAACGTAGTCGTCAAGAGCCCTAACAAGCTCCATAACTGCGTCTTCAGAGGCAGCATCACCTTCAAGAGCCTTAGTAGCAGAGCCCTTGATGATAGGACAGTCGCGGTCGAAGCCGTTCTTTTCAAGCAGGTCACGGATATCTTCTTCAACAAGTTCTACGAGCTCGGCGTCGGCCAAGTCCATCTTGTTCATGAATACTACGATCTTAGGTACACCAACCTGCTTTGCAAGCAGTACGTGCTCACGGGTTTGTGGAAGCGGACCATCATTAGCACCAACTACAAGAATTGCACCGTCGATCTGAGCGGCACCAGTGATCATGTTCTTAACGTAGTCAGCGTGACCAGGCATGTCCACATGAGCGTAGTGACGCTTTTCGCTTTCGTACTCTTGGTGAGAAGTTGCAATGGTGATACCACGTTGCTTTTCTTCTGGTGCGTTGTCGATTTCGTCGTAGTTCTTTGGCTTATTGACGTCGCTTGGAAGCTTCTTTGCCAATACATGCGTAATCGCAGCGGTTAGTGTCGTTTTACCGTGGTCAACGTGGCCCATAGTACCAACGTTCACATGCGGTTTTGTTCGGTCAAAATCTGCCACTCAAGCAAAACCCTCACGCGAGATACTGTAGTAGTATAAAGCATTTTGCATCTGGTATCAAGCATTCAGATAACCGACACTAGGTCGATAGCTCTATACGAATCGAACTACATCAAGATTTGAAACCTGTGCTGCTATACCTTCTACGACCTCGTTTGGGTCGGACGTATGCGTTACGGCCCAGTTACCAGCACTAAAACGCCTTTCAGAAGTTACCACTAGTCCGCTCCGTCTTGGAGTTGCATAACCATCAACGGCATTTTCAGTAATTGCATCTACTACATCCCAAGTTGTGCGTGTTGCTTCCGCAGTTGTCTCATCTAAAGGATACTGCCATGTAGCCTCATTCACCGCACTGTGAGAGTAATCAGTGAGCAACCTCAATGTAAGCGATGCAACCCGGCTTTGTCTAGAAAGTCCAACAGCGGCTTCGACAAAAGGTCGGTTCCATATGCTGCCCCAGGAAATTCTTTGAGCAAGTTTGGCTTCAAATTGTATCGCTGGGTAATGCGGAGTAATTATTGCCTGTCTTCTTGTTCCCATCGAAGTTAAGACAAGTTGCTCTGGCTCTATCCTTCCATCTTTAACTGCATTATCTATTGAACTTGCTTCTGACTTTTGGTCAACAAGCGAGCGGAGAGTTTCCGCTGCTACTTCACAGCCAAATTTAGGTCGAGACATATATTCGCTCCAGTCTGCCCACCGCTTGAACTTATTTACTTCGGTTGGCGATGACAGCTTCGGCTACGTTTGGTGGGACTTCGGCGTAGTGGGCGAGTTCCATGGTGCTTGAAGCGCGACCTTGGGTCATAGAGCGAATATCGGTGGTGTAACCAAACATTTCGGCTAGTGGCACGAAGGCGAGGATGACTTTGGCCTGTGAGCGGTCTTCCATGCTCTCAACGCGGCCACGGCGGGAGTTAAGATCGCCAATAACATCACCCATGAACTCCTCAGGTGTAACAACCTCTACCTTCATAATTGGCTCGAGCAGTACTGGAGCACCTTGCTTCACACCGCTTTGCAGTGCCATGGAGCCGGCAATCTTAAAGGCCATTTCGTTAGAGTCAACATCGTGGTAGCTACCATCGTAAAGCTCGGCGGACATATCTACCACTGGATAGCCGGCGATTACACCGTTACCCATGGCTTCTTTAATACCGGCCTCAACTGGCTTTATGTATTCCTGCGGAACCACACCACCCTTAATAGAGTTAATGAACTCAAAACCTTTGCCGGGTTCTTGTGGCGCAAGACGAAGCCAAACATCACCATATTGACCACGACCACCGGATTGTTTAATAAACTTACCCTGAACTTCAATTGTTTTCTTAATGGTTTCCCGGTAAGCTACCTGCGGCTGACCAATGTTAGCTTCTACACTAAATTCGCGCTTCATGCGGTCTACCAGGATCTCGAGGTGAAGCTCGCCCATACCTGAGATGATGGTTTGACCGGTTTCTTCATCGGAGTGTACACGGAAGGTTGGATCTTCTTCAGCAAGACGTTGCAGAGCTAGGGCCATTTTTTCTTGATCGGCCTTGGTTTTAGGTTCAATAGCAATCGATACAGGAGGCTCTGGGAACTCAATACTCTCAAGAATAATTGGGTTGGCTATGTCGCAGAGTGTGTTCCCGGTGGTAACCTTTTTGAGTCCTACGATAGCAGCAATATCACCTGCTTCTACAAAATCAACATCTTCGCGTTTGTCAGCATGCATACGAACTACGCGGCCGACACGCTCTTTCTCACCAGTCGTGCTGTTGTAGATGTATGAACCGGCTTCAATTTTGCCAGAGTAGACACGGAAGAAGCAGAGTTTACCCATGAATGGATCGGTCGCAATTTTAAAGGCCAGACCAGCAAATGGCTGTTCATTAGCAGGTTTACGTTCGATTTCATCACCACTCTTAGGGTGAGTACCCCAAACTGAGCCACGATCGATTGGGCTTGGCAAGAACTCGGTCATGAGATCAAGAACTTTTTCTACAATTACGCCACGGCCATCGCCACCAGTTACCAAGAATAGTTCGCCTGAAAGCACGCCTTTACGGAGCGCTGCCCGGAATTCTTCGTTAGAAATGGCTTCTTCGCCTTCTTCCAAGAACTTCATCATTAAGTCATCGTCATGTTCAACGGCGGCTTCAAGCAGTAGCGATCGAGCATGCTTGGCTTTCTCTTGTAGATCTTCAGGGATTTCACCTTCAACTAAGGCTTTGTCATGGTACTCGGTGTAGGTGTATGCCTTCATATCAAGCAGATCAACAACACCGTTGATACTTTGTTCAAAGCCAATTGGAATGTGAACAGCAAAAGCTTTTTTAGTCAGACGAGCGTGAATAGTTTCCAGAGACTTCCAGAAATCACCACCAGTTTGGTTGATTTTATTGATAAAGCAAACGCGCGGAACACCGTATTTATCAGCCTGACGCCATACAGTTTCAGACTGTGATTCCACACCCATTTTACCGTCAAAGACGGTTACTGCGCCGTCAAGCACACGAAGTGATCGCTCTACCTCAACGGTAAAGTCGATGTGGCCTGGGGTGTCGATAATATTGATTTGGTGGTCTTTCCAAAAGCAGGTTACGGCAGCAGAGGTAATGGTAATACCACGCTCTTTCTCTTGCTCCATCCAGTCGGTGGTAGCGCCATCGCCTTCACCGCGTACCACACCAATTTTGTGGTTAATACCTGTTCGGTACAAAATACCTTCAGTTGTAGTGGTTTTACCAGCATCAATATGCGCGATAATACCTACATTACGTAACTTTACTAGATCTAATTTCTTTGTTGCCATAGTGCTTCCTTATTATTTTTTGCTCTCTGTCAATCATTCGTCACGTTAGGTGATAAAAGATACTCAATTCCCCAACTTACATCTTCAACAAGTTCGCACACATGCTTCAATGCCAAGTCGCCAAGTTTGCGCGGTTGAAAAAACATTTCATCTAGATTGATCGCATCTTCAGCTTTTTCTCGGCCAGCAGTTGCCGCTTCAGCCTGAGTGCGAGCAAAATTGGCAATAGAGCTTCTAACACCCATTTTGTTTAGAACCTTGCGAAGTGGGCGAAGGCTCGGTTGGCTTCTGCCATTTTGTGAGTGTCTTCACGCTTTTTAACGGCTGCACCAGCCTGGTTGTGGGCATCGACGATTTCGTTCGCCATTCGCTGCCAATATGGCATGCCTTTTCGAGCTCGAGCTGCAGCTACAAACCACATCAAGCCAAGGTGGGTTTTGCGGTGACCTTCAACAGGGAATGGTACTTGGTAGTTTGCACCACCAACACGGCGAGATTTCACCTCAACACCCGGGAAAACGTTAGCTAGAGCTTGTTCGAGCACCTCAAGTGGATCCTCAACTTTAACTTTTTTAGCCGCTTCTTCCATCGCCTTATAGATAGCAGCTTCAGCTGAAGCTTTTTTACCATCTACCATGCTGCGGTTGATCAGTCGCTGTACTAAAACTGAATTGTACTTGCGGTCTGGTTGAATATTTCGAATCAGTGATTTGGTCTTTTTGCGCGGCATTATTTACCTGCTTTCTTGGCACCGTACTTAGAACGGCCCTGTTTTCGATCGGCAACACCTTGAAGATCAAGGTTACCGCGAACAATGTGGTAGCGCACACCCGGAAGATCCGGCACACGTCCACCACGCACCAATACTACGGCGTGTTCTTGGAGGTTATGACCTTCACCGCCAATGTAAGCCCAAACTTCGTGACCGTTTGAAAGGCGCACACGAGCAACCTTACGGAGGGCTGAGTTCGGTTTGCGTGGGGTTTTAGTGGTTACTTTAATACAGACACCGCGTTTGAACGGGGCTGGCTTTTCGTAACTCTTTGCCTTGAGAGTGTTATTCACCTTGCGTAGCGCAGCGGTTTTCACCTTGTTGCCGCTACTACTGCGAGGTTTTCGCACGAGTTGGTTGATTGTTGGCATGTATAAAAATTCTCCGGAATTTCTATAGTGGAGAGTAATAAGTGAATGGTGATTAGTACTCAGCACTTCCTAATCACTTCTCACTTCTCACTGACCACCTTGTTAATATGTGAAACTCTTCAGCTGATTGTAACAGTTTTTTGCTTAAGATGCAATCCAGCTCACTGTCGTCCTGAGCTTGTGGAAGGATCTACTCTCAGTTACTAGATCTTTCGACTTCGCTCAAGATGACGATGAAACGATATTTTTACAGTCTTACAGAGCGACTTCTTCTTCGTGCAGGACACCGGTTCCTACTGGAATCTTACGACCGATGATGACGTTTTCTTTAAGGCCGTAGAGACGATCTACGCGACCACTGGTGGCAGCATTGATAAGCACGCGAGTTGTATCTTGGAACGAAGCGGCTGAAAGGAAGCTATCACTCCAGGTAGAGACCTTGGCGATACCAAGTAATAATTGGCTAAATTCAGCAGGCTGCTTGCCTTCGGCGACGAGTTTGGCGTTCTCTTCAATCACTGCGGCTTTGCTAACGATGTCACCGGTTACAAACAAGGTGTCACCGCTGTCTTCAATCTGCACACGGCTAAACATCTGTCGAACGATGATCTCAAGATGTTGGTCAGCAAGATCTACACCTTGCTGCGCAAACATACCGAGGATCTCGTTAATAATGTAGCGCTGCGTTTCTTCAACACCGCGAAGGCGCATCAGATCATGCAGATTCAGCGAACCGTTAGTAAGGCGATCACCAGCATTTACACTATCGCCATCTTGCACAACAATTACTTTCGTAGCTGGTATTTCGTATTTAACCGGTGCAGTATGGTGAGCGGTTAAGATTGCGCTGGTCTTAGTAAACTCGACTGTTGCAGCAAATGGTGCCACAAGCGGTCGATCACCGTCCTTATCGGAGGCAATAACATCACCCGCTAGAATCTCGGTTCCGCTCTTGATCTGTGGTTTGCGTTTTTCAAGCGGTAGCTCTTCAACCTTCGCATCAGTCGGGCTAATTTGGATGACATAGTGATTACCTTCTTCCCAAATATTCACCGTACCATCAAGTTCGCTCAAGAAAGCTTGTGAACGTGGTACGCGGGCCTCGAGAAGCTCTTCCACACGCGGCAGACCTTGTGTTACGTCTTCAGAAAGCGCAGCACCGGCAGTGTGCTTAGTACGCATAGTCAGCTGAGTGCCTGGCTCGCCAACAGATTGGGCAGCAATAACACCAACTGGCTGGTGAGCTTTCACGATTTCACCAGTTGCCATATCGATACCGTAACTCTTCGGGCTAATACCGCGCAGGTTAGCGGCTGAAAGCACGCTTCTGATACGAACTTCCTGTAAATCACTGGCGTCAATCTGGTTGGCAACGTCTTCGGTAATGAGTTCGTTCGCAGCGACAACTGTTTTACCACCAACTTTAACGTCTTCTGCGGCAAAACGACCGCTTAAACGAACCCCGTAGTTCATACCGAGATTTTCGGTTTCAGAACGCTTCATAACCAGGCCTTTATCTTCGCCCTCTTCAGCAACGGTAAAGACATCTTGGGCTACATCTACCATACGACGGGTTAGATACCCGGAGTCGGCGGTACGAAGCGCAGTATCAATCAAACCCTTACGAGAACCACGGGTGTCAACGAAGTATTCAATCGGGGTGAGACCCTTTTTGTAGTTGTTTCTGATTGGCAGCTCAACTTCGCGACCAACTGCGTCTACCACCAGACCCTTCATGCCAGATACCTGCTTGATTTGGCTCGTTGAACCACGGGCGCCAGAGATCATAGCAATGCTAATACCGGTATCAACGTCGTTATATGCGTCAACCAGTTTAGCCTGAGCTTTTTCATCAACATCACGCCAGGTATTCACAGTAAGGCGGTAGCGTTCTTCTTCGGTAATCAAGCCTTGTTCGTACTGATCTGAAATAGCTGAGGCCTTTTCTTCACCAACCCCAATTAGCCCATCGAGCCCTTCGAGATCAATGTAGTCATCCATACCAGTTGAGATACCAGCAAAGGTTGCGTAGCTAAAGCCGAGACGCTTGAGTTCATCGGCAATCTGGGCAGTGGCATCGTCACCGTACCGAGCAAACACGCGACCCATTACGGCTATGAGCTTTTTCTTGCTCATTGCCTCATTTTGGAAGGCGAAGTCTTCAGGGAAGATTGCATTGAAGAGCAGGCGACCAACAGTTGTTTCAACAATTTCACCACGGAAGTTGGTTCGGACACGACTTTGTAGCTTCAGTTTGTCTGCCTCAAGCGCCATAATTGCCTCGTCGAGGCTGGCAACCGGCGTCACAACATCGGTCGTCACTCCTGGTTTTTCGTAGGTAAGGTAGTAGCAACCGAGTACGATATCTTGTTCGATATGCAGAATTGGTGAACCATCGGCAGGTTTCAGCAGGTTTTTGCTGGCTTGCATTAATTCACGTGCTTCTTTTTGAGCAATATCAGAAAGCGGCAAGTGCACAGCCATCTGGTCACCGTCGAAGTCGGCGTTAAAGCCTTTACACACGAGCGGGTGAAGCTGAATTGCCTTACCCTCAATTAATTTTGGCTTAAATGAAAGTATTGAAAGACGGTGCAACGTTGGAGCGCGGTTCAAAAGTACGTATTTACCTTGAATAACGTCATCAAGTGCATCCCAAATAACACTCTCGTTAGCTTCAATCAAACGAGTCGCACTCTTAATATTATGTGCGTATTCGTGTTCCATGAGCCAGCCAATTACAAACGGCTTGAAGAGCTCAAGCGCCATAAGTTTTGGCAGACCACATTCGTCAATTTTAAGCTCTGGACCAGCCACAATAACGCTTCGTCCAGAGTAGTCAACGCGCTTACCGAGCAGGTTCTGACGGAAGCGACCCTGCTTACCCTTTAGTTGATCGCTCAGCGACTTCAGACGTCTACGGCCGCCAGTTGCACTGACAGCGCGGCCCGAACGAGCGGCTGAGTTATCAATTAATGCATCGACAGCCTCTTGCAGCATGCGCTGCTCGTTACGGCGAATTACCTCAGGAGCGTTCAGATCCATCAGCTTCTTCAAACGGTTATTGCGATTGATAACCCGACGATAGAGGTCATTCATGTCTGATGTAGCAAACCGGCCACCAGTGAGTTGCACCATCGGACGTAGATCTGGAGGAATCACGGGCAGAATACTCACGCACATACTACCAGGATCAATTCCGGCGTTTTGCATACCCTCGAGCATCTTGAGGCGCTTCATAAGCTTCTTTTTACGCTGGCCTTTGGCACCTTCAACTTCTTCGCCAAGTTCAGCGATCAGCGTATCAAGCTTGATCTCATCAAGCATCTTCTGCAAGGCCATGCCGCCCATACCGACTTCAGCGATGTCTTGATACTCATCCGGCATGGCTCGGTAATCTGTTTCAGAGATAAGACCACTCTTAGAAAGTGATTCTAGCTGCTGTTTTTTGGTAAGGTACTGATTGGTTACTTCGTCGATTTCTTTACTTTGAGCTTCGGCCAAAGCCTTTACGTCGGCGCCTTCAGCCTCAGCCTCTTTTTCAAAGCGGGTTTTAATGGCGACTTTCGCTGCCTCAAGCTCAGCTTCCGCGTCTGCCAGAAGCTGCTCCTTCTTCTGCTCGTCCACATTAATAATGACGTACGAAGCAAAGTAAACAATACGCTCTAAGTTTTTCACAGTAATATTAAGCAGCAAGCCAATAGGGCTTGGTGTACCTCGGAGGAACCAAATGTGTGCCACCGGAGCAGCCAGGCCAATGTGGCCCATACGTTCACGTCGGACAATTGACTTAGTGACAAGTTCGCCGTTCTTGTCAACTGCTGCTTCTCGCGAACGTACACCTTTGTATTTTGCGTCATGCGGATTAATGTCTTTAACTGGACCAAAGATGCGTTCGCAGAATAAGCCGTCGCGTTCTGGCTTTTGCGTACGGTAGTTGATGGTTTCCGGTTTTGTTACCTCACCGTAGCTCCAATCGAGAATGTCGCTGGGGCTGGCAACTACCAGTCGAACAGCATCAAAATCGGTCATTGTAGTGGTAAATAGACCTGGTCTCATATTACGCCTCCTCCTCTGTCTCGGGCGTGGCCACGAGATCGTCATCATCTTGATTATCGTCAGTTGCAAGTGGGTCATTAGTCGCACTATCAGAGGTGCCTATGTCATCAAGTACTTCAAATTCACTAGCTACCATTTCTTCAGTCACATCCATCGGCGTTGCCTCGGCTGTTACTTCTGGTAGATTTTCAGCTTCTTCAGCAACGGTCGCTTCAAGCACTTCCTCAGCGTCAACTTCAATACCGTTTTCATTGATTAAATCAACTCTCAGGCTTAAGCCTTGGAGCTCTTTCACAAGTACGTTAAAGCTTTCTGGAATTTTTGGTCCCACAATTGGTTCTTGCTTGATGATGCTTTCATAGGCTTTTGAACGGCCGTAGACGTCATCAGACTTCAGCGTCAGCATTTCTTGCAAAGTATTGGCAGCGCCGTAGGCTTCGAGTGCCCATACTTCCATCTCTCCAAAACGTTGACCACCATTTTGAGCCTTACCACCAAGCGGCTGCTGGGTAACCATCGTGTATGGCCCGATACTTCGAGCATGAATTTTATCAGCGACCATGTGGTGCAGCTTGATAATGTGCATTACACCGACTGAAACACGTTCTTTAAAGTATTCACCAGTTCGGCCGTCAATTAACGACTGTTTGCCATCTTCAGGTAAACCAGCCTTCTTGAGTTCGGCCTTAATAGCATCGACTGGTACACCATTAAAGGCCGGGGTTGCAACCTTGTATCCAAGTGCACGCGCTGCCATACCAATGTGAGTTTCAAACAGCTGACCGATGTTCATACGTGATGGCACACCAAGCGGGTTAAGCACGATATCAACAGGCGTACCGTCTTCCATAAATGGCATATCTTCTTCTGGCATAATGCGGGCGATGACACCCTTGTTACCATGCCGCCCCGCCAACTTATCACCAACCGCAATCTTACGCATTTGTGCAACAAACACCTGAACCTGCATTAACACGCCTGCTTTAAGATCGTGACCGTTCGCGCGGCTGAAGATCTTTACGCCAACAACCTTGCCGTGCTTACCGTTACTCATACGCTGAGAGGTATCACGAACGTCCTTGGCTTTTTCACCAAAAATTGCGCGAAGTAGACGCTCTTCCGAACTTAGCTCTTGCTCACCCTTTGGCGTAATTTTACCAACAAGGATATCGCCAGCTTTCACTTCTGCGCCAATGCGAACCACACCATTTTCATCGAGATGACGCAGACTTTCTTCAGACACATTTGGAATATCGCGAGTAACGATCTCAGGGCCAAGCTTAGTTTCTCGCACCTCAACCATGTAGTCGGTAATGTGGACAGATGTTAGTTCGTCATCTTCTACCAGCCGTCGAGAGATAACAATAGAATCTTCAAAGTTATAACCATTCCATGGCATAAATGCCACCACTAGGTCTTTACCGAGTGCGAGTTCACCATCTTCCACACTCATACCCTCAATTATTACGTCGCCAGCCTTCACTTCGTCACCAGTGCTAACAACAACTTTTTGGTTCATGCTTGAACCTTCGTTTGTGCGAACAAAATGCTGTAGTTTGTAAGTTTTAGAGGTCTTCTCGTATTTCACGATAACCTCATTGCCATCAGCCTTCGTCACCTTACCGGTACTTTCAGCATAAATAACCTGGCCGCTATTGGCTGCCACAATGGCTTCCATACCCGTGCCAACCACTGGGGCTTTGGTTTTAATCAGCGGAACAGCTTGTTTTTGTTGGTTTGAGGCGATGAGGGCACGACCCACGGCATCCTTTTCGGCAAATGGAATGAGTGATGCAGTTGAACCCAAAATTTGGTTACGTGCAGCATCCATGTGAGTTACTAATTCGGCGTCAACCTCTTCAGGCTGCAGTTTCACACGAGCCGAAACACGTTCGTCTTCAAAGGTGCCGTCAGCTGTAAGCTCAAGACCAGCTGACGCAATAACAGCCCGTTTTTCTTCATCAGCATCAAGATACACAACCTCTTTGGTAACTTTACCGTTTTTTACCACGCGGTAAGGGGTTTCAATGAATCCGTAATCATTAACACGAGCATGCGAACCCAGGTTGAGCACCAAGCCAATGTTGGCGCCTTCAGGCGTCTCTACCGTACAAAGACGGCCATAGTGAGTAGCATGCGCATCGCGCACTTCAAAGCCAGCACGTTCGCGCGAAAGACCACCAGGACCCATCGAACTCAAACGGCGCTTGTGAGCAAGTTCTGAAAGTGGATTAGTTTGATCCATAAATTGTGAAAGCTGTGATGAAGCGAAGAACTCGCGAACCGCAGCTACAATTGGACGTGCGTTAATTAGTTGCGCTGGGGTTACCGTTTCAATTTCAGACATACTCATGCGGTCTTTGGCGTTGCGCTCCATTCGCAGGAGACCAATACGGAATTGGCGCTGTACGAGCTCGCCAACCAACTTCACCCGGCGATTTGCAAGGCTATCAATATCATCTGGTGCTTCTTGTGTGTTGTTCAGGCGAATAATTTCTTTCACAATGGCAACTAAATCGTCGAGGCGCATAACGCGGTTTTCGGCCACGTTCGCAACATCGATATCAAGCCGCTTATTCATCTTGTAACGGCCAACACGGGAAAGATCAAAGCGTTTAAAGTTAAAGAATACATTTTCAATCAGGCTGCGGGCGTTATCAACAGTTGCAAGATCGCCAGGGCGGATACGGCGATACACCTCAATCAGCGCATCACTGTTGCCTTTACTTGGGTCTTTTGCCAGTGTTGCTTCAAGGTAACTGACCTCACCATTATCAACATCCTTAAAGAGCTCTTTTAGCTGCGCATTTTGCGAGTACCCGAGCGCACGAAGTAGTGTGGTAACAGGAAGCTTACGGCGGCGGTCAATTTTTACATAAATTGCACCGTTGGCCGCTGTTTCAAACTCTAACCACGCACCACGGCCGGGGATCAGCTTGGCGCCGTATACATTCCGGCCACCGCTTGTCTCTGCTGTAAAGAATATGCCTGGGCTACGGATCAGCTGGCTGACAACCACGCGTTCAGCACCGTTGATCACAAATGTACCTCGAGAAGTCATCCATGGGTAATCACCAAGGTAGATCTCTTGTTCTTTAACTTCACCGGTAACTTTATTGGTAAGTTCCAGGTTTGCGTAGAGTGGAGCCTCAAAGCTCACGTTGTTTTCGCGAGCCGTCAGCTCATCCATCTTTGGATCACCAAAGTGATATTCTTTAAACCGTAGTTCAATCTTAGTACCCGTATAGTCTTCAATCGGGTTAATTTCAGCGAAGATCTCACCGAGGCCCTCTTGTACAAACGTCTGAAACGATTTTGTTTGATGCTCAATCAAATTAGGAATAGTTAGTGCGTCGTCAGTTTTTGTAAAGTAGACTCGCTTGCCTGATGCTGTGTTGTCAGTTTTGGTTTTGCTTGTGTGCGTGGTCGCCATAAACAGCCTGCTCCTTAGGTTAGCGACGTGATCTTATCTGATTACACTACAATAGAACCCTGGTGTTGCCAGAGTGTCTAACCCTACACGTTAATTTGTACGAGTGAGTGTGAGTCTAATCAAAACGTGATCGCGCCGTTTCTTGTTTGATTAAAATTAGTGATCTTTTAAGAAGTCACCCTAAGCCGGTTACAATCTAAAAACTAGATTGATGATTTACTACCGTGCACCAACAGTAAATCAAGGGCTTTACTACCTCTATGCTCTCCATTCTGAACCCTCTGCAACCAATTGTCAAGCAGCTTGTGTAACTAAATCTTAGGTCGACACTGCAAGCAGTGGCAGTTTACTTAATTGGTTTTGTGACGATTTTGTCTACCAACCCGTACTTCACGGCTTCGTCTGCGGTAATCCAAAAATCTCGCTCCATGTCCTCATGGATTTTCTTTATGGTTTGGCCAGTGTTTTTAGCCATAATTGCTTCAAGAAGGCGTTTTACTCGAAGCGATTCTCTCAGATCAATTTCTTGGTCAGTTACCTTGCCGCGAGTGCCGCTGGAAGGCTGATGTATCATCACCGTCGCGTTTGGAAGTAAAAACCGTTTACTTTTTGCGCCGGAACTGAGGAGAAAGGCCGCCGCCGAAGCCTGCACGCCAATACCAAAGGTTTGCACATCGTTACCGATGAACTGCATAGTGTCATATATCGCCAAAGCGTCGTACACACTACCACCCGGGCTGTTAATGTAAAGATAGATGTCTTTTTTTGGATCTTCACTTTGCAGAAATAGCAGCTGAGCAACAATCAAGCCAGCGGTGTGTTCATTAACCTCATCGTGTAGAAAGATAATTCGTTCTCTAAGAAGCCGACTATAGATATCAAAGGCGCGTTCGCCTTGACCGGATGGTTCAATTACGGTTGGAATTAACATACTGTAATACTAGCAATTTAGCACTCAAAACACAAGAGTGCTAAACACTATTGTTTAATCTTGACTGTTGTGATATAATAAAAAGTATGGATACATCGCAGGCCATGAAGCGTAAGGTGGTTGAGCTGACCTTTTCGCGTGATTTTGAAGCGCTACTATTAGCGCACCCCACTCCTCATACCTCGTTGACACACGACCTTGAGTTGGCAATTGAGCGTGGCCTCGAACGTCTAACCGAGCTTGAAGATGTACGAGAGTTGCAGCATCAGACCCTTATCTCCCATTTAGTAACGCAAACCAACAGGTATCGAACCATGGAAAGCGATTATTTTAATCATTGGAAGATCGCACTTTCAGAAGATTTGCTTGATGAGGTTGATTTGCTTTTTTTAAGCCATAGTAAAGATCTTGTTCAGCTTGGTTTGTTCGCCGAAACCACCGCTGCCGTTTTACTGCTGCTCGCTGTTGCTGGATTGCGGTAAGCTGCCGCGAATTGGCCACAACGCAGTTACAAGCGCTGCTAGCGCAAAACCTCCAGACAAAGCATTTCTGCCAAGTTCGGAGATGGTGGGGTCGTATCGTACTGCAGCACTGCAGCCTAACTCTACTGCTACATTACATACCCTTTGAGCTCTTTTTGCACCTACAAGATCTGCAGCGCCTTCTCTAATCATCTCACGGAGTGCCACTTGAGCTCCTACTGCGCACCGATTGCTAACGAATAAAGTTTGTCGACAGTCCTTTCAGTAAGCAGTCTTGATGCTACCTCGCGGCGCATCTCGGGGCTGTCAAACTGCGCGGCCGATTGCTGATATTGCTGTTTGTAAAGCTCAACTCTCTGAGTAAGTTCGGCCTCGTCAACCGAGAGCTTTTCCTTCTCGGCTACTTCAGCCAGTACCATACCAACTGAAACTCGGCGCTCGGCTTGCTCTTTAAGCTCTTTAGCCTTCCACTCCTCCTCATCCTTGAAGCCAGCTTGCTTTATATATTCAGATTTCGTAATACCCCGGTACATCAAGTTTTGGTTAAAATCATGCTCAAGCATGGCGATCTGATCATTCACCAACACTTCCGGCAGTGGAAACTTCGATTTTTTAACCAGCTCCTCGACAATCTCGTCCTTTACTTTGTTCACCGCCTCAACCTCTTTTTGTTCCAGAAGCTGAGCCTTAACGTCTTTCTTCAGATCTTCAAGTGTTTTAAACGGCCCAACGCTCGCTGCAAATGCATCATCAAGTAGAGGCAAGGTTGAAACCTGCACCTTCTTCACTGTTACCGCGAAGGAGATGTCAGTTCCGGCAAGATTTTTGGCATGATAGTCTTTTGGAAAAGTGAGCTTTAGCTCTTTTTTGTCGCCTTTTTTAACACCAACCAGACCTTCTTCGAAACCGGGTATAAAACTCTTACTACCAAGATTAAGCGTGTAATCTGTGCCACTCGCGCCCGCAACTTTGTTACCATTGCCATCCTTTCCTTCGAAGTCAATAATAACGTCATCACCATTCTTAGCTGGCTTATCGCTGTCTTCTTTCACCGCACTACGACTGACCAGATTTTTAAGTACATCCTCAATCTCTTTAGCGGTTACCGTCACCTTTGGTGCCGTTTTTTTAATTTTGGAATAATCGGCCAATTTTACTGCTGGCATAATCTCCACTTCGGCCGTAAATTCCAGTTCGGTATACGGTACAAAATTACCGACACCGACTTCTGGTTGGCTAAGCGTCCGAAGCCCTTGTTCTTCCAGCGCCTTACCGTAAAAATCATTGATCGCGTGGTTAATCACGCTCGCTTGCAGCTGATTTTGATCAAGCTGCTTTTCAACAACACTCAGCGGCGCCTTGCCGGGTCGGAACCCTGCGACCTTGGTTTTCTTGGCTTGCTCTTCAAGCTCATGCTGCTTGGCATGCATGAGCTCCTCAAGGCCTAGGCTGATACTTAGTTTTACTTTTGTCTCTGAAATGTCATTACGTGATACTTGCATAACTTGCCATTATGCCATAACAGATCACATATTACCACTCTTGCTAGAGATTCTCTAAAGGGACGCCCGTTTTTTCTGAAACCTTACGCGCCCACGCGAGCAGTTTCTCAAATTGACCGTCGCGCCAACATCTCTGTCTCGTGATCATCAAGTCGCATTGCAAACTTATCAAAAGTATTGGTTAGACGATTGTATCACTTTCACAATCTCGGCAATGTCCAACACATCCTCTTTTTGGGTTTTGACATTCCGTAGGATATATTTTTTGTTCTGGAGTTCATCTTCGCCAATAAACAGCAGGTATGGTAGGCCGAGTTTGAGTGCGACCTTTATTTGCTTATCGGGTTTTCTGTCTGTAAGGTCGACCGCCACGTTTATGCCGTTTTCTCGAAGTTCTCGCACGACCGCTTGCGCCTCTTTTAGCACATCACCTATCGTCACAACGTACAGCTGAGTGGAAGATTGTAGTTTTGGCAGTAGATTATGACTTTCTAAAAAGTTCTCAATGGGCGCATCGCCCATGCCGAAGCCAACCGTAGCTACTGGCTCAACACCAAAGGCTCCGACCAGTCCATCATAGCGGCCGCCGCCAAACATAGAACGGTTATTTTCTGGATTTTGGTCAACAACTTCAAACACAATGTCGGTGTAATAATCAAAGCCGCGCATCAACGTGATATCGAACGTCACTGAGGTAATTTGGTGTTCGGCCAAAAGTGTGAAGAGCAGCTGGACCTCTTTTACGGCTGTTGTTTCTGTAATGCTTTGAGGCAAGTCAGCCAGTGTCTTGGCTTTAATGAGAGTGTAGAGCTTTTGCAGACCATTTTCGGCTTGCTCAGGTTTGAAGATATCGCGCGCCTTTTCAACAAACGTATTGGCTGGCATCTTATCTTTTTTGTCAAAAAGCTGCACCATCTGCTTGGCCTGCGTGGCATCAAGCTCCAGGTACTGGTTCATAATCAGATTAATAAGCTTACGGCTGTTAATTTTAATCTGATACATGGTTTCATCAGCACCAAATTCCTTCATAATAGCGTCCACTACTGAGATAATCTCCAAATCTGCATCAATTGTTGCCACGCCAAACAGATCAACGTTCAACTGCCAAAACTGACGGTTACGCCCCCTCTGCGGTCGTTCATAGCGCCAGCAATCAGGAATAGAAAACCATCTCAGCGGATAGGCAAGCTCCTGACGACGTGCCGCCACCATCCGTGAAACGCTCGGTGTCATCTCTGGCCGCATCACTACCGTTCGGCCGCCGCGATCGGTAAAGCTATAGGTCTGCTCATTCACAATTTCATCACTGGTTTTGCTAGTGTAGAGCTCAATCGGCTCCAACACCGGCGCAGTGTACTCTTCGTAACCATAGCGCTGGCAAACTCGCCGCCAGACACTAAAAATATATTCCTGTAACCGTTTATCCTCAGGATAAAAATCCCGCGCCCCTTTATAACTTTGTGTACTTAGTTTTGCCATGATTACCTTTCATTATACGTTATTGGTTGTATTTTATTCACCTAAACTCAACTCTCTCTTCAGCAACAATAGTAATCGCTTGGTTAAGTGGTAAGTAAAGAGGTTTTTGGCCATGTCCGCACGGTACATCAAAGACAATTGGAATTCTCTTGAGATAATCTCTCGTCTGCAAGAATCCCTTGATATCCTGGTACTTTAGGTTATAAGTGTCCGGAAACCTTCCTACCATAAGACCTTGCAAGTTTTCTCTGGCACTCGGAAGCAACATGATTGCATCAATATTGCGTATAAAATCACGCCAAATATATTCCTTCCGCTTGAGTATGTCCTCACCTTCCATAAAAAGAATGTATGGTTTGTTAAATTCTGGACAAAGCTGATTGCCTTGCAGTAGGGAAAAGCTGTAGTTATTGCCGCCAAGTATTCGGCCTTTCATGACACCAGGTGTAATTATCTTTACTTTCTCTAGCTCATATAAGCTCGAGTATGCTCTAATATCTTTCTTATACAGTAGATATAGACTTCTGGCTGCATTTTGATTGAGTCTAGCCGGATTCAGGTAATCGTCCATTGAGGGGCCGTAGAAAGATCCCTGACTTAATGCATTGGCAATTATTGTATTGTCGGAATACCCTGCAAATCTTGAGCGTTGCGCAGTCCTGAACAGCTCACTATACGCAAGTAGTTCTATGGAATTGAAGCCTCCGTCCCATGCAAGTGCAATATCAGAGTTTTTTAGTGCCTCTGACAACGATTTAAATCGTTCCGAAGCTCTACGTGAACCAAATACATCACTGGCAATAATCCTCTTGTCAATGCTCACATCGAAGTATTCGTTTAACTGAGTGTACTTAGAAATAGCATTGTTATACTGCCGACTCGTTGCCCCGAGGCTTGTTATACAGACTCTAATTTTAGGCTTATTTTTGCTCATGACTACTTACGCTATCTTTCCATTTGTTAGAAGATTTTGGACTTCCGCCTGGTCCAAAAACTCTAAGTCTATCCAGTCTCGTTTACCAGGCTGCAAATCTAATGTGAGCAGAGGCTCAACGCCAAGCTCATCTTGTGCTAAACGCGCTGCAGGCTCCATAACTTCGGCGGCAAAGGTGGTAGGTGGCGTATCAAATAGTACAGCCCTTCCTGACGCATACAAGCCCATGAGAGCCCTATAGTAGTACGGAGATCTTGAGCGAGCATTTTCAGTACATCCAAATCTCTCTGCCTGAACCCTATACCATTCACTTAGGTCTACCCTCGCGTCGTCCACGGGCAAACCTCCTACCTCTAAAGCAACTTCTCTGATTGACATCCAGTAATCTACTATGGTGCTTCCGTATATAGTTTGCGCATCCTTTAGCTGGCCTCGTCGCTGCGATTCTGGGACTACCCATTGACGGCTTCTCTGTCCTTTAGGTAGCTTCAGACTTGGTCTATAGCAATCCACTACACCAGGATTTGCTGTTACATACTCGGTGTCGGCATAGGTTGCCACAGTAGAATCAAACCCACTAGCCTGTACTAATCTTAAAAAATCAATTTCTAGCTCTGATCCTTTCGCCAGGTATGGTGCAAATACAGCGCGTGGGTTTTTTACTTCATCGAAACCCAAAGGCCATACATTACCAAGAAAAGCCGCTACTCTATTTTGCAACTTTGCATCATTGAGCCTTCTTCCCGCTTCCTCATACGCTTCATTTATCGTTTTAAATTCTAAACTCATCCTAAGTTCCTTTTAGTTAAAATAATTCTGTAAAGAAAAACGCCCCGTTGGTCGGAGCGTTTGTTGTTCAAATTTGAGGTATGAAAAGGCTATCCGACCAAGCGAGGCTGGATATGTGCGTGGCTGTTGTTAGCCAGAAGGTTTAAGCTGGTGTTTAGATATAATTTACACATCTATCTTTTCATTATAGCACATACTTATACAGTTTGTCAAGCAGCTTGTGCTTCGAGCGCTTCAATTCTAGTGTCGTGATCATCAACCTGCTCAATGGTTGCATCAAGTTTTCGCTCAATTCGATTGGTTGTTAGCTTCAGTTCATCGACATCTTCTTTTAGCCCACTCACACCTTCTTTAAGGGAGTGGACTTCTGGAGAAAGCGCGCCCAGGATTTCTTGCACAAATCCTTCCATAGCCTTGTTCATACGCTGTTCCAGCTCTTGTAGATCTTGCTTTGTTGCCCCTTGAGAACTATCCATATACTTAGTTTATCACGTATTTTTGCTATACTAAAAGCATGTTGAATCAAGATGATCTGAAAAACTTAACCGGGTGGCTCCAAGCAATTTTTAAAGAAGTACAAGAATCTAAAGGGATTTCAAATGAACTGCGCGATAAACTCAACATGCTCCCAGAAATTCGAGATTTCGTCTCGCGCGAACGCGGCGGCAACAGTGAGCTTGATCGACGAATTGAAGACAGCAAAAATCATCTTGAAGCCAAGGTTGACCGCCTTGAGCAGCAAATTCACGAACTGCGCAACATTTTAAACGATATCAAAAACAAAGTTGACCGCTTGAATTAACTTTGCCAAGTTGGTAGTTCACAGTGTAACGATTCTTCAGGCCTGAGCGGGCACATATCCGCCGGATAATCATCGAGTTTGATGTCTAGCAAGCTGGCTACTCGCATAGGCTTTTCGGGATCTAGCGGGTTTGGCAGCTCGGTAATCCCGACCATACTGCGGTTAGCTACAACCGCAACATTAATTGCTGCTGGCACATAATCGCTTAGGCTTTCTACTAATTCCGTAACGCTTGTGCCATGGGTAAGGGCATCATCAACGACAACCAAGTTTCTACCCGCAATATGTATTTTGTTGCCAGTGAGGAACCGTCCATCACGCTTGGTCGATACAAGCGGCCTTATTGGGCGATGCAATTCTCTGGATGCGCTACCAGCAACAGCCTCTGCCATACAGTTTGCACCGTTTCCCACTGTCAGAACTGCATCGCAATTGGTAAAGTTCTCAGCTATAAGCCGTCCCATGGCTCGGCAGGTTTTCCGAAGTAATCTGCGATGCTCTGCGATACGGTCAAACTCAAACTTTACTAAACTATGATTACCACTTTTAAAAACGAAATGTCCGTCCACTAGCGCTCTATCTCGTAACTGATCGGGCAAGCTTTTTCTTATACTATTAGCCATGTTATCTCAATTGTATCAAATTGCACACCGCGGTAGACGAAGTCGAAGCCCTAGTTAGGCTGAGCCGAAATAACTAAACCTTCTGGGGTTCTTCACCGACTTGTAATTCTAAAGGTACAATATAACCTTCACTGATAAGGTAGCTTTCAGCATCCAGCACACGGACGAAATCCTCATACGTAATTGGCCCCTGCTCCTGAGAGCTGAAGCTTAGCTCGTAGTACTTACCGTTTACATAATCTCCCATGAAACCATATGTATCAAAGATTTTTGCTAGTCCATAATCAGAATGCTCGTAGTCGGCTAGGCTTAGGTAAGTCTCACGCTCTCTACCTCCGCCTCTACGTCTTTCAACAGGCAGCTCGTCTTCGCTAATTATTCTTTTGTAAGTTTTCAGAGCATTACCATTTGCAAAGCCAGTACTCACGCTCCATTGCGGAACAGCTTCTGCGAAAGCTTGTAGCTCATCTCCACTCAATACTTCAGTGGCTCTCTCTACCCCCGCTCTTTCACCTACAGCTTTAGCTAGCGCAATTACACCAGATGCATAGGCTGAACGTTCTCTGGCTATCGCAAGCGCTTCTACAGCTTGGTCAGTAGCTCTTTCGGTTATATCTAAAAGATCTGCACCTAGTTTACGCGTTTCTCGTGTAGTTTCTATTGCTTCACCTATTAATTGTGTTGCCCCCAATAATAGTACTGGGTAGTATTTTTGCAAGCATAAACAAAATAAAAATAATCTCGTTTGAGGTTATTAGGGTTACGAATGGTACACCGGGAGGGATAGTGCCGCGCTTTTCCGTTCGAACTTACTCGATGCGAGCATCTGCGTGAGATCTCACTCCACCGAACCCCCGACCTACAAATTTTGTACCAAAGTTTAGTCAGGGCTTCGGGTCGCTCTCGGGAATAACCAACTTAAAAATCCTGCCAGAAGCAGGATTCGTAAGTTGGTACCGCGGAGAGGACTTGAACCTCCACGCCTTGCGGCACTAGCTCCTAAGGCTAGCGTGTCTACCAATTCCACCACCGCGGCACAGATGAGGTTGGAACGTGTCTATTGTACGACAGATCAGCGATTTGTTCTACTAGAAAGTAGGCGCCAAGCGACGCCTACTGTAAACGGTAGTAAGCTAGTGCCGCATCGCCATAATTTCGATTGTCCACCACAACAACTCCATTGGACGAAGGCACATCTTCCCTACCTGGGTACGATAATACCATAAGCCCTTTTGGGTTTAAATGCTCTTTTAGTGCAAAAACTGTGGATAACTGAAGATCGTTATAGGGTGGATCGCACAAAATGATATCAAATTTTTTATCCACATTCTGCTTGCCCCATGCTCGGCAGCCGGCCTTCACAACATCCAGATTTCTAACCCGTAGTTTCTCTGCATTATCTTTTGCAATCTGGTATGCCTTAGGGTCGCGTTCAGTCGCAAGCGCATATTCAGCGCCCCTGCTGATAGCCTCGATTGCAAGCGCGCCGCTGCCAGCAAACGCATCCCATACCTTTTTGCCGCTCAGATCACCAAGTGTATTGAAGAGCGCCGAGCGTGGCCGTTCGCCCATCGGATGCGTTCTGTAGCCGCGCGGCGCTTTTATTATTCTGCTGCCGTGTAGCCCGCCAATAATACGCATCAGGCTTCGGCCTCATCAAGCGCGAGTATCCATGCTGCGGCAATGGTGCGTACAATGCGCGGCGCAAGCTCAGTACGTATCTGCCTGGCAAGCTTGACGCTCCAGCCGCGACCAAGAAAGCGTTCATACATATTTAGTTCATAAATTTCCAGTGCTTGCTCTCGTATGTAGCCCTCAAAACCGATGTTACGGATGTGCCTGATGTCAGCGTCGGTAAGGTAGTGCTTCTTAAACTTCATAGGACGAACGGTGGAAGAAACGCCCCATTCAAAATACGCATGGCTGATAATTAAACCTTTTGCACCCCACAACTTCCAGTTTTTGCTGAGAGTCTGGCGTTTTGTATCACCTTTAATCATTACTTTTTGCTTAAAGCTGGTTCGGGTTTCAATCCCTTCACCGCGCAGTTCTATCAGCTTTTTCTCGTATGGATAATGATGGGCGGGAGTAAGGCCGTCAACAACTGCATGCGCCAGCCACGCAGCCTCGAAAGCAGCCTTCTCTTCGTCGTTATCTTTCAAGGCTGTCTTAAGGCTCGCAAAGTGATTATTGATAATATCAAGCAATCGTGTGTCATCTGGGTCGGTCGGGTCCCAGTAGTGCCATGGCTCGTCAACGGCCGGACTTTTGCGTTTAATGCCGTCCGGCCCGTTATTGCCCTCAAAGTGTAGGATGAGCTTTGAAGATGGAAACCTCGCATCTGGTCTCGATACCTGAACAAACTTTCGTGCGACACGATCAAACTTTTGATGCGCACCAATTAAGTTTCCGGATTTATTGTGTAACGTCGTTCCTGAGTACATGTATCTAGTTTATAGTGTTTGGTTCGTTGTTGGTAGTTCTACAAATTAATAGACGAGTTTCGGCTCTGGCCATTGATCTATGAAAGGCTCGGGGTGCTCACCTGTGTTTAATTAAGATAGGTTAAGCTGAGAGATTTTTGTACTCTTGTGCGGAGCTCGGGATAATGCTCGAGGTGTTCTTTTTTGATGAAGGTTTCGGCAGCACTTTTTGCTTGTTTAATTAAACTCAGGTCGGTGATGTTGGCGATTTTAAGGTCTAGCGCACCGTGCTGCTTGCTGCCATAAATTGCGCCGGGACCGCGAAGCTCCAGATCCATTTCTGCCAGCTTGAAGCCGTCATTGGTCTGTTCCATCGCCCGAAGACGTTTTGAGGGTTTCTGGCTCGTGCTCGGAATAAGATAGCAGTAACCCTGATGCTCGCCACGACCCACTCGGCCCCTCAGTTGGTGCAGCTGAGCCAGGCCAAACTGATCTGCTCCTTCAATCAGCATGACCGCAGCATTCGGGATATCTATGCCAACCTCAATAACGGTTGTGCTCACTAGAATATCCAGTTCCCCCTGAGCAAACGCTTGCATCACTTTTGCCTTTTCTTCATCCTTCATCTTGCCGTGAAGCGTACCTATTCTCCGATGCTTAAACACGCCCGTCTTCAATCGTTTTACTTCCTCGTTCACGCTTTTAGCTTCAGAATTTTCAGAATCGTCAATCAACGGACACACCACAAATACCTGGCGACCAGCTTTAATTTCATCATCGATAATTTGGTAGAGTTGCGGCCGCGAATTAAGCGACCAAAGGTGAGTTTCAATCGGCAAGCGGTTTTTCGGTTTAGCTCCGATGATTGAAATATCCAGCTCGCCGTACACTGTCAATGCTAGCGAACGCGGAATTGGCGTGGCTGTCATGCTCAGAATATGCGGAATCTTTTCGCCCTTATCCACCAGTTTTTGCCGCTGTTTAACGCCAAACCGATGCTGTTCGTCAACAATAATAAAACCGAGGCGCTTAAATTGAACCGACTCTTGAAGCAAGGCGTGCGTACCAACAACTATATCAATTTTGCCATCCGCCAGCTGCTGTTTTAAAACGGTTTTTGGTTTGCCTTTCACAGCCGACGTAAGAAGCGCGATGTTGATACTGAGCGGCTCCAGCAAATCTGCGAGTGTAGCCGCATGTTGCCGAGCTAGCAGTTCAGTTGGAGCCATAAAGGCACTTTGAATACCTTGACGGGCCGCCATAAAAGCCGCCATTGCTGCTACAACCGTCTTGCCAGCTCCGACGTCACCCTCAAGGAGTCTGTTCATGGGAGTTTCTTTGTCGATATCTTGCAAAATTTCCCAGGCAACCTTCTTCTGCTGGGCAGTTAACTCAAACGGCAAAGCTCCGATGTACTTTTTGGCAAAGGTTTGATCAAACTCAACCTGCAAAGCAATTTCGGCCTCTACCTGCTTTTTATTGAGCTGTCCCGCCAGCACATACGCAAAAACCTCTTCAAAGCCAATTCGATCTTTCGCCTCGGCTAGTTTTGTTTGGTTCTCTGGCCAGTGCAGCTGATACGCTGCCTCTGCGTAGCTCATGAAGTCACGCTGCTTCACCAACCATTCTGGCAATGTTTCTGGAAGCTCTTGAAACATACTTGTAACTTCAGTGAGCGCTCTTCTGATTTCCCGAGAATCCAGGCCTTTTGTTTGCGGATAGATCGGCACAATTCGCGCTGTGTTAGCAGTAAACTCCTTGGCTTCCTCAACTGATGGATTTTGCAGTACATAGCGATTGAAGCTGAAATCGTAGAGGCCTGAGAAATAGTACTCGTGATGGGGCTTAAAATACTTCTCTCGATAAGGCTGGTTAAACCAAACCACTCTTATGGCCGAGCTTGTATCACGAATGACCGCTTCCGTAATATGCATACCACGGCGCACGCGCTTTGTTTTGATTGATTCAATGCTCGCCTTTACGGTTACTGCACCAGGCTGAATGTCGGCAATCGGCAAAACCTCGGAGTAGTCGTCGTAACGGCGCGGCCAAAAGGTAAGCAAGTCAGAAATCGTTTCTACGCCAAGCTTCAACAGCTTTTTAGCAGTTTCCGGCCCCACCCCTTTAATTTTTTGTACTGAGGACTGTAAATTCATCACCAACAGATTATAGATCATTGACATTTATAATAATCTGTGCTATAATGGTAATAGTAGTTCAACTCATGAGCTGCAAGGGGTGAAGAACCCCGTATACCTTTGGAGCATGCATGGGCATCTTCGATGCATTCAAGCGTGGTGCCCAGCAGGGCTACGAGAGTGGTAGGCGCATCCAGCCTCGTGTAACCATGAACTGGGATGCGATCACCAAAACTGTGGCAGAACTGTGGTGTACCGAACGGTTCTCGTACATAGTTGTTCGTTCTTCGAGCACAGGTGTGGAATATGGCCGGCTCGAGGAAGCAAGGGATCGTAGCGTGGGCGTGTCTGGCGCCTACTACTACATCGTTCAGTGCAAACCAGGAGCTGAATCTCTCGCAGAGCCGGTAGCAGAGCAGATCCATTCCATGCTGTGAAAATAACGCACTACCAGAGGTTTCTGAGATCCATAGTTGGATACGCTGGGAAGGCCCCAGCCGAGAAGCGTCGATACTACCAATCCGCTCTTTCAGAAAAAGACCCCGAGCAATCGGGGTCGTTTTCATTTTTAACCGTGAACCACTTCGTCAAGAGATTCTTCTGACTTATTTGGAAGCCAGATGAAAGCGACCAGTGAAGAGATGGCGATAATAATGGCACCGACAACCAAAGCCCGTCTGAAACCGCTGATCCAAGCCTCTTTTGCAACACTTAATACCGAAACACGGATAGGCTCTGGCAACATTTCGCTTATCTTTAACGCCCCGGCAAGCGAGCTGGCAGCGATCTCCTTTGCCTGATCGGGCAAGTTTGCAATTGCTGGCGCAATCTTACTCCCGTACTGCGAGGCTAGTAAGCTACCGAGAACCGCAACTCCAAGACTACCGCCAAGTTCACGCGTTGTGTCGTTCATAGCTGAGCCCATTCCAGCTCTTGCGCGCGGTACGGCAGACATCATAAGGTCAGTAGTTGGTGACATAGCTGTGGCCATGCCAAGTGCAGCAATACACATAGATGTCACCAGTACAATGTAATTTGGCGAGACACCCATAGTTGCAAGCATGGCTACACCAACAGACATAACGAGCATTCCTGAGCCAACCACCACCTTTTTCCCAAATCGTTCGACAAGCCGTGGTGAAAGTATTGAACCTACAACCATAACCAGTGACATGGGCAACATCTTAACCGCAGAGTCGAGCGGCTGGTAGCCCCATACAAGCTGCATGAGCTGGCTCATATTGAAGAACATTCCCATCAAGGCAAAGAACACCAGTGAAAGTACCAACGAACTTACGCCAAAAGCAGCGATTTTGAAAAGCCGAACATCAAGCATCGGGTGCTTGGCCCGCAGCTCCCACCACACAAAGAGTGCCATTATAATGAACCCAAGACCAAACACACCTAGCGTTTCGGAGCTGAGCCAGCCATGGTTTGGAGCCTCAATAATAGCGTAAACAATGCTCGTCAGGCCAAATACAGAAAGAATAGACCCAAAAATGTCGAACTTTGTTTGACCAGGATCTGATGAGCGAGGCACCAAGAGCGCTCCTGAAACAAGGGCGACGAGAATTAAGGGAAGATTAATCAAGAATGCACCATGCCATGATCCATGTTCCAGAATAAATCCTGTCAAGAGTGGCCCAAATGCCATACCAGCACCACTGATACCGGCCCAAAGAGAAATCGCTCGAGCTCTTTCTTCATTTGGGAACACGTTGGTCAAGATTGAAAGTGTCGCCGGCATAATCATAGCTCCGGCGAGGCCCATTACGGCCCTAGCTACAATTAGCTGATTGGCAGTATCAACACCAAAGGCCGCATATGCAGAAGCTGCTCCAAAAAGCACCAGACCGGTTTGCAAAATACCCTTTCGGCCAAATCTATCCCCGACTGATCCTGCCAAAAAGAGGAAGCCTGCGAAAACTAAAGAGTAGGAATCAACAAGCCACTGCAGCTGCGTATTGGTGGCGGCCAAATCTTCGCTCAGCCTTGGCAATGCAACATTAAGCGTTGTATTACCCACCATAACAATCAGCAGCGACAGGCAGAGCACCCCAAGTATATGCCAACGTCGTTGGTATACTTTTTCGGATTCATGAATCCGACGTTTAGGCAGTATTTTTTTAAGCTTTTCTCTCATTTCTTCCTCCTTGTTCTTGAATTGATTGACTTACTTTTTTGAGCAGGCTTGCCAGCGTTTCAAGCTCCGAATCGCTCAGAGGCGCAAGTATCTGGTTCAACTTAGTAAGTTTTGCTCTTTTTGATTCCTTTAACGCTACTTCGCCTTTTTGCGAAAGCTTTAATTTTGTAACACGACGATCATTCTGATCAACCATCCGCTCAATGTAGCTCGACTGGACTAATGCATCCACAAGCTGAGTCGCAGCACCTGGTGTCACGCCAAGAAATCCAGCCAGTTCACTCACAGTAACCTCGTTATTGTGAAAAACACAAAATAACGCTTCGCCCTGTGCGTGCGGTAGCTTTAATATAGCGCTGTGCTCACCCCTCACCAAGCCTTTGCGAAAGTTGATAAAGCTAAAGACTATTTCATTAATGTTTTCTTCACGCGTCATAGATTGCCTTAGAATCTCATTATTTTAGAACCTAAAGAATATTACGCTTGAAAAAACTGGTTGTCAACATGTTTTGTTATACTCTTTATTATGGGAATACCAGAAGGATGGAGCGAAAAAGATGGGGCGTTAATTTTTGCAGTAAAATGCAAGGATTTTACTCATGCACTCGCATTATTAAACTCAGTTGGTGATATTGCTGAACAGCTGAAGCACCACCCGGATCTTGGCATTCGAGACTACAATGAAGTTTTTGTCACGACCAAAACTCATGAAGCCAACTCAATTACCAGCAAAGATTACGAGCTTGCAAACAGAATTAACAGCCTACTTGATTATCAAGAGAGCAAGAAGAATACTGAAAAGTACGGTACCGATCTGAGTAGCTAGTGCCTGTAGCCTTGCTTATCGAGATCACTTTCGGGACGGATGTCTACTTAATAAGAATAAAGGTATTTTTACCTTTTTTGAGAAGACCAGTTTGGCTGATTTCTTGATCTTCGGTGATTTTTTCGCCATTAACCGAAACTGCGCCTCCTTGGATGAAGCGTCTGGCTTCGCCGTTGCTGACGGCAGCACCAGTTGAAACGAGCATTTCTATCACGGAGCCCCTCTTGGCAACCGGTATCTCTTTTGCGAGCTCTTCAAGATCCTCATCTGAAAGATCATTAAAACTTGCCGTACCAAAGAGTACGTCCGAAACATTTCTGACACTACCAGCCGCCTGTTCGCCGTGTACCAACTTTGTTACTTCGTATGCTAAATACTTCTGCGCGGCTCTTCCAGCTTTGTCGGCCTCAAAATCTTCCATCAAAGTGTCGAATTCATCAGGTTGAATAAGCGTGTAGATTTTAAGGTAGTCGCCCACTCCTTCGTCATCAACGTTTAACCAGAACTGATAGAACTTGTACGGGCTTGTCTTATTTGGGTCAAGCCACACCGCACCATCTTCAGACTTACCGAACTTCACGCCAGTTGTTTTATTAATAACAAGCGGCGTTGACCACACATGCGCTTCTGCACCCTCAACTTTTCGTATTAATTCAACGCCGGCAAGGCTATTCCCCCATTGATCGGCGCCACAAAGTTGCAATGTCACGCCGCCTTCTCTGTATAAGTGTAGGAAATCATAGCCTTGAATAAGCGCGTAGCTAAACTCGGCATAGCTAATACCGGCTCCGCCTTTGCCAATGCGGTTTTTTACAAATTCCCTATTGAGCAGTTGTGTCATAGAGAAGTGCTTGCCGTAGTTCCTTAAGAAATCCACAAATTGAATATCTTTAAACCAATCGTGATTATTCACAATACTAAATGGTTGACCTGCAAATACCGTTTTGTATTGCGCAGATATTCCAGCAACATTTTGCGCGATTACTTCAAGTTCTTTAAGGTCTCGCTCTTGCTTTTTGCCATCAGGGTCACCAATTAAGCCTGTTGCGCCACCTATAAGTAGTGTCGCCTTGTGTCCGTGATTAATAAAATGGCGGACCATCATGGCGGCGGCCAGGTTGCCAACGGTCATACTGTCGGCACTTGGATCCACACCAAAGTAAAAACTGATTGGAGTTCTGTCAAGCACCGATACATTTTTAAAGGTCGTTTGATTTACAAATCCGCGCCAGGTAAGTTCTTCTGAGAGTGTCATAATTTCCTCTGTTCATTTAGGTGGTTTAATAATTCTAAGGTTTAAAATTATGCCCTACAGGGCATATGTTGGATAGCAATAGTTTCTGAGCTGTTTCATCAAAGCCTATTATACCATCTGTATTTCACTCGCTAAAGTGCTATACTTTATACCATAAGCATGAGGTACAATTAAGGTATGAAGAAAAACGACAAGAAAGCCGCAGCTGGCTCGATCCGTAAGCCCTCGCATCGAAAAGGCGCCCACTCGGTCTATAGTAATCTCGCTACGAAAAAACGTGTAAAAGCTGATGCTAAATCACGTAAGAAGGCAGAATTCTTAGCCACCCTACCTAAATCCCGATTAAAGCGTGCTGCCTACCGGTTACATCCAAAACGATTCTTTAAGTACTGGTTCTCTAAGCAGGGTGCAATTATGGCACTGAAGCTAACTGGCCTTGGGTTGGCTGCAGGGATTATCTTAATCTTAGCTGTCTTTGCTATCTTCCGGAAAGATCTTGCCATTGGTCCGGATGAACTTACTAAACGTGTCCAGAGTCGCACCACTAAATTTTATGATCGCACAGGCCAGGTATTGCTCTATGAACTGTACAAAGATCAGCAACTCACTTTTGTAAAACCTGATCAGATCAATAACAACATGAAGTGGGCCACTGTTGCCATTGAAGATAAAGACTTTTACAAGCATGGTGGTTTTGATATTCGCGGGATTATCCGTTCTGTATGGGTAAATGTAAGCGGTACTGGTAAGCAGGGAGCATCGACTATTACCCAACAGCTGGCTCGTAATGTAATTTTGGAGGACAATACGCGCTCGGGTATTGCAGGTTATACGAGAAAGCTCAAGGAGGTTATTCTTTCGATCGAACTAGAGCGCACGTATTCGAAAGATGAAATTCTTAATTTTTATCTGAACTCAATTGGATATGGAGGAACTGCCTACGGAGTAGAATCTGCCGCGCAGCGCTATTTTGGCATCTCCGCGAAAGACTTAAGTATTGAGCAAGCCGCCTATATTGCCGCCATCCCTCAATATCCCAGCCTTTACGATAGCAACAGTCCAAGCTTTGACCCCGAGGCTACGCTCGCACGTCAGCGCACAGTCATAGATTACATGCGGGACCAAGGTTATATTAAATCCAGCGATGCCAAAAATGCCAAAGAGGTTGATATTTTAGCAAGTATTAAGCCGCTCTCCAGTGAGCCGACTGCCAAAAAAGCACCTCACTTTGTAGACGAGCTCGTCAAACAACTTGAAGGTAAATATGGCGCTGATAACGTTCGCAAAGGTGGTTGGCGCGTTACCACCACGCTCGATTGGGACATGCAGCAAATTGCCGAAAAATCAGTTGCCGACAATATGAACGCTGTTGAAAGACAACGGGGTGATAACGCAGCTCTTGTGGCAGTTGACGTACCAACAAACCAGGTCTTAACTCTTGTTGGCAGCCGCGATTACAAATATCCAGGCTTTGGCTCATACAATGCCGCAACTGCAAACTTACAACCAGGTTCGAGTCTGAAGCCGATAGTGTACAGCAAACTTTTTGAAGGAAACCAATATGGCCCAGGAAGCACATTGGCAGATGATAAAAAGTGCTGGGGTAGTTGGTGCCCTAACAACTTTGATAAAGGCTTCCGCGGCGGCATCTCTATCCGCCAGGCCTTGGCGGAATCTCGTAATATCCCCGCCATTAAGGCAGCTGAAGCCTCAGGCATGGCTTCAGTTATTGATCTTGCTAAAAACATGGGAGAAACTGGAATTGGATGCGGCGAGAGCTGTGATTCGCTCGGACTGGCTATCGGGAGTGGCAGCGTGAGATTAGATCAGCATACTGCTGCCTATGCGACACTCGCTCGCGGCGGTGTATCTAAACCCGAAACGTATGTGCTAAAAATTGAAAAATCAAACGGTGAAATTGTACAGGAATGGAAAGATAGTGCCGGCACCAAAACCATGGGTGAAAAGGGCGAGGAAATTTCATTCCTCATAAGCGATATTCTCGCTGACGATAGATCGCGCCGCGTTACCTTCGGCAACCCTGTCGCCTTCAACCCACGAGGCGTTAAAGCAGCCGTGAAAACTGGTACGACCGATAACGCAAAAGACGGCTGGATGATGGGCTACTCGCCAAAACTTGCTGTTGGCATCTGGGTTGGCCGCTCAGACGGTACTGTCATGAATAGCACCACCCACCTTCAGACCGGACCAATGTTTGGTGATTTTATGGCGCGTGCTCATGCCGAAGTCATGACGAAGCCACAATACGGCTACAAGGCTAATGAGTGGTTCACCAAACCTTCAGGCATTCAAACAATCAGAGTTTCAGGCAGAAGCGACATGTTCCAATCATGGTATAAGAAGCCTCGCGAGGTAAACAAAGATTTTGTGATGGATAAGGTTTCGCGAAAACTAGCAACTGACTGTACTCCACCAGCCGCCAGAGAGACTATTCAAGTTATGAGCGCTATCGACCCCGTTACCAACCAAGAAACCACCGGCACCCCGCCAGAAGGCTGGGACATCAAGAACAACGACGATGTACATCAGTGTGGTGTTGAGGCAGCCACAGGATTCACGCTTGGTGATGTGGGTGACCCCTCTCGCACGCGAACCCTTAGCGTGAACTTTGCAAGTGGTCCAAATGCTCCTCAGACCGTGGAATTCATTGTGAATGGGCAGGTTATCAGCACGCAACCAGGTAGCGGCAGCAGCTATAGCACCTCCTACACTTTTCCGGGCCAAGGCACTTACACGATTCAAGTCCGTGTTACCGACAACCTCTACTATCAGTCCACCTCGTCATCTCGAACCATCCAGATCACTAGTTAACCGCAGCTTCACTAAGGAACGTTAAGCAAAAAAAACGATATGCTTACCGCCCTGAGAGGCAGCAAGCTATGCGTGCTATCAACAATTTCGAATGAACAACCACAGTCAGCATTAGTGGCATTTGCAGAGGATGCTAGAGGAAATGTATATTTTCAGAGCCAGAAGCATTCGCGCAAAAATCAAAACATAAGTAAGAATTGTCGTGTATCTCTAGTGGTAGGCTGGGAGCTAGAAACGTTAATAACCCTACAATACGAAGGTGTTGCACAGAAAGTGATTCCGGGGCATATAGAACGAAGCAAGGAGCTGTTTCTAAAAAAGAAATCTCCCTCAACAATTGAGTATTTGAATCACCCAGACGCTGTGTTCTACGGTATTCAGATTATTCTCAAAATACCGTGTGGGAAGTTACTTTGAATTGATGGTAGCGATGAGTTTGTCTTCGGCGGTTTGTTTTTTAGGGAACGACGGTTTTCTTCTGGATTGTTTTTGCGATTTATGAATACTATCGGGCTTGATGGTTTCGGTCATTTTGGCGAACATCATGCGGCCGGCGGTTGTCTGGAGGTTGCGGGTGAACTCTACCTTGACGGTTTTGTTGCGAATACTGCCAGCGTTCTCTATTACTACGAGTGTACCGTCGGGCAGGTAACCGACGCCTTGGTTGCGCTCTTGGCCTTTACCAACAATTTTGATTTCTGTTGTTTCCCCTGGGATGGTTGTTGGTCGCAGGTTTTGAGCTAATTCATTTACGTTGAGCACCCTCACCCCTTCAATTTCTGCAACTTTCAACAGGTTAAAATCGGTTGTAAAAAGCATCGCCCCTTGTTTGAGAGCCAACTTTACCAGCTTTTCATCAACTCCAGATTCAGATTTAATATCATCACTGACGATACCCACGCTCACCTGTCGACTGTCTTGAAGGTCTTGTATTACTTGTAGCCCGTAGCGAGCTCGTTCACGCTTTAAATGATCTGCTTTATCAGCCAGCAGCTGCAGCTCAGCAATCACGAACCGTGGAATAACAAGCTGTGTGGCCACGAAGCCAGAGCGAACAACCTCTAGCACCCGGCCATCCATGAGAGCACTAGTGTCGAGAAGAATACGATTTTTCGTACGATTGCTGGTGCGCGGCAGCAATCGCCATAGGATGATACTGCTTAAAGCAAAATTGAGTATTGTAATGATGGGTAATGCGTAATTCATGATCTTCTAATACAATTATTATACTGGATTCTCGATCAGGTCGGGAATGAAAGAACGGATTTTATGCTTTCAGATACGTATTGAGAGCGTCCTTCAAAGATGAAACCGATGCCAAAATGGTTGATTTTGTATCAGATTTTGGCCCGACAGCTTTTTTAAATCCGAGATGTTTTACCTCTTTTAGGCGCTGTTCGATGTTTGGCACATGGCGAACCTCTCCGGAAAGTCCAACTTCGCCAAACACCACTGCATCATCCTTCAGCTGCATACCTTTGGCAGCCGAGGCGATTGCCATACATACCGCTAAATCTGCCGCGGGCTCAGTAATTTTTATACCACCAACCACATTGATGTATACATCATGTTCGCTTAAATCAAGCTTGGTACGACGGGTTAGCACTGCGGTAAGTAAGTTAAGGCGATTGAGATCAAATCCAGAGGCGGCCCGTTTTGGATACCCAAATGAAGTCCGATTTACCAAAGCCTGAATTTCTACCAGAATTGGCCTAGTACCTTCCATGGCAGCCATAACAATCGAGCCATCCGCCACTTGCCGCTCGGCTAAAAGCACGGCTGAAGGGTTACTTACCGGTTCCAAACCAGAGTCTTTCATATCGAATATGCCGACTTCAGCAGTTGAACCATAGCGGTTTTTTACCGCTCTGAGCACTTTGAACCCACCATAGCGATCACCCTCCAAATTGAGCACCACGTCTACAAGATGTTCAAGCAACTTTGGCCCCGCTATATTTCCCTCTTTGGTAACATGGCCTACTACTATCAGCGTCGTTCCGGACTGTTTTGCGGCTTGCGTGAGAAGATATGTGCTATTAGTAATTTGACTTACTGAGCCAGGCGCCGAGGCGACAGACTGGCAAGAGACAGTCTGAATTGAATCTACAATGACAACCTTATAACTACCCGTGAGAATGGTTTGTGCAATGTCATCACTGCTTGTTGAGCTAGCCAAAAGTACTTTTTGATCTTTCGGTGTAATACGGCTTGCTCTCAGGCTTACCTGTTCCAAAGATTCTTCGCCGCTCACATACAGCACTTGCTGATTTTTAGAAAGTTGCGCCGCAAGCTGCATTAACAGCGTACTTTTACCAATGCCTGGCTGTCCGGCAATCAAGTTTACGCTGCCGGCGACAAACCCGCCGCCCAGCACGGTATCAACATCTGGTACAGCAGTTTTTAATCGTTCTGATTTTTGTGATTTTTTTAATGCTCCGATTGGTGTTGCAGCCAGCTCATTACCTTTTACTGCGGCAAGTGCTGCATCTTTACTCAGCGGCAGCTCCTCCACCAAACTGTTCCAGGCCCCACAGTTACTACAGCGACCAGCCCACTTGCTGTGCCGCCCGCCACACTCCTGACACACAAATTGTACCGAAGATTTTGCCATGTATGCTTTTAGTATATCATCCGGCTACTGAATGGTCTGGTAACTGCTATCGAGCCCTTTAAGCAGATCGTTCTGAGTGGCCGCTAGCTCATTGCGCTCAGCTACAATAGAGTTGTAGATTGCGATAATCTCCTTCAGGATAGCTACGTCGTCATTAAATGTTCTCACAAGCTGGTTAAAGCCTGGCACCAGCTGATTATAGGCTTCGATATCCTCGGAAGATTGGAGCTGATTTAAGCGCGATCTCTGGTTCTCAATAACGCGTTGTTGGCTAGCCAAGGATGCTTCTTTTTGGTCTTTCTCTTGTTTTAGCTCAGCCAGTTTTGTGTCATATGTTTTAATCTGCGCCTCGATCTCGTTAAAGGTATCGGCATACTGCTGGGCATAGCGTACAATCTTAGCTCTATCTTTAAAATAACGTTGATAATGAGCTTCGAGCGAGGCGGGCAAGATTGCAATTTCGGTGCCTAAAATGGAGTGAAGCTCGTTATCAACCTGGTTAGGTTCTGATTTTTTATACTGATCAAGTGTGGCAATAAAACGCTCATCTTCAATTGCAGCTGCTGCTGTACGAAGCTGCTGATTAAGCGCATTTTTTTCAGAAGGAGAGAGCCGTTCATACACCGCATGAAGCAACTCGTGAGCCGCAGTCACCTCCTGAACACCATCTAAGCGCTGGTCGGTGACATTATAGATATAAAATCTCTGCTTTGTGTAACACCCAAGCACAACGCTGTGCTCACGATGCACGCCGCCGCACGCCTGGTTAAACTTTGTAGCATCCAACACTTCCGGCTGGCTTGCTTTATACAAAAATTGACCCTTATTTGTAAGGTTAAGACTTGGCATTAAGGCTGCGGCTTGCGATTGAAGCGGATTTTGATACACCACATACTGATCTTTCACATACTGGCGGTTAAGGTATACCCACCCCCCCATTGCCAGTAGTAACGTAATCCCAAACCCCGCGAATAGTCGACGTTTCATACCGTTATTGTATATCAATACCCGGCCTCTTACTATCACCATTCTCAATCATAAGTGCACGGGTAAAATTAAGCCGGCATAAAAGAACCAGGGCAGCTGAGGCTACTTTGTTGTCGACTGACTGGCTCTAGACTTTGCGACAGCTTTGACCACTGGAGAAACAATGACTTTACCTTTTATGGCAGCGACATCAAAATGAGTTACTTCTGGAGAGAGTCCGGCAATCACTTCCTCGGCAATCTGGTCTTCAATCTCGTCTTGCAGCTCACGCCTCAAAGTTCTGACACCACTTTGTGGTTTGTAACCTTTTTTGAGCAGCACCCGTTTGGCTTGCAACGAAACCCGAATACTAAGGTTATGCTCTTGCTCCAAGCGTTGGTTGAGCTCTTCAATCTGTAGATTGAGCACTTGCAGCGCCTCTTTGTTGGTCAGGGCACGAAAGATCACAACTTTATCGATACGGTTAATTAATTCTGGCCGCATGGCGCTTTTGAGCTCTTCCATAACACGCTCTTTGTTGTCTTCGTGCAGTTCATCGAGATCAGACTGCTCGTCATCGTTACTCACACGGAACCCAAGGCTAGATTCTCGCTGCAACTGTTCCGCACCCACGTTTCCGGTCATAATAATAACCGTATTTGTGAAATCAACGGTTCGACCTTTTGCATCTGTCAAGACGCCGTCTTCCAATATCTGTAACAACATGTTAAATATATCGGGGTGTGCTTTTTCAATTTCGTCAAGCAAAATAAGACTATACGGGTTTCTGCGTACTTTGTCGGTCAATTGACCGCCTTCTTCGTACCCCACGTAGCCAGCAGGGGCGCCGACCAGCCGCGAGGCTGTGTGCCGTTCGGAAAACTCACTCATATCAATTTTTATCAAAGCATCACTGCGATCATATAGTTCACGAGCTAGCACGCGCGCCAGTTCAGTTTTACCTACACCGGAAGGACCTAAGAATACAAACGAGCCAATTGGGCGAGTGCGAGCACTGACGCCTGACCGATTACGGCGAATTGCCCGGGCAACTGCTTGCAAAGCCTCAGATTGGCCAATAACGTGCTTTGCCAGGGTCTTCTCTAAATTCATGAGGTAGCTAGCCTCTTTTTTAAGGATCTTCTGAGCTGGAATACCGGTAATGAGGGCTACCGCGCCTGCTAAATCTTGCTCTGTCATGATAAGACGACTACGGAACTTGCTACGTTGCTTTTCCAGCGTTTCCTCAAGCTCTGCAAGCCTTACTTTGTGCTTAGCAGCCACTTCAAAGTTCTCATGAATGACCGCTTCTTCCATGCGATGACGATATAACTTAATTTCCTTCAAAAGTTTTCGTTGCGTTTCAGGCACATGCGAGCGTTCCACCCGAATATGAGCCGCCGTTTCATCAAGTAAATCAATCGCTTTGTCTGGCATGAACCGTTCTGCCATGTAGCGCTCGCTTAAACGAACTGTTTGTTCAATAATTGTATCATCAATGCCAACGCCATGATGGGCCTCGTACTTTGCCTTAAGACCGCGCAAGATCGCAACCGTTTCCTCCACGCTTGGCGGCAATACTTGCACACTTTGAAAGCGCCTTTCTAGTGCAGCATCTTTTTCAATACTTTTTTGGTACTCGTCAATAGTTGTCGCACCGATAACCCTCATCGTGCCCCGAGCAAGTACCGGTTTTAAGATATTAGCGGCATCAAGCGCGCCTTCGGCGGCACCCGCACCAACTAGCAGGTGAATTTCATCGATAAAGACAATCACGTTACTATCGGCCGCAATTTCCTGCATGATGGCTTTGAGACGCTCTTCAAACTCGCCACGATATTTGGTTCCGGCAATCATCCCTGCGAGGTCGAGCATAACAATACGTTTATCAAGTAGGTTTTCTGGGGCTTTTTCTTCAGCAATGCGTTGTGCCAAACCTTCAACAATTGCAGTTTTACCAACGCCCGGCTCTCCAATGAGTACAGGATTGTTTTTAGTGCGTCTTGAAAGAATGGTGATCACGCGCTGCAACTCTTTTGCTCGACCAATAACCGGATCCAACCGACCCGCTCTAGCTTCTTCGGTTAAATCTGTTCCGAAGAACTCTAGTGCACTCTGAGCTTTTTTATTACGAGGTTTTTTGCCAGTTGCAGCCTCTTCATACTCAAAGCGCTGCTGGTTGAGATAGCCCTCAAGCTCTGAAGTTAAGTCATCAACGTTGATGTTCATATCACGCAGCAGTACATTTGCCCGCGCATTTTTCTGAATAAGAATACTGTAGAGAATATGTTCCGTACCGCAATAATCTTGATTAAATTCTTTGGCTATCTCCCAGCTCGTTCGTAGAGTTAATTTAGCCGCCTCACTCAAGCCTTTGCCGCCAGCTAGGTTAATAACCAAGGCTTTCGGAGTTAGCTTCAGGGCGGTGCGTGCTCTATCGAGCGTTACACCTGATGTCTCTAAAAGTTTTGCACCAATTGAGCCATTTTGACTAAGAACCCCTAGTAGAATATGTTCCGTGCCAATATAAGCACTGCCGAAACCCCGAGCAATGCCTTCAGCATGCTGAAGGCTGTTCCGCGCGTTCTCCGTCAGCCGGTTTAAAAATTCCTGAAAATCTTTTGCCGAGTTCATACTCCCATTGTAGCACTTAGCACTCCAAACACAAGAGTGCTAATCCATCAATCTCTCACGCACACGAAGCTGAATGATTGAGCACCATATTCATTACCACAACCCATACAATTATCTGTTACACCAACAACTCTTGTAGCTCCAACACCTCTTTGGAGGCTAATGTCCTCAGTCTCAAGACCGTACTCAGTGTGAACACATCAATCTTCACCTATATCTGGAACAAATACGTCATACTCGCCATCACGCGAGCCGTGTGTGATAGCAGCTGTCATAAGATCGCCGCAGTTATCTTGACAGAAATCAGGTATAGTCGTTTCGTTTTCCCAGTAGAGGCCTCCTGGCAGCAGCGGACAGCGCTCAGCCATACTACTCCCCGTGTTCTTCGATGGCGCCAAGTAAACCGGCTTCGATGTCGTCGCGGCGCTTTGGCTTGGCTGGTTTTTTGGCAGGTGAATTTTCAACTACTGGCGCTTTTTCGGTAGCTGGTTCGGCTACTTCCGGAGCCGCCACAGGAGCTGGTGTGCCAGACTCAATGTCAAGTTCGTAGCCGGTTAGTTTACTGGCAAGACGCACGTTCTGGCCACCCTTACCAATGGCGATAGAAAGTTGCGATTGATCCACAATAACCTTGGCGTGCTTCACCTTCTCGTTTAGTTCAACGCGGATAACTTCTGTTGGGGAAAGGGCATTCTTGATATAGGTCTCAGTATCTTCAGCAAAGGTAATGATATCGATTTTCTCTTGATCACCAATTTCGTTCATCACCGCTTGCACGCGTGTACCATGGCCACCCACGAAGGTTCCTACAGGATCAACGCCAGGGACAGTTGAAGCAACTGCCAATTTAGTACGCATACCAGCCTGACGGGCAATGCCCTTAATTTCAACGGCACCAGTTTCCATCTCGGGAACTTCTTGACGGAAGAGGTATTCAATAAAGGCTTCGTTGGCGCGAGAAAGCACCAGCTGCGGGCCACGATTGCCGCGTTCCACATCTTTCAAAAAGACTTTAATGCGCGAGCCAACACCGTAGTATTCGCCCTGAATTTGCTCGCTTGCTGGCAAGATACCGGTGGCTTTGCCAAGATCGACTCGAACCACACGAGGCTCAACGCGTTGCACAGTACCCACAATAACGGTACCTATTTTATCTTCATACTCTTCAAGAATAATCTCACGCTCAGCCTCGCGCAGACGCTGTAAGATCACCTGTTTTGCTGTCTGGGCAGCTACGCGGCCAAAGGTGGTAGGATGCGCAACTTCCGTAATAACATCGCCAACTTTGGCATCTTTTTTAAACTTCCGCGCCTGCTCTACCGTGAGCTGTTGGGCGTCATTTTCAACAGCGTCATCCTCAACTACATCGTAGCTAGTGGTTGCAGTAACATCGCCGGTGTTTTGATTAAGCTGGACGGTTACGTTTTGTTCACGTTCGCCAAAATCTTTACGAAACGCAGCCGCAAGAGCTTGCTCTACTGCTTCGTGCACAATATCTTCGGGAAGATTCTTTTCTTCAGCTAAAACCTTGATGGCAGCAACTAATTGTTTAATTTGCAATTCCATAATTTCTATTTCCTTTCAATTTATTTTGTCATTTGAGCTTGCCGAAAAATCTGCCGGTTGACCCCACTAGATCCTTCGGCAAGCCCAGGATGACCTACGCTTCTATTATGAAAAATTCCGACCATTGTGGCCGGACTAGCACTAGTATAGCATATCCTCCGGAAACATCCAATAAACTTACGCCCCCTGCTCTATGTAGGTGAGCAGCTGTTCCATTTCCAAAAGTTCACGTTTGCCAATAGGCTGCTCATCTTCATCAAGTTCACGCAGTCTCCAAAATGATTTATTTCTTGGGTCAGCAATAATTTCCTTCCATACCTCCTTTTCTTCATCAGTTAAGGGATTATCGGTGGTGTCAGATCCCAAAGCAACTGTCTCCACGCCACTGTATTCACGCAACCAAGACCACTGAGGGTCAAAAACCATACGATATGTTCTGTGCACAGCTTGCCCTGCCTCATTGTAGCCTGTGGCAATTATCTGATATGACGCCAGCGTGCAGACATCGCCGCCTACCGTAGATGCAAATTCAAATGGATCATACTTGATACTGGTTTCAACATCAGTTAATTTAAGATCGTTAAATATAGTTGGATCTTCGACATGCACCGGAACCATATCCACTCCCTCAACCAGCCATGCCCTGCTGCTTAATGCACTCGCTTGTTCAATTAAAGCACTCAGATGTTCTTTAGCTGATGGAAAGTGTTCATCCATATCCTTCATTATATCATATTTATGTTTATTGTGTCAATAGCTTATACTGGTCGGTATGCTCAAACAACTCTACACACAGCTGCAACCTAAACATTACTCACTCACGCTTGATATTGATGCCGAAAATCTAAAATTCTCTGGCTCGGTTACTATTCGAGGATTTCTGCCGAAGAACGCGCGAGATATTAAACTCCATGCAAAAGATTTAACCATCACTTCTGCAAAGATTGATCAGGCAGCAGTAGAGACTAACCTCCAGGAGGATGTGCTTACACTCCACAGCGAAGAGAATCTGAGCGGCGCTGTTACTCTATCGCTTGAGTTTAATGGCAACATAACTGATGCCATGCACGGTATGTACCCCTGCTATTTTGAACACGAAGGCAAGCGAAAAAAGCTCATTGCCACGCAATTTGAAAGCCACCATGCCCGCGAGGTGTTTCCATGCATTGATGAGCCGGCGGCGAGGGCCACGTTTGATGTTACGCTGATTACGACTGACGGCGAGAATGTACTTTCAAATATGCGTGTTCAGGACCAGAAAGTAGATGACAGCAAACAGACAACAGTTTTTGAAACGACACCAAAGATGAGCACCTATCTGTTAGCATTTGTTACAGGCGAGATGGTGATGAGGGAGGCCAAAACAAGAGATGGGGTGATTGTAAGGTCGTGGGCAAGTGCAGCACAAAACGCCAGCTGGCTCGACTATTCGGTTAAAGAAGCGGTTGATTTGATTGAGTTTTACAACGATTACTTTGGTGTGCCCTATCCTTTAGAAAAGTGCGATCAGGTGGCACTGCCTGATTTTGAGAGCGGCGCCATGGAAAACTGGGGCTTGATCACCTACCGTGAAACCGTGCTGCTTTCAGATCCAGGCAACCCTTCGCTCAGTACTCAGCAGTGGATCACGCTAGTGGTTGCACACGAACTCAGCCATCAATGGTTTGGTAATTTGGTTACGATGCAGTGGTGGGATGATTTATGGCTCAACGAAAGCTTTGCTAATATGACCGAATATTTAGCGGCAGATAGGCTGCATCCAGAGTGGCAGATTTGGGAAGAATTTGTCGCACAAGATGTTGCCTCTGCAACCAACCGTGATGTTTACAAAGATGTGCAAGCAGTTCGTGTTGCAGTTAAAAATCCGGATGAGATCCATACCTTATTTGATCCTTCAATTGTCTACGCCAAAGGCGGCAAGTTGCTCAAGATGCTCCATGATTTAGTTGGTGACGAAGCCTGGAGGGCAGGTTTAAAGAATTATTTTGAAAAGCACCAATACGGAAATACGACGCGTGATGATCTCTGGAATGCGCTCGATGAGGTGTCGAACATTGATGTACCGGGCCTGATGAACGCATGGATAGAGCATCCGGGACAACCGCTGGTTTCAGTAACGCAGACCGGAAAGATCCTGAAGCTCCAACAGCAACGCCTCTTGCTTGACGGAAAAGACGATGAAACGCTTTGGCAGATCCCTCTTCTTTCAAAAAGCACTCCGGAACTCTTTACAAAAAGAACCGAGTCATTTGAACTGGGTAGTGATGAAATTGTACGGCTGAACCAATCAGGTGTAGGTCATTACACTGTTCACTACACCGCCCCAGAACAAACTGAAGTAATCGCACAGCGATTAGCCGACCCATCTGAGGCAAGCGAGTGGAAGATCACCTACCTCAACGGCCTAGTTATGCTTGCCCGACATGGTAATACAACGCTTGCTGAAGCATTAGAAAGTATTAAAAAAAGTAGTGATGAGCCACGTGCGGCAGTATGGTCACACATAGCCGGAATCCTGGGAAGCGCGCGGATGATCATTGAAGGCAACGAGGTACTGGAAGATATCATCAAAGATCTGAGTTATAATCTGAGCCACAAACAGCTTGCTTCGCTTGGCTGGCACTATACAGAGAATGAGCCAAGCAACACCACACATTTGCGGACAACGCTGATTGGCCTTGCAATTGCGAGTGAGAATCAAACTGTTATTGAGCGAGCACTTGAGTTGCACCATAGCGAGGAACCAGAGAGCTTGCCGGCAGAAATTCGTTCGATGCTTCTGGGAGTTGCTGTGCGCTATGGCACAGAGTCTGATTTTGATAAACTGATCGAGCTGTACAAAACATCATCGAACGCTGATTTTAGAAACGACATCACCGCCGCGCTCTGTTCAACTAGAAACACTGCACGGGCGAAATTGCTCACAAATCTGATACTCGACACAAAAATTGTCAAAACCCAGGATACTATTCGCTGGTATATTTACCTACTTCGCAACCGTTATGTACGCGACGTTGCGTGGCAATGGTTGGTAGATAATTGGGATTGGATTATAAAGCAGTTTGGCGGCAGCAAAAGTTACGATGATTTTGCCCGCTACACGGCAACCCTCTTCAACTCTGACCAGCACCTGAAGCAGTACTGTGAGTTCTTTGAGCCAAAAGCGGGCGACCCAGCCCTGAAGCGTGCAATAAAAATCGGCATTAACGAGATCACCTCCAAGAGCGAATGGCGAAAACGCGATGCCCAAGCTGTTACCGATTGGCTCAACCAATACTCGGCAGAAAATTAGTTACTGTAAACGCTACACCCGTGAGCTCAATCGCGGCCAGCTCATATGCACCGCTCCAACTATTTTCCTGAACCCATACTTCAGCCGCAAAAACCATCTGCCGCAGTTTTTTTGGGGTGATGTAATCCAAGCCCATACCTTGCTTGGCAGTTTGACGATATTTAACCTCAACAAAATAGATAACATTGGCCTTTTCGGCAATAATATCAATCTCACATACACGCGTCCGCCAATTAAGATTGCGAATAACAAAACCAAGTGTCTTCAAAAACTCAGCCGCCCTTTGCTCCGCCTCATGCCCCTGGGAATAGTTAGTCATCGTACTATTAATACCGTATGTGCAATGAGGCCTACGCTTGAAAGCAGAATGAAAAAACTCATTTGCATGGCTAAAAAATACTTTTTGAATGTGTTCGTCGCTGCACCCAGTAGTAATAGTAGACATATCGCGAGTATTAAACCATAAATAAAAGGTGGCACACTTGCAATTTGACTAATTTGAGCCGAGTAAAATAGATAGCTCAATGCCATAATCCATGCTGCAATACTATGGGTATTCAGTCTATTCTCTAAACGGGCGGACTTCTTATTTAAACCAAGAACCTGTACGCAATCAAAGACCGCGGCCGTTAATAGCAGGGTTGCAGCAATACTATAACCGTGAGCCGAAAGCTGGGCCGCGAGAGGTGAAAATAACAAAACCGGTAGTGAGTGTACTACCCTATGTATTAAGAGTAGTCTTTTACTTTCAACAGCATGCTCACTTATAGTTAATGGCCTACCCGATCCACTTCTTAGAGCCACCAAGGCGATATGCCAACCATTACAGACAATAACCCACGCCGACGCAATCATTAAAGATACGTTCATGTTATATATCATACCCGATTCTGACGGATAATAGCTTCGATTGGCTTATAATTAATGCGGTGAATTGGCAGCACGCCGTATGTTTCTAGGGCCTCAATATGAGCTTTTGTGCCATAACCAACGTGTTTTTCAAAGCCATATTCCGGGTATTTCATTCCTATTTTAGCCATGTATTCATCGCGGGCTACTTTCGCAACCACCGATGCAGCCGAGACAGCCTGAATACTCCCATCAGCTTTGATAATCGCTTCTGTGTTAGGAACGTGAGCTAAGTAGTTAATTGAGCCATCAATAATTATCTGGTTATTATTTAGATTAATTGCGTCAACTGCTCGCTGCATAGCTAATCGAACAGACTCCGTAAGACCAAGTGCATTGATCTCCCGTGGCCACACCCAGCCCAATCCAATACTATTTGTGGAGTTTTTAATGATATCAACCAGCGCGCGGCGCTTTTTGGCGCTTAGCAGCTTAGAATCCGTAAGACCATCAACAATCAAATCTGCCTCAAATCCCACCGCTGCAGCAACCAAAGGCCCCGCCCAACAACCACGACCTACTTCATCAATCCCAATAACCATACTGACAGTGTATCAAAAACACCACTATTGTAGTGGTGTTCAAGATCTACTCTTTTCATCTACTCAGCCTTGGCTCGATCACCAAGTTTTTCAGCGATTTCGGCTTCTTTCTTTGCTTCTTCTTCAGCTTTCTTAGCAGCCTCTGCTTCATGCTCTTGCTTTTGCTCTTCATGAATACGAGCAAGTTCGGCCTCTGCCTCAGGATCTGTTACATCATTTACAGCTTTTTTATCAAAATCAACCGCTGCGAGACGCGCGCTTTTGCCGCTACGACTGCGCATATATGTCAGGTAATTACGGCGCACCTTACTTCTCTTGGTAACTTCTATCTTTTCAACCAGTGGACTGTGGATTAAAAAGCTCTTCTCTACGCCAACCCCACTCGCAATACGGCGAACAGTGATAGTGCTAGTCATGCTGTCTTTACGATCTGTTCGAATAACGAGGCCTTCAAAAACCTGAACACGCTCTTTGCTGCCTTCTTTAATCCGCTGGTGAACACGAACCGTGTCGCCGCTTCGGACATCTACAACTTGCTTTTTCTTAAAGCTATTTTCAATTTTTTCAATCAATGCGTACATAACCTGACCACTCTACCTTATTATTACTATTTTTGCAATTACAAAGAATTGTATCACATCTGTTAATTTTGCGCAACATAGTCTACAACTGTTGAACTATTCTGCGTTTGGGATTTAAACCGCGCCGAGTATACTAGTTGGTATGGATGAAATAAAACGACAGGCTTTAGAGAAACACAAAGAGTTGCGAGGAAAGATTGAGGTTACACTGAAAGATCAGCTTGATGAACCAGAGAAGCTGAAACTTTATTATACTCCCGGGGTAGGCACGGTCAGCTCATATGTAGCTGAGCATCCCGAAGAAGCAAGAGACTATACGTGGTTAAATAATTCGGTAGCCGTTGTATCAGACGGTTCGGCAGTTTTAGGGCTGGGGAACATCGGCCCGCTTGGCGCGCTCCCTGTTATGGAGGGTAAAGCGATGTTGTTTAAACAGTTTGCCAATATCGATGCTGTGCCGATTGTTTTAGATGTACATACTGCTGATGAGATTGTTGCTGCAGTAAAGGCGATTGCACCGAGTTTTGGAGCAATCAATCTTGAGGATGTTGCCGCACCGATTTGCTTTGAGGTAGAAGAACGTTTGAAGCAAGAACTGGACATCCCAATAATGCATGATGATCAACATGGCACCGCTGTGGTCGTGCTTGCGGGGTTGATTAATGCGATGAAGGTGGTTAGTAAATCTCTCTCAGAATGCAAAATTGTGCTGGTAGGTGCCGGTGCGGCCGGCGTAGCAATTGCCAAGTTGGTTTATAAATATGCTCATCCTCAGATTATTGCGGTAGATAGGAGGGGTATAATTGAACCATCACGCGACAACCTGAACACTGAAAAACAACTGATTCTACAGTTTGCACAAAATGTTCAGCCTGGCTTACTAGCTGATGCCGTAAAAGATGCTGATATCTTCATCGGCGTCTCTCAACCGGGATTACTTACCGCCGATATGGTCAAGACCATGGCAAAAGATCCGGTGATTTTTGCCCTTGCTAATCCTGTGCCAGAAATCTACCCTGATGAAGCAAAATCAGCAGGCGCAGCAGTTGTAGCAACTGGCCGCAGCGACTTTCCCAACCAAGTGAACAATGCCCTGGCGTTTCCGGGAATTTTCCGCGGCGCCCTAGATAACCAGGTAACTAAAATTACAGATGAGCACAAAATAGCTGCTGCAGAAACTATCGCCAGCTTTATACAGAATCCAACTTCCGATGAAATCATCCCTTCAATTTTTGCCGAAGGTCTGACGGAGAAAATTTCTTCGGTAGTTATCTAGATCAGGCTGCCGCCAATTTGAGTCGCGGTACTTGTGGCGCCCCTTGGGCTTTCAGTAAGCTTGCGCCCTCATAAGGGTCCGGTGAATCGGTAAAATCGAACACTTCGCACGGTTGGCGAACTGCACCAGCGACTAATGTACCCACCTCCTTTAATTGTGCATCTGCTAGCGGTGGGCGCAGTATGGCTTGTTGATAACCAATTCGAAGGCCATCCGCATCTGTAATCGGTTGAGGTAATTCAGGATCAACAAGCTCAACCACCACATGATTCGCCTTAAGAAACTGCTGAACAGCCAAACCACCGAAAGCTGCTTCTGTACCGGTAGCCATCGCTACAAATGTTGCTGTTTCAGTGCTAAAAAATCTACAATACGCTTTTGCCATGTTGGCTCCTTTTTGTAATCAGCCTCTACTATACTCAAGCATGGGTGCTATCCTATGGAATATGGCAACAAATTTTTGGCACTTACTTTCTTTACAGTTATTGAAATGGTTATGATACTAAGACACTATGAAGCAATTTAAGCTTGAACTTATTGGACTTGACGGACGCGACTTTAGGGTATATACAGCGCTAATACAGCTTGGTCCATCGTCTATACGGGCGATCGCTCAGATTTCGGGTATTAATCGCGGCTCAACTTACGAATCTCTCAAGAACTGGTGCGACTGGGTATGGTGAGCTACCAGCAACATACAGAAAAAACAAAACGATACGTTGCTGAGCCACCCCAAAAACTTAAGAGTATTATTGCTGAAAAAGAACTTGAGCTTAAAAATTTGCAAGTTAGTATAGATCCGTATCTTAAGCAGTTAGAGAAAGTGGAGGCCGAAACACCCAGTCTACACTCAAGAATTTACGAAGAAGACGAAGGTGTGGCGGCTATCTTACGAGATGTACTCGCTACAACTGAGAGGCTCAACAAGAAAGAGTACCGTGCAATTTCTTCAGCCCAAATGCGTAGCTATATGTATAAACGCTTCCCGAGCTTGACTAAACAGCGACTGGCTAAAAAGATCTTTGTGAAAGTGCTCGCCACCGGTGAGGGTGGTAAAATTACAGACCTTTCTGAACGACGATGGCTCAACCTGCCAAACAAGCCTTTAAAACAGCCCATGTCTTAGATCATTATTTATGGCACACAATTAGCTATTATTAGTATCACTCGACTCAACATCCCTCACGGTATCGTTATTGACGACCCAGCAATCGCACGAATACATGCTTTTCTTTTTGATGAGCTGTGGGATCGATCTAAATAACTCTGTTGATTTCTTCTATAGTGGTCTCGCCGGCTAGGGCTTTGAGAAGGCCAGCTTGGTACATAGTGATCATGCCTTGTTCCATGGCTTTAGCTTGGATCATATCGGAGGTTGGGATGTGGTATGGATCGCGGAGCATGGCTTGGATCTCGGGCGTAACGACGAAATCTTCGATGATGCTAATACGACCTTTGTAACCAAAAGGATTTTCCTCAGACTTACCAGGTTTGTAGAGGGTGATTTTTGTCAGGTCAGGAGCTTTAATATCTTTTGGAAGGTTTTTCAGATTTTCCCGAATATGGTTTTGAACCGCTTCATCTGGTTGGTAGGCTTGTTTGGTTTTGTCATCAAGTCTCCTTACAAGGCGCTGACTGATTATCAGTTTCACTGAAGATATAAGGATTGGGTTTACGCCAATCATGTCTATCATACGTGTAAACGCCTCTGAGGCATTGCCGGCGTGAAAGGTTGAAAGCACCAGGTGGCCGGTTACAGCAGCCTGTAGCGCTGTGCGAGCCGTATCAACATCACGAATTTCGCCAACCATTATTACATCTGGGTCAAGGCGCATCACCGCGCGAAGTTTATTGGCAAAACTATCACCTTGCCGGCTGTAAACTGGAATTTGGCTCATACCATCAAGCCCGTATTCAACCGGATCTTCCAGCGTTATGATTTTATTCTTCGGATCGTTCATTTGTTGAAGAATTGAATAGAGCGTAGTGGTTTTACCGGAGCCCGTTGGTCCGACCATTAGAACCATGCCGTGCGGATGCGAAACAACCTCATCAATTGGCCTTCGTTCTCGTTCGCTGAGGCCAAGGTTATCGAGTCGCAGTAAGGCAGTATCCATGTTAAATAAACGCACCACCGCATCTTGACCGTATAATGTCGGTACGGTTTCGATACGCATGTTGAGGATTTTTTCAGTTCCATCCTCTTTTGTAATCTTTTGGCTCAAGTGGCCGGTTTGCGCATCTGGTGCCGAGGTAGAAATACCCGCTTTTACCGCAATTGATTGCTGCAGCTGACGATACTTTTGGTGAGAGATTATTGCAATAAGGTGTAGTGCACCGTCAAGGCGAAAGCGAATGCGCACACCGGTTCGGGCAGTTTCAAGGTGAATATCTGAGGCTTCAAGCTTATCTGCCTGTGTAATGACATAATCCAGTATGTCGTCGGAAAGCACGCCTTCAAGTGTTTGTGAAACCTGCTGCACGTTATCGCTTGCACCTTCATGACTCACGGTAATGTCATCGTAGTGCACCTCTTTTGGCGGATCAAAGCGCAGCATGAACTCTTTAAATCCTTCATTGCTGATCATGACAAAATCAATGATTTTATCATTAAAGCGCTCGCGGAGCTTTGTCAGCATTGGCTGCGGCGTACTGATAGTAATTGCAAATGTGTAACCGCTGCCGCGGTCGTAGAGCGGCACTAACTTGTAGTCATACATCTCTTGGTTGTTCAACACACCAGTTACAAGCTGCACATCTTGAAGCGTGCGGCTATCAACATAGGCGATCTTTAAAAGACCAGCTCGTTTTTTAGTGTTGAGCTCTTCATTTTCGCGAAACTTGAGATGATCAGCGGCATCATTAAAGGCCATACAACCATTCTACTGTAAAACATAAACGTTTCACAGTAGAATGCAAATCCCAAAATACAAATTTCAAATTCTAAATAAACTCTTCACGAGAGCGTTTGAGTTTAACTTTATTTAGATTACTGACAATTTAAAGATTATTTATAGGTTGGCGTTTGTTATTTAATCTTCTCTGTTGCATTATAGTTTCTATGTATATCACCCTGGTAGCGCATAACATCCGTAGCACACATAACGTTGGCGCCTTCTTCCGGACTTGTGATGCGCTTGGAGTTCAAAAGATTATTTTTAGCGGCTACACCCCCTATCCTACATTTGAAGGCGACAGCAGAATGCCACATTTTGCTGATAGAATCACTCGGCAAATTCATAAAACTGCGCTTGGGGCCGAATCTTCTGTAGATTTTGAATACGTTGAAACTCTGGAGGAAGTCATTTCTGAATTAAAAAAGCAAAGTGCAGCCCTTGTTGCGCTCGAGCAATTCCCCGATAGCATTTCCCCCGCAAATTGTGTTAAAAAACTGAAACAAGAATACAAAGGCAAGTCTATCGCTTTAATTATAGGCAATGAAATTCACGGTGTTGCTGATGAGATATTGCAACAAGTCGACCTTATTATGGAGATACCGATGCATGGCATGAAAGAATCTCTCAATGTTTCTGTCGCCACAGGTATTGCACTCTATGCACTTACTACGGCTTAATTGCAACGCATTCTGGTTCAAAAAATTCGTGAAGGCGAGCAGTCAACTCATCCTTGATGGTAATTTTAAACGGCATCCTAAGTGCTGTTTTACCGGTATTTTCACCTAGGACCAGAATTAACTCGTCTTCACCGGGATGCTCTGAAGCCACTTTTTTCAGTGCCAGCAGCTTTTCATTATCGTTTGGATCTTTTACGTGGACAAAGAGCTTTTGAGTTGGCGTGGCTGTAGGCGAAGAAATAAGTGGCGGCAAACTGCTGGGCTTGCTTTTACCAGATGGAGCAGAGCCTTTGGGCGGTTTAGGCTTTTTACCTTTGGCTTGGTAGCTTTTAGCGTCTTCCTCGGATACGACATTTGCTTGATCGACCATCAGCTTGAGCTCTTGACCAATGTTACCATCGCGATCTTTGTAATTAATTTTTCCTTTTGCCAAAACAACCCGATCTTGTTGCCATACTGAATTGAGTTTTTCGTATACCCCTGGAAAAACGATGAGTTCACACTCGCCTGTTTTATCTTCAAGTTTTACAAATGCCATTTTTGAACCATTTTTAGTTGTAATGGAACGAATAGTCGTCACAACTCCACCGAGCGTGACTGTCTTGCCCTCCATACTATCGTTTATCTCGTTCATGGCCAGTGTATTTTCTTCCAGATATGTTCCGAAACCATCAAGCGGATGCCGACTCAGGTACAAGCCCAGCAACTCACGCTCAGCCAGCAACATATCGTGTTCCTTCATTTGCTCCGGAGCTTTTTCAAACTTATATTGGGGCGCAATGCTTGGGGCGGCGCCGTCAATACCGCCAAAAAGATCGGCCTGATTTGTTTCCTTCTCCTTATGGATTTTTGATCCAAGACCGAGCAGCCCCTCAAGATTAAACAAGAGATCACCGCGAGTTTCACCTAAACTATCGAATGCACCAGATTTAATTAAGCTTTCCCATACTTTACGGTTCACTTTTCTGGTATCAACTCGTTCTACAAAATCCATAACGCTCTTGAACGGTCCGGTTTCTTCTCGTACACGAATAATTTCTTCAACTGCACCGACGCCAACATTTTTAATGGCACTCATGCCAAAACGAATCTGATTTTTATCTTTTACGACACCGAACTCAACATATGATTCATTTACGTCCGGCAATAATACCTCAATACCCATATGACGACACTCGTTGATTTCTATTGCCAAACGGTCAATATCATCAGCATCGCTAGTCATAAGTGCAGCCATGAAGGCATCTGGATAGTGTGCCTTGAGATATGCTGTCCAGTAAGCAATTAGTCCGTAGCATGCAGCATGAGATTTGTTGAAGCAATAGGCAGCGAACTCTTCAAGCTGTTTCCAAAACTTTTCCATGAGATCACGTGAGATACCTGATTGCTTTCCGCCACCTTCAATCATTTTGTCTTTCATTTTAGCCATCAGTTCAGCGTTCTTTTTTCCAATTGCTTTCCTCAAAGTGTCAGCTTCACCCCCTGTAAAGCCACAGACTTCTTTTGAGATCTGCATGACTTGTTCTTGATATACCAAAATACCATAAGTATTCTCAAGAGCTCCCTTCATGCTTTTGTGCGGGTAACTTATTTGCTTCTGACCATGCTTACGAGCAATAAAGTCGCCAATAAATTGCATCGGCCCTGGGCGATAGAGCGCTACCATGGCCACAATATCTTCAAACACCGTTGGCTTGAGTTCTCTCAAGTAGCGCTTCATACCAGCGGATTCCAACTGAAAGACACCAGTTGTATCTCCGCGCTGGAATAATTCATAGGTTTTTTCATCATCAAGCGGAATTTCTTCCGGAATGATACTTGTTTTATACACTGCCTTGATAATGCGGATGGCATTACGGAGAATGGTTAAATTTGAGAGGCCAAGAAAATCCATCTTCAAAAGACCGAGGTCTTCAACCGGGCCCATCGGGTATTGGGTAGTAATAACCTCTTGTTTAGTACCATCGGCAAGTAGTACTTGCTTCTGGGCACGTTCAAGCGGAATAAACTTAACAATTTCATCCGGCGCAATTACCACGCCGGCCGCATGAACGCCGTGGCTGCGCACTGTTCCTTCAAGTCGGATAGCCAGATCGATCACCTCTTTGGACGTGGTGTTTGTTTCATACTCGCGCTTTAAATCAGGGTCCTCTTGAATACTAGTCGCCAGCGGAATATGGCGTCCTTGAATGGGGGGCGGTATTAATTTTGCCAGACGATCAGCATCAGCGTAGGGGACTTGCTTCACTCGGGCCACATCACGAACTGCGGCTCGCGCAGCCATTGTGCCAAAAGTAACAATGTTTGCTACCCTGTCAGACCCGTACTTATCTGCGCAGTACTGAATTACCTCGTTGCGACGGGTATCCTGGATATCGATATCAATATCAGGCATCGAGATACGATCAGGATTTAAGAAACGCTCAAACAGCAAGTCGTATTTAATAGGATCGAGCTCGGTAATACGTGTTGAGTATGCAACTATCGAACCAGCAGCCGAACCACGACCCGGGCCAAAAACAATGCCTCGATCTTTCCCCCAACCAATAAAATCAGAAACTATCAGAAAGTATCCATTGAATCCCATTTTATCAATCACGTCGAGTTCAAATTCTGCTCGTTCCAGAATATCTTCGGGCAACGTCTGAATGGCCTCTTCTTTAGTAATTTTTTTAGACTTCGCCTCGTCAACTCGGCCATATCTCCACGCAAGTCCTCTGTAAACCAGAAGATGGAGGTACGACTTTTCGTCGTAAGGCTTTGGTACGGGGAATTTTGGAATGAGAATTTTACCAAGTTCAAGCTCCACTTCGCAGCGATCAGCGATAGCCTTAGTGTTCATTATCACTTCAGGGTACTCACCTCCCCAGCGTTTAATGACTTCTCCTGCCGGCTCAACGTGCAGTGGAAAATCCTTCAAGCTCATTCTGTTTTCATCTGCCAAAAACGAGCCCGTTCCCACACACAGAAGTGCCTCGTGAGCATCTTGATCCTCATGTTTTAGATAATGCGCATCACACGTAACCACTACTGGGATATTGAGTTTTTTACCAAGCTTTAAAACCGCCTCATTGATCGTTTGCTGCTCACTGCTATGAAGCAGATTGTCTGGATGTCCGTGATCTTGAATTTCCAAATAGTAGCGATCACCGAAGACCGATTTGTACCACTTTGCCACCCCTTCAGCTTGTTCAAATTGCCCGTTTTTTAAAGCACTGCCTACTTCGCCGCTCATACACGCACTAGTAACAATCAGGCCTTCGTTATATTGCTCGAGTAATTCGTGATCAACTCTGGGGTAGTAATAGTAGCCATCTAAATTTGCTGTGGTAGAAAGTCGCATCAGGTTTTGGTAACCCACGTTATTCATAGCGATGAGAATAAGGTGAAAACGGGCCTTATCTTTTTGCGGATCTTTATCTTTATGCCCGCGAGCTGCAACGTATGTTTCTATTCCGATTAACGGCTTGATGTCCGCACCTTTAGCGGTCTTGTAAAAGTCAATTGCACCTGAGAGGGTGCCGTGGTCAGTCATGGCCACTGCCTGCATGCCATCTTCTTTCACAAAATCAATGAGTTTTGGAATCTTAGTCAAACCATCCAGTAAACTGTACTGCGTATGATTATGCAGATGCACAAAATCACTGCTTTTAAGCGCTGCTTTTACTCCCATATACTTCAATTATACAGCACAACCCCACCGAAAAGTGCCCTACCCTTGTATACTAATTACTAATGGTGAACAAAGTGGCTTCTTTACAGCTTAGCAACGTACGTTCGCATCAAGCGACTGATTTTCAATTTGTCAGCGGCATGAACGCGATTGTTGGTCCTAACGGCAGCGGAAAAACAACGGTCCTAGAGGCTCTATACACGCTCCTTCGCGGCAGTAGTTTTAAGGGTACTATTTCTGAAATTGCCCGCTACAGCGAAAACCGGTTTCGTATGCACCTTGAGCTAAGATCTGAAAAGAGCAAGTTTGAGCGCTCACTAAGCTTTCAGCAGAATGAAGAAGTGGTGCAAAAAAAATGGCAGATTGAGGGTAAGTCCACTGCTCGTTTGCCGATTGCCAGTCGATTGCCAGTCGTTTTATTCGAGCCTGACCTTGCCCGCTTAATTAGCGGCAGCCCAGAACGACGCCGTCACTACCTTGACCATATTACCAGTCAACTGGACCTCGAAATCGCCATCACCCAAAATCGATTCGAACGCACACTGAAGCAACGCAATCAGCTGCTTAAAAAAATACGTGAGAGCGCCGCACAATCCACTGACGAACTCTTTATATGGAATACCCAGCTTGCACGCCTGAGTGAGGTAATTGTTGCCGCACGGCATCAAGTGCTCGAAAGGCTTCAGAAAGAAATAAGCACTTATTACCAAAACCTTGGAGGTACAGACCAAGTGTTGCTAACCTATACCAGTCGTGTCAGCTCTGAGCCAAGTAACTATGCCTCTCGGTTAATGCAGTTTCTGGAAGCCAGTGTACAGCGCGATATTATTCTTGGCTACACTGCATTTGGGCCGCATCGTGATGATATTGAGGTCCGGCTTGCTGATCAGCCAGCATTACAGCGAGCCAGTCGAGGAGAAGTGAGAACCCTTGTCATTGCACTGAAGCTTCTCGAGACCGAACTGCTTTCTCAACATTTTGCAGGCAGCACTATTCAACCAACTTTACTGCTTGACGATGTACTGAGCGAACTTGATCTGGTGCATCAAGAGCGCGTTTTAGCTGGCTTTAAAGACCATCAGGTGTTTTTAACCACTACTGACGCACACGCCCTCACGCCCGGAGTTCACACAATAGCACTTGGCTGATTAGTTCTCGAGTGTTTGTTTGATGTTTTCTGAAATATCATTAATAAAGGGTACGCTATTAAACAGTGACAGTCCCCACAGAATAATAGTCACTATAATTGCGGCTCCAATTATTGAACCAACACTGAAGAAGATACCCCGAAAGAAGTTTTCGATATATAAACGCTTTTTACTCACATAACCCGCCGCCAACAGATATTCAAGAGCTTGCACGGCAGCCTTTTCGTCTATTGATGGCTGTTTTTTTGTTGTATGCTTACTCATAATAACCCTTCCCTATTCTTCAGGATCAAAAGGAAACCCTGCCTCGATAGCTTCATCAAATCTGGGTGCATTCGCAGCAACTACTCCAGCTAATAGTAGTACGAGACTTCCTGCTACCCCAAGCGCTTCTCTAGCCGACTTCCCGACTTTTTCTACTAAAGATGGTCGGGTTTCTGTGCTCATAAATCTTTACTTTGTGGCGTTCTTTACTTTTGTAGCAATTTTATTCTTGAGAGCAGCCAGATCCTTGAGAAGCTGGTCAATTGTCGCATCATCATTATCGTCATCACCACTTTTTATTGAAGTGATTGCTGCTTTTACACGCTCTTTCAGCTCATCTGCTTTTTTGCCGAGCTCTTCAGCCTCTTCCTTCGCTTTACCTTGAAGCTCTTTGGCCTTGGCTTTTGCTTCATCAGAAAGTTTTCCAAGCTCTTTATGGGCCTCTTTTAATTTTCGTTCAGCTGAACCTTTAATTTCACCTGCTTTATTCTTAATATCCTCGCGAGTTTCCTTACCGCTTTTTGGCGCGGTCAACAAACCAGTTACCACGCCCGCTACTGCGCCAATAATGATACCAAGACCAAATTTTTTACCTTTTGCCATATTTATGCACCTTTCTTATGGTTCTTAACTGCCTTCTGAACGGCATCAAATATATACTTCCCTGCAACCGCCGGGCTCATAAACTTAGAGATATTTGAAGCATTCTCAACAACAGATTCCGCCTTCTCAGAAATTCGTTTGATTGATTTTATAACCTTGAGAACATATACGACGGTAATGATCGTAAGTAATAATGCTAACACCAAGAACGAGCTGAGAATAATAACCAAAATTTCAAATGCATTCATGATACTTATTCTATCATTATCTGCAACTGAATGAAATCAATCTAAATTTGGAGTAGCTTTTTGATAATCTGCTGCGTCAACCCAGGATTGGCTTGGCCTTTAGACTTCTTCATAACCTGTCCGACCAAAAAACCAATGGCTTTCATCTCGCCATTTTTCACATCTTTCGCCGCTTTGGCATTTTCAGCCAATACTTCAGCTACAATCTTCTCAATTGCGCCCTCATCCGAAACTTGTAACAGATTTTTTTCTTCAGCAAGCTTTTCGGGATCGACACCTTCAGTGATAACACCAACCAAAAGTTCCTTTGCATTTGTTGAGCTAAGTTTGTCCTGGGCCACCATCTGCGCAAGCCCTAGGAGGCCATCTTGCGCCTGTGGAACCTGCTCCCAGCTTAAAGTCCCATCACCCACAAGCTTCAGCACTTCTCCAGTAAGCCAATTGGCAATGGTCTTTGCGCTTGATTGATCGTTCTTTGCAATACTTACTACGAAAGTGGCGATAGATGGTTCATCTATTAAAGTGTCCGCTTGCGCAACAGCAACACCGAGCTCAGCAAGCCCTGCTCGCAGTTCATGAGGCATTTTTGGCGAACTTGCCTGAAGACTTGCAATGTATTCATCAGTAAGTACAATCGGCGGCACGTCGGGTTCCGGCATATAGCGGTAATCGTGGGCATCTTCTTTCGTACGCTGCGAGAAGGTTTTTTGTTTGGCATCATCCCAGCCACGAGTTTCTTGCACTATTGGCTCACCTTTTTCCAACTGTTCAATCTGGCGAGAAACTTCATATTCTATCGATTTCTCAACTGCTTTGAACGAGTTTAAATTTTTAGTTTCTGTTCTGGTGCCAAGCGCATCAGTTTTACTGACGGAGACATTTACATCAAACCGCATATTACCGTGATATAAATCGACATCGCTAACGCCAGCATATTTCATTTGAAGATAGAGTGCTTTAGCGTATGCTTTTGCCTCGGCGGCGCTATGCATGTCAGGCTCCGAAACTATTTCTAGCAGCGGCGTACCTGCGCGATTGAGATCTACGAGTGAATAATCTTTGCCTGCTGGATGAGTGGATTTACCGGCGTCTTCTTCCATATGAGCGCGAGTAATGCCAATTTTTTTAGCCTCGCCATCAATTATAATCTCAACCCAGCCACCAAGGATGATCGGCTCTTCAAACTGGCTAATCTGGTACCCTTTGGGCAAATCCGGGTAAAAGTAATGTTTACGGTCAAACTTAGAAAACTTTTGTGGAGTTGTATTAAGAGCAAATGCTGCTTTGGCCGCCAACTCAATAGCTTTTTCATTAAGAACCGGAAGTGCTCCGGGCATGCCAAAGCTCACATGCCCAACAGTAGTGTTCGGTGCTTTGCCACGAGCATCATTTGCCTCACCAGCAAACAACTTACTCTTGGTTTTCAGCTGCACATGGCACTCAATTCCAATTGTCGCTGTATATTGCTTTTTGATGTCGTCAGAAATCATTACAAAGCCCTCAGGTCTTTTAGTGATCGTTTGAATTTTCTTATTGCTCGTTCAAATTCTGAGCGGGCTATTTCGGCACCTGGCTCGTGGACTATTCTGTTGCGTAGTTTATGCGCACGCCACACTCCATCGATATCACTCAATAACCCTGCCGCGTTATTGAGCCTTTCCCCCATGGTTGAACCGCGAATTCCGGCATGCCGAAGCGCCTGATCAACCAAACTATCAGCGGCAATGAGCGCAACGGTGGTATTATTTTCTGACTCGATTTTATCCCAGTGCTTTTGAAAGTGTTGCTTATTCAGTCGAGGTTTTGAAAAGCGTGCAACCGCCGCCAACAAAAGCAGCAAGCTCGCTGCAACTAGTACTAATACGATCATACTGCTATCCATGTAACACGTCCTCGATCTGCTTGGAAATTATGAGGAGCTCCTTGTCGTGAAGTTGCGGCGCAATTACCTGCAGGCCAACTGGTAATCCATCGGCTTTTTGGCAAGGCACGCTAATAGCCGGCACCCCAGCCATACTTGGACCGACTGTCATAATATCTCCCAGATACATAGCAAGTGGGTCGCTCGAATTTTCACCAATTTTAAATGCAGTTGTTGGCGCTACTGGGCCGACAAGAAAGTCCACGGTTTGAAACACATCATTAAATTCATTGATTAATTTGGTACGCACCGTCTGGGCTTTTTTATAATATGCGTCGTAATAGCCGCTGGAGAGTACGTAGGTGCCGATCATAATGCGACGTTTTGCCTCAGTACCAAATCCCTGTTGACGTGCAATAGCGTAACTATCATCAAGCAATTCGGTATGATTTGCATGATGCCCGAAACGCTGTCCGTCATAACGGGCAAGGTTAGAGCTCACTTCAGCTGGACACACAATATAGTAAACTGCTAGAGCGAGCGGCAAACTTGGCAAGCTTACTTCAACAATTTCCATACCAGCAGCTTTTAACTTTTCAATACCACCTTCAATTGCCGTGCGCACTTTTGGGTCAAGCCCTTGGCCAAAATATTCTTTAACAACGCCAACTTTGATGTCTGGTGTCTGGCTTTTGACGTTCGAGACAAGGTAGCTGTCTTGTCTTTTAACTGTAGTGCCATCGAGCGGGTCTTGGCCCGCTATTACATCAAGTACTAATGCCACATCCTCTACTGAGTTAGCTATGGGCCCAATTACGTCAGTACTGCTTGCCATTGCAATAACACCGCTACGTGAAACAAGGCCATAGCTTGGTTTCAAACCAACCACACCGCAGAAGCTCGCAGGCTGGCGAATTGAACCTCCCGTGTCAGTTCCTAACGAGAACGGAGCCAGCTGGAGGGCAACGCTTGCCGCCGAACCTCCAGAAGAACCGCCGGGAACATGTTTGATATCATGCGGATTCTTGGTAACCATAAAATCACTATTTTCGGTGCTTGCACCGTGAGCAAATGCATCAAGATTAGCCTTAGCCACACAGATGGCGCCTTCTGCCTCAAGTTTTTCAATCGCCGTGGCTTGATATGGAGCATCGAAACCTTTAAGGATATTACTTGCGGCTGTTGTATCGGCACCAAATACAAGAAAATTATCCTTGGCAATAAACGGCACCCCTGCCAATCGGCCGGCATTTTCACCCTCAGCCACTTTGGCATCAATTTCATCTGCACGTTCTCGGGCTCGATCTTCAATCTTCGTAATAATCGCCTCGAACTCTGCGTGTTCATCAATCAGCTTGAGCGATTTTTCTACTAACTCTTTTGCAGATACTCTACCTATATTTACCTCAGCTGCAATTTCAGAAATCATCTTCCAGGTTGTCATACTTATCCGATCATTCGTTTCACTTTTATATGATCTCCTTCAAGCGCTGGCAGGTTCTTGAAGAGCTCTTCTTGCACCACCTGAGTAGTTACTTCATCGGCGCGAGTGGCGTTTTTATCTTGGCTCGTGAGGCCAGTCACTTGGTAGGTTGGCTTGAGACCCTCTACATCAACTGCGTCAAGTTGAGCTACGTAATCTAGTATTGCACTGAGCTCTTTCTGATAAGATGCGATTTCTTCTTCAGAGAGCCGCAACCTGCTCAAACGTGCCAGCTTTAAAATATCTTCTCGAGACAGTTTCATATCAACCAATTATAACAGATCCGTAGGTTGCTGTTTGCATTGATATCTAAAAATGCTTATGATAATGACAGTTAAGGAAGATCCAGATAAACATGCGTCTAAAAGAAGTCGGTCTGGGGGTGGCTCGAAAGATTGTGCCTTTGTCGGCCTTAGATTCCTATGCCGCGCCAGAACAGATGTCCGAAATGAGAGCATTTCTAGCTCCGGACCATATTGAAAAACTCAAAACCGAGAGCGCAATAAAATACTGGGAAGTACTTGGAGAAGAAGAACTCATTGAAGGTATTGGAACCCTGCGGCGCATTGGTTTTGTTACTGAACAGGGCTATGCGTACTCGGCAGTAATTGGGATACCAGAAAGTCCCGAATCAAATGTACCGATTATTGGCACGAGTGCCTGGTTTACCAGCACAGAAGGGCATAACGAGCATACTATTCGAAACATGGTACGAGCTGGTAATTACGTTTATTTTGTCGGTGCTGAAGGAAGTTATGAACCAAACTGCGAAATAAGAACAGACGCAATCAGTCCAATCTCACTGGCTAACTCTGCTGCAGCAGTACTCAACTTTTCATACCATACAGCCAAAGAGCTTCGCGCTGAAGGCCATGATATCGATACTGAAGATAGGATCATCATTGGAGAGTCTCGGGGTGCAATGGTCGGTATGGGTATTGCAGCTCTCGCTGAAGAGTTTCGGCAGCGAATCATCATGGCGGATCTTGTTGCGCCCTGCCTACCGCGTTCCATGGAGCTGGGCGATATCCGCCACTTGCTTGAACAAGTTGCACAAGAGCCGATTGAAATAGTCCGCCTTATGGGGCGAATGGCCCTTGGCCGCGCACTGCACTATCCGGCAACATTCGACCCAAGTCCATACAGCCTCAAACACCAGCTGGCTATAGGTTTTGCTCTTTTCAGTGGTGAGGCTGGCATGCTTGCTCGCTACATTCCCCGAGAAACTCTCATGCATGTCACCACTTTCGATAGTGATTTCGCCTCAATGCGCGAAGAATGGGAGCACATATTTACTGACCACGAAGGTGTTCGCATCACACCACTACGAGGAAGTCACCTTACCCTTGCGGATCTTGAAACGTTACAGTACATTATTGGTCGCAATAAAGCTCTGCAATACTGCCTCGCCAAGAGCATACCTCTTACTCCTGAGGTCGTCTTCAATACCGCCCACATCTTAGCACCAGATCAAAAGCCGCTTCCGTACGCCGCATAAGAGTCCTATGCGTGATGGAAGTTCTTAGCTCTTAGGATTAATTGCTAACTTGGTGTAAGTATCCAGCGGGTAACCTCTTCACGGAGACGCCGGTATTCTGCCTCCTCAAATTGCATATTAGCGATACAAAAACGATAGCCGCTGATATTTGAACAGAACATACTGTCCTGCATGTCCCCGCAATCATGCATCATAAGGCAATCCGTTAAGCCCCCAGATCTGGTGATTCCAAAGCTATTCGCGCACTGGCCACTATCTTCTGCTCGTATACAAAATGTGAGTGGACCACCTGACTGTGAGGCAAAAACAAACTCACTATCATGAATATTATCACTGTAGTAGATATCTTTTGAGCGGAAAATGTCACGGGAATGAAAGACGTTTTCAGATTCTTCCACCATATCAGATTCGGCAACGTTAATACCATCTACCACAAACTCCGTGGTTATAGCGTTAATACCGTTCCATTTGGAAAGAATATCCTTTAGATCTTTTATTGGCTGTGTGGCGTAAAGACCCTTTGTAGGTGAAGCCTCGTTGTTGCGGGCGTTTTCCATTTTGACAAATCGTGAGGCACTAGCCGAAGCACTCCATGTCGTACTGCCATCGGTATAGTCCTTCACTTTATTTGGTAAGTAGATATCGAAAGTAAACTTCTTAATCGCTTGTTCAAGGCTGAGTGGGTTTTCAACACCAAAAATCTGCTTGATAATCTTATCGAGCGCAATCTTTGCTTGTTTTTTATCCATACTACAAATTGTACTACGAAACCGGCGAGAGTATCCATTGAATGACTTGGTCTCTTAGCCGATAGTATTCGGCCTCTTCGAACTGCATGTTTGCAATGCAGAATTGTTTGCCATTCATGTTACTACAGAACATACTGTCTTGCATATCACCACAATCGTGCATCATTATGCAGTTAGTTAAACCAGCTGAACGAGAAACACCAAAGCTATTCGTGCACCGCACACTATCGTCCGCACGTATGCAAAATGTCACAAAGCCGCTCCGCTGTGAACCAAAAACGAATTCACTATCAAATACACTGTCACTAAATAGAATGTATTTAGACCTATCAATATTGGTCGATCTAAATACGTTCTCTGAGTTCATAACCATGTCTGATTCCGAAACATTGAGGGAATCTAATGTAAACTCTGAGGTGGTTAAATTAACGTGTTCCCATTTTGAAAGAAGGTCGGCAAGATCTTTTATAGGCTGCGTGGCATAAAGACCATCATGTTCATTACCATTATTTCGCGCATTATCAATTTTAATAAACTTAGTAGGATTCGGAGATGATGTCCATGTATCAGATCCGTCTGTACTATCTTTGACTTTTTCAGGAAGACGAACATCGAACGCAAATTTTTTGGCGAACTCCTCAATTGAAAGTGGGTTTTCAACACCAAAAATTTGTTTAACAATTTTGTCGAGCGATTCTTTTGCTTGTTTCTTATCCATGCTAAGAGTGTACTACGAAGTAGGTGAAAGTATCCATTGCACAACTTGTTGACGCAAATGTTCGTACTCTTGCTGGGTAAACTGCATGTTCGCTATGCAATATTGACGGCCTCGCATGTTGGTACAAAACATACTGTCTTGCATGTCATAGCAATCGTGAATGAAGAACGAATTATTGATTTTGCTGCTCCACGAAACACCAAAACTATTAGAACATTCGCCGCTATCTTCAATTCGTATGCAAAAAGCGTTGCCGCCAGATCGAGAACCCGCTGCAATAAACTCTGAATCTTCTACGCCATCTGAAAAGAGTACATTTTTGCTGCGGCGGATATCTTGCGATCTATAAACGTTTTCGGATTTCAAGATACCATCACTTTCTGCAACACCTATAGATTCAATTTCCCTCTCGGTAGTGGTTAAGTTAATTTCGTTCCACTGCGCCAGAAGCTCCTGCAGATTATTGATCGGCTGTTTTTCGCGAAATCCATCGTTTTGCTCGTAGCGTGCTCGCGCATTTTCCATTTTTATAAACTTAGTTGGGTTAGTTGAGGAAGCCCAGGTTGGCTCGTTGGTTGTAGAATCATAAACCATTTGTGGCAAACGCACATCAAAAGCAAACTTTTGCATAAACTGCTCAAGACTGAGTGGGTTTTGATAGCCACAAACCTGGCCAATAATTTTATCGAGTATTTGCTTTGCTTGATCGGCGTTCATACTATATCCTCTTTACTTTTTAAGTTTTGCTCTACTTGATGATTGACTGGCTAGAATATCCTGCAAATTAATAAATTCCCTTTGGCCAACAGCCGCTGTTGCCTGAGCTGGGTGTCCGCTTGAAGCTGTGCCAGAACTTGCAGACTGAGGGACAGCTTGCCGCAAGGCCTCACGCTGTTGCTGCTGTTCAACAAATCTTGCAGGTAGCTCTTGCTTTTGTTCATACGTTTTAAGTTCAGCTTGTTTGTGTATGACTGGTGCAGCCGTAACATCAAGCGTACGAGCCTTCACACAAGGTAGAAGCTGGCCGCCAGCTGAAAGGCGCAAAAAGCACTCCCGCGGATGCAGAGTTGTGAGCATTTGTACCCGCACATCTGATTGTTTTAAGCCCTTTTCCTTCTCGCCTTGCAAGATTTCTTTGGGAATCTCGATATTAAGGTTGCCCTCTAGTGCACGAGCATCTTCCTCTGAAACTTTAAAGACGTAGTAATTGTAGACATTGGTGAAGATAGCAGCCTGAAGATTCTGCTCGATCTGACCAAAATACTGCTGCGTTAGTACCACGGAGAGACCGAACTTACGAGCCTCGGCCAAAATTTGCGCCAACGCTGGATTTTGCACCACCGAAACCTCATCAACTATTAAAATGACCTTCTGATCGAAAGCCCGTGCCTGCGCTAGAAGAAAAATCTGCTGAATTAGCAATCCGGCAATGGTTTTTACTACCTTCTCGCCCATACTGACCTTATTGAGTGAGAAAACTGTTAAGAAATTACTGTTTACAATCTGGCCAATCGAGGTGGCGCTTTGATCGTTGCCAGCTAAACTTGGTTGCATTTGCATCTCATCGACCAACGAGGCGATTGGCGAGATTGCCTCGTTATAAAATTTAGTACGAATTTCATTAAAATCAGTGCCGAAGAATCGAACAATATTTTCTGGTACGTAACCTTGAACATGCGAAAGCAGCTGATTACGGTATTCGATATCTGTTACAAAGCGCTTCAGCGAATCGAGCGACATAACCTGCGCAGTCATCAAAACATACAGTGAGAACCTTAAGACTCGCTCTAGTTTTGGATTGTGCTGGTCACTAAGCAGCGATTTAAAGAGCGTGCCGGTTAGTTCAGTCGCGGCGGAGATATCGGTTCCTGTGCCGCCAAAAAGTTCGGTTCCCTCATTTTGGCCTTTAAAGTTGATAACCGTACTCTCTTGAATTCCCTTTAAATCATCTTCCAGCGAGGCGTGTGGATCAATAACGATTACTCGGTAATTTTGCTTCAAGCCATGAGAATTGGCCAATTTATCCACAAGTAGACTAATCAGTTTGGATTTACCGCTGCCACTAGCACCTATGATGAAAGAATGCTTTTCAAAATCGTACGAATTCAGGCCGAGATAGTAATTTTTCGGCAAATATGGAAAAGTATCAACTTCAAAAACGGCACCAAGGTTTTCGCTCTGCATAATATGCAGTGACTTTTGAATATCGAGATACTTAGTAACCTTTTTGCGCAGATAGCGAGTGTTGGCCGTGAAATCAATTGCCAGCATAAATGAAGGGAACGCGGCGGCAACTTTATGGTTGATTGTCCAGTTTTTGCCACCATCTTGAAAGTAAAGGTAGCTATGGGTAATGGCTTTTTCAAAATTAATTCGACGGCATTTCACTACCAGAAACTGGAGGTCTTTAGCTTTTTTAACCTTATACTTCTCCTTCAAATCAAGAAGATCACCGCCAGCCTTCACCACAACCAGCCGCTCTTTGCCAGCCGAGGATGCCGAGGGCAGACCGATCACTTCCGGTTTTACGGGCCGCAAAACTCCTACCTCGATATTATTTGAAAGCGAGCCAAGGTCGCGGTCACTGAGCACAAAATAACGAATGGTGTTTTCCTCAACCTTAACGATAACCTGAAATTCTTTCAGAACGCCGACATATTGGGAAAACACATTATAGAGACGGTTCCAGTCCTCTCTGGTAACCTCGTCTCTCAGCAGGAAAAATTCAAAACAATGTTTCATAACATAACCGCATAACTATTGTACGAATTATAACATTAACTCTTAACAGATGACAGTGCAAAATTGTCAGCCCTTGAATCACATCTTTTCTTTGATTGCAGTAATTTGGTCACGGAGCTCTGCTGCCTCTTCAAAGCGGAGGTTGGCACTGGCTAGATCCATCTGGCTCTCCAGTTCGGTGATAAGGTGTTTGTATTCGTCTTTTGGAATTTTGTTCAGGTTGAGACTAGGTTTCTTTTCTTTTTCTGGTGCGCCGATGATTGCTCGAAGACCTTCGTCTACCACCTTATCCACCCCTGTTGGTGTAATGCCGTGTTTCGCATTGTGCGCCTCTTGAATGCTGCGCCGGCGTTTGGTTTCATCAATAGTGTACTGCATTGATTTCGTAATGGTATCGCCGTACATAATCACATGACCTTCCTCGTGTCGGGCAGCGCGGCCAACCGTTTGCACTAACGCCTGCGAACTCCTTAAGAATCCTTCTTTGTCGGCATCCATAATCGCCACTAAGCTTACTTCTGGCAGATCTAAGCCTTCACGCAGCAAGTTAATACCCACGAGCACATCGTAGATGCCGAGCCGGAGATCGCGCAAAATGTCAGTTCGATCAAGTGTATCGACATCACTATGTAGATAGGCGGTTTTGATATCGAGCTCTTGTAGATATTCGGTTAAATCTTCGGCCATTCGTTTTGTAAGTGTTGTAACGAGCACTCGTTGCCCTTTTTGAGTGGTTGCACGAATTTCTTTAATTAAATCGTCGATTTGATTTTTAGTTGGGCGAACTTCTATTGGCGGATCAAGCAAGCCAGTTGGACGAATAACCTGTTCGGCCGGCTTACCACTTCGCTGCAACTCGTATTCGCCAGGTGTGGCAGAAACGTAAATGACTTGGTTAATGTGATTTTGGAATTCTTCGAACTTGAGCGGCCTGTTATCAAGTGCTGAAGGCAAACGAAAACCGTGTTCCACCAACACCTCTTTTCTGGCGCGATCGCCGTTATACATACCTCGTACTTGTGGCAAGCTCATATGGCTTTCATCAACAAGCATTAAAAAATCATCAGGAAAATAATCGAGCAAGGTGGCGGGTTGTTCGCCCGGTTCGCGATTTGTGAGGTATCGAGAATAGTTCTCAATACCTTTCACAAAACCTGTCTCCTCAAGCATTTCTAGATCAAACTTAGTTCGTTGGCCCAGACGCTGAGCTTCCAGCAGCTTGTTTTGTGATTCAAATTCATTCAGCCGGTTCTCAAATTCATGACGAATTTTACCAATAGCAACCTTCAGTTTATCGCTGGGCGTAACGTAGTGTGACCCTGGGAAAATGCGTACCTCCTGTGGCTCTTGAATAATCTCGCCTGTCAACGGATTGATCTCAGTAATTCGATCAACCTCATCCCCAAAAAACTCAATTCTATAAGCTGATTCCCCGCCTGCTGGAAACACATCAACCACATCACCACGCACCCGAAAGGTTGAACGGTGAAAGTCAATATCGTTGCGTGTATATTGAATATCTGTCAGATGACGTAAGAATTTGTCTTGCCGACGTTTTTCGCCAACTTTAATAGTTATCGACATCTCCCCGTAATCATCGCGTGATCCAATACCGTAAATACAGCTGACTGAGGCCACAATAATACAATCACGACCGGTTAACAGTGCCGAAGTGGCCGCATGGCGCAGCCGGTCAATCTCTTCGTTGATCTTAGAATCTTTTTCGATGTAGGTATCGCTCGAAGGCATATAGGCTTCCGGCTGATAATAATCGAAATAACTAACGAAATAGTGGACTTCATTCTCCGGAAAGAACTGCCGAAACTCGCTATACAGCTGTGCAGCTAGAGTTTTATTGTGGCTCAGCACCAAAGTTGGCTTTTGCACAGCTTGAATAATATTAGCCATCGTAAAGGTCTTACCAGAGCCAGTTACCCCAAGCAGCGTCTGCTCTTTTTGTCCGCCATTCAGACCATCCACCAACTGCTTAATAGCCATTGGCTGATCACCAGTAGGTTGGTATTTGGTATTGAGCTTAAACGGCCTACTCATTTAACTAGTGTAACAGAACTGATGGTGCGAATAGCTGAAAACCCAGTTACTGCTGAGCCGGCTCTGAAGAGACTGGAGTGTTTGGGTCAGAACTTTGGCTATTGTCACCAGGATCAATTTGGGCCGAAGTCTTGCTGCTTGCCTCAAGCTGGGCAAACTGTTTGAGTAGAGATGCTTTATATGGCGTTTCGATATTGGCAGGGTTGCTCGTGCAGGTTTCGGTTTTGGATTTATACATATAAAGATACTTGCTAATTCCTACGACATTAGCGCCCGCTACTGGAACATCGCCCGCGGCAGCGCGTTCGATGGTGCCGATTTCTCCTTGATAATCACGACAGGTGGCAATCGTAGCCATAGTCGGCGAATAAAGTTCAACGAAGTCAGCGTTCAAACGTGTGCGAAATCGATATTTGACATCTTTGAACTTCTCATCTAGCGGCAAGCGAATGCCCCACTCTTCAATCGTGAGGTACGTCACTCCTGGCTCATCAATCACTTCACCGGCAGCCGATAGTTCATCCCTGAGCGTGTCAGCCTCTTGATTTGCTTTATCAATTTGCATTTGGCTAGCCGATTTTTGCGAACTCTGACCCAATAATAAGCCTCCCGCAAATAGCACTGCCGCTATGAGAAGGCCGCCAACGATCATCAAAATTAAAGAGAGTGCACTCCTCTGAGGCACTGTTGGCATTGACGTAGACTGCTGTGTGTTTTGCTGTGGGTAGACAGGTTGATCTGGTTGCATAGTGCTCCTTTACTTACGATTATGCCGTTCTTCCAATATTTTCACAATACGTTCCACTAATAGATCTGGCTGCTGGCCAAAAAAGACATCGTGGCGAGTATCGCAGATACCGTCATGGCACATACCGGCCGCCTTCATAAGATGCTCAAACTCTTCGCCAACACCGCCAGTGTCTCTTAGAACACCCACCGGCACATGGCTTTCAATTGCAGTCGCAAACTCATGCACCGTCCCCATGCGCCCACCAATGCTCAAAACTGCATCGGAACTTTGCACCAAAAGAGCATCGCGGCCAACATAATGGAGACCTGTGTAGAGAATAAAATCATAAGCTGTTGTTGGCAAGCGATATTTATTCAGATGCTCTCGTACGCTGGCCGCCGGGCTAATACCAATACTCATACCTCCGACACTCTTTGCACCTTGGGCCGCCCAGTCTGGCAGGCCGATAGTTGCGCCAGTAATAAGCACATGTCCTTGTAGCGCAACTTGTTTACCAAGTTCAAAGGCTAGTTCGTAATCATCTTCTACGGTTTTGCCGCGCGCTGCACCGCTCACACAAATAGTAAATCGGTGTTTGGGTGACTTCGGCACCAGCTTTGTTTGTTTTGGTCGGGGATATGCCATTACACTAACTCCTCGGGTTTAATCATATCGTTATCTAATTGCTGCAAAATCTGCTTTTTTAAGGTGGACTCGCCCATATAGCGCATAAAAATCTCGTTCCACAAACTTTCGCGCATGTGGTAGAAATAACGGCCTTTGAAACTTTCTTGATTGCTGTAGGCAAATGCAACATCAAATAAATTGAAGGCAACCGGCTCACCGTCATCACCTACTCGGCCTACAAAGTCGAGATCCTGCCAGTATTTTAGCTCCGGATCGAGTGCAAACAAACTTTCTTCCGCTTTACGCCAGTGCAGATCTTCAGGATGAACATGAGGCTGAAACGCCTCTGGCTCGTGATCTTCTTTATGACGGCCCAGGTAGCGCTGAATTACTCGCCAGTGAATGTGAAACTTGGCAATAGTAGCACCAGTACCGGTGTCGGCAATCAAGGTTTCAGAGATAGTTTTACCAAAATGCCCAGCCGTACTCTTAAGTTTAAAGAAGCTGGAATATAGTCTAATTTCATTGATGTAATGAAATAGTAACGGTAACGTTTTTAGTGTTAAGCCGCGCATATGCGTTTGCTTCATCGGCACCACTACAATTACGCCCATTTCTTTGGTGTGCGTAACGTTATGGAGTTTCTTTTTAACAAAGTTTTCAGCCAGATCAACCCATTTGTCGTGATCCATTACTACAATATTGATCTCGCGGGTTTCAAAATCGGAAGGCTGTACATGTTTTTCAAACAACTCATCGTATTTATTGAGCCAGTCCGGCCCTTCGGAGAATCTGAGTGCGGTGTAGATCTCATCAAAATTCTCGTTTTTAAAAAGGCTTTCTAAACTACGGTAGCCAAGGTGCTTCATCATGCCTTTTGGCGGCATTTCTCTGAGCATATCTTTGGCAACCGAGCGCTTGAGCACCCAACAGCTTTTGTTGAGTTTGGCGCTGCGAGCCGCCTCGGCCAGCTTGGGTACAATCTCTCTCACTGGAGCCTCTTCTGATGTACCGAACGCTCTAGCTAAACGTTGATTATGCTCTTTCACTTTATGATCAAGTGCATGAAAGAGCTCTTTATCGGCAGTATCATTGGGGTCGAGCCCTAAACCGCGAATTGCACCATGGGTTTTTTCAATAATATCGGCAGTTAACTTGCTATCGATGTTTTTCTTGCCCGTCAAAAACTCCAGCTCTCTCAAGCTTTGTGTGAATAGCGGCTCTTCAGCGGCCAGTAAATTGCGAAGTAGTTTGCTCATATGTGTTTTCGATTTTGTTTATGCTTATAGTGTACAGCTTGCGGTGTGCTTCATCAAGCTGGCTCAACATCGAGTTCCATTGTGTGAATTTTGGCATCACTTCGCAGAATGCCAGTTTTAGCACCAATTTTGCGAACGACGCTGGTAGAATTTGCGCTTGCAAAGGTTATGGCGGCCTCAAGATCTCTGCCAAGCGCAATTTGTGAGACAAAGCCGCTCGTGAAAGCATCGCCCGCTCCGGTACGGTCAGCCACCGGTACATCCTCGTACATACCAGCTGAAACCAGCGTTATTCCATCAGAGGCAACTGCACCATTCGGACCATCGCTTACCAGCACATACCGCACTGATTCTACAAGCTTCCGCGCTAACTCCCGGGTAGTTTTACCATCTACGAGCAGCTGCGCTTCCTCTTTATTAACCGAGAGAACCTCGATATATTTGAGCAAATGAGCCAACCGCTGGGCTTCTTTCAACTCCCTTTTTCCTGGGTTGAATGCAACTTTTATACTATTTTCATGCGCCCAATGAAGTAAAAAATCCAATACTTCAAAATTACCACTGAGCGTACTTAAAAAGAGCCAGTCGGTCTTCAGTTCATTAACGTGAATAAAATTTTCAGTACGGTAATGCGTGCTTGCTCCGCGATATGTCAGAATTGTTCGCTCACCACTTGGAGCAAGCAAGAGTAAAGAATAACCGGTATTATACTTTTTGGAATAGATCATGTGTTCGGCATTGATATGCTCTTCGTCAAGCGTTTGAAGTACCGCGTCACCGGCAGGATCGCGGCCAATTTTGCCAATAAAGGTTGTCAATAGACCTTGACGAGCAAAGGTAGTCGCTGCGTTCATAGCGCCGCCGCCCGTGCTGAAATTTATTTTATTCACGTCTGCTTTGGCGCCCATAGCGAGGTGCATGAAGCTTTCGTGCGGTTTCTCAGTGACAGGCTTAAACTCATCGCTATGACTTAAGAAAACATCTTGAACAGCCGCTCCAATACAAAGCATAATCGGTTTACTCATGCACAAATTATAGCATCTTAACCACCTCTTACCTACACCATACATGGTGTATCTACACCGTATGTGGTGTATTAAAGAACGGCTCGATTAGCGGAACCGAAAGCTTCAATTTTTTCTTCTACTACTTTTTGGATGGCATCTTTTACGGCATCCATCAGTTTCATAACTGCGAACTCATCGGGATTTTCAGCAAGCTGCTCCTCGAGCGTCGTTCTGAAAGCATATCTGAGATCACTATTAACATTGATTTTGCTGACACCAATTCTTGCTGCTTCTTCAAAGTAATGCAAGGGGGTATCAGAACCACCATGCAAACTGATATTACAATTTATTGCATCTCTCACTGCTTTTAAAAGCTCCAGGTCGAGGACTTTGGGAACCGGATATTTTCCATGCAAATTACCTATTGCGGCGGCAAAAGTATCAATACCAGTGCTTGCAACAAATTCCTTGGCCCCACTAGGAGTTGAGAACGTCTTCCTCACTTGTTCATAATCAATTTCTTCCTTAAACACGTTGGAGCCCCCACCAAAATAATGCGGCTCACTCTCTACTAATGCTCCTGTCATTTTTGCATATTCAACAACCTCGGCTGTTTCTTGTATGATCTCTTCTTCTGACGCCTCGTGGCGTGCTTGAGAAACGTCAATATGAATAAACTCAAAACCTGCATCAATGCCGCGTTTGGCATCTTCTACGCTCGGAGAGTGGTCGAGATTAAGATATGCTTCGATACCGTATTCAACTCGGTAGTTGTCTAATAAGTCGCGAACGTTATCTAAGCCGATAGCTTGTACTTCACCGTGGCTCAGTTCAATAAGTACGGGTGAATTTTTGGCCTGAGCAGCACGGCAAATGGCAATCAATGTTTCTTGGTTATCAATATTAAAGGCCCCGACCGCAAACTTTTGTTGACGAGAGCGCTGCATTAAATGACGGGCCCGCAGGCAATTTTCTCTGATTTCTTTAATTGTTAGTCCCACTCGTTTTCCTTTTTATTTACTTTAATAGTTCGTGTGCCGCTAGCGTTATGTGCGTATGCGTGAGGCCGAACGCCCTCAGCAGCTCTTCTGGCTTGCCGCTTTCGCCGTAACGATCTTTCACACCTATGCGCCTCAGCGGTGTTGGGTGCTGCTCGCTCAGTAGTTCGGCCACCGCGCCGCCAAGACCCCCTGCAATTTGCCCTTCTTCAGCAGTAATAACATGCCCGGTTTTGCGGGCGCTCTTCAAAATCGCTGCTTCATCAAGCGGCTTAATGGTCGCGCAGTGAATGACCTCGGCCGAAACGCCGTCTTTGGCAAGACTTTTTGCGGCGAGCAGTGCTTGATAGGTCATGGTGCCTGTAGCAACAATTGTGATATCACTGCCTTCATGGAAGATTTGCGCCTTGCCAATTTCAAATGGTGTTTTATCCGTTGTGAAGACTGGTGTCGCTTCACGAGCTAAACGAATATAGTTCGGGCGTGCATCTTCACTCATTGCCACCGTCGCTTTTTCTGCCTCCTTGGCATCACATGGCGCAATCACGACCATATTCGGCAAGGCTCGCATCAATGCAATGTCTTCGAGCATTTGATGTGTTGCACCATCAGGGCCAACAGATATACCAGCGTGTGAGCCAACCAGCTTCACTGGGTGATCGTTCAAACAGATGGTTGTTCTGATTTGCTCCCAGCAACGGCCAGGCATAAAAGCTGCGTAACTTGAGCAGAACGGGACTTTGCCCATTGCCGCCATACCGCTTGAAGCTGTCACTAAGTTTTGTTCGGCCACGCCGACCTCAATAAATCGCTTTGGGAAGGCATCTTTAAAAATACTCATCTGGGTGGAATCTGTAAGATCAGCACAGAGTGCCACAACTTGCTCATTAGCTTCGCCCGCCACTTTAAGGCCACGCCCAAAGCCTTTACGAATCGGCTCTTGCTCGATCTTCGTTTCACCTATTTGATTAGAAAGATATGTATTACTCATGTTCGCCTCTGATTTTTCCATCTAAACTACGTAGTCTTTTCAGCGCTTCTCTTGCCTGGTCTGAATTTGGCGGCGCGCCGTGCCAATGAAAATCATATTCCATAAACGGAACCCCTTTGCCCGGAACAGTGTGGGCAATAATCACCGTGGGTTTTTCGGTAATTGCCCGAGCCATTGAGCAGGCGTCAATCACGCTCTCAATATTGTGCCCATCAATCTCAATCACATGCCACCCGAAACTTTCCCATTTACCCTTAAGATCTTCAAGCGGCATCACATTTTCAGTACTGCCGTCAATTTGAATATTGTTACGATCAATAATACCGATTAAATTTTGGAGCTTGTACTTGCCCGCAAACATAGCCGCTTCCCAAATATTACCTTCATTAAGTTCGCCATCACCCATCGCGCAGTACACCCAGCGGTGATGTTCATCATCCATCTGCATCGCATATGCCATGCCAGCAGCCTGACTTAAGCCGGAACCAAGCGGACCGCTGGTAGTTTCCATCCCAGGAAGCTTTGTTCTTTCCGGATGACCCTGTAAACGAGACCCATACTGCCGCAGTGTTAGTAACTCTTTTTTGTCAAAATAACCAGCGTGTGCCATTGCAACGTATCTCACTGGCACAATATGGCCATTGGAAAGAATCAAGATGTCGCGGCCTTCCCAATCCGGCTTTTTAGGATCATGCTTTAAAATATCAAAATAAAGCGCCGTAAAAACATCTGCCATACCAAGCGGGCCGGCTGAGTGGCCGCTACCAGCATGTTCGAGCGTTTTAATGATATCTTTCCGAATATCATTGGCGATTTTTTCCAGTTGCGGTATGGTGTACGTTCGCTTCACCATGTATCGTTTCTACCCTCTTTCTTATCTATAAGTATATCATAAGCGTAATTTTAAAACGCAAGAATTAATTCTACCCAGCATGAAAAATATTAACAATCTTTTTCTTTAAAAGTGTTTATGGTAATAGCGCGGTCAAGGCTTGATATGCAAGCGCTGGATCTGGTGCATGGTGAATATATCCACCACTATTTATGATATCGACGCCAGCATCGGCAAGTTGTCGTACATTCTGGGCATTTACACCACCATCCCAACCAATTTCAAGTTTTGGATTAATCATTTTCGCCTGCTGTACCTTGTTAAGCAAGTTTAAGTCAGCCACGCTGCCACCTTGATGGCCTAAGTTGCCGCTAAAAATCAGGAGGTGATCAACTTGTTGCAATGCATCTTGCACAGATACCACTGAAGTCTCCGGGAGAAGTGCGACACCAAACCGAGTTTTACTCTCGACACGAAACTTCTGAAGCTGCGCAAAATCAAACTCACTTTCGGTTGGAATAATGATAAGGTCCGGGCTTAATGGTAAGAGTGCCGCTATTGCATTGACTGGTTCTTGAAACATAACATGAATATCAGCCTTCATACCTCCGGGCCACCATACGGCTTCCGGAGCCACACTTTTATTCGGTGTAAACACCCCGTCCATCAGATCAATATGAATACGCCGAGCAAACCCTTCAACACGCTCAACCTGCTCACGATACACATGAGCATTCTCTGCAGTAATAGTTGGTACGATCATGCTCATTTTCTCTTCTTTAAAAATTTTAGTAGAGAAATATCAGTCAAAATACCAATTGGGAGGAATACCGCTGCCATAATCAACCCGGATTGGCTCAAGCTACTCCACACCCAGCTCTGAAGGGCACAAGGCCCTACTTCCACATTAAATGCACACTCAGGATGTTCCCCGGTGAATAATCTGAATAAAACCGTTAATAAGGCTACGATTGCAAGCGAGATCACATACACTCTAGCCAAAGTGAGGACTGCATTAAAAAGATGTTGCACTATACGCTTTTTAGCCATCGACTACCATTGTAGCATCTACATGTCGTCAAGCTCTTGGTTGCGGCGAATATGGCGAGTGGCTGCCGAGAACTGTGTATTGAGCCAGGTAGTGACGATGTTCTTCACGTTATTGATGTCGCCGTCCAAAATACGTGCGGGCAAACTGAGCACGTTACTATCATTATCAAGCCGTGTCATTTTAGCCTCGTGTTCGTCCCACACCACGGCTGCTCGAATACCCTTAAAACGATTTGCCGCTATTGCCATACCTTGGCCGCCGCCGCAAATCAAAATGGCACGAGCATCCTTCTCACCCGAAACCAGTAACTTATGAGCTGCTTTTTGAGCAAATTGCGGGTAGTCATCGTTTGGATCTAAAATCTTATCTCCAACATCTTCAATATCGTAGCCCTCTTTTTTTAGCCACACCTCAACTGCTTCTTTGAGATGGAAGCCTTGATGGTCACTACCTATGAAAATCTTCATTTCTTCAGTGTTTTTCCGAGGTCTACTGTGAGTTCGACTAGCCGGTTTGAGTAGCCCCATTCGTTATCGTACCATGCCACGACTTTCAATAAATTACCGCCGACAACATTGGTAAGTTTAAGATCAACAATTGCTGAGTGACTATTACCAATGAAATCTGATGAAACCAGCTCTTCCTCGGTTACGCCTAAGATCCCTTGGTAAAATGGCTCCTCGGCAGCTTTTTTAAATGCTTCGTTGACCTCTTTCACAGTGACATCTTTCTTAGTCACAATTGAAAAATCCGATATTGAAACAACGGATGTGGGAACCCTGAAAGAGATTGCGTCAAACTGATCTTTAAGACCAGGGATGACCTCTGAAACCGCGATACCCGCGCCAGAACTTGTTGGGACAATATTCTCAGCAGCTGCACGAGCGCGTCTTAAATCTTTATGCGGCCCGTCTTGCAAATTTTGGTCTGCAGTATAGCTATGTACGGTAGTCATCATGGCCTTCTCTATTCCAAAAGCACCTTCGATAACTGCAGCCACCGGGCTAACACAATTGGTTGTGCAAGAGCCGTTGTTGACTACATCACCCGTACCGGCGATGTCATCGTCATTCACTCCAAGAACAATAGTTGTAGAGCCTTCACCTTTAGCTGGAGCTGAAATGACCACTTTTTTAGCACCCCCGCCTTCTACGTGCGCTTTGGCAAGGCTCGGGTCGACAAAAAAGCCGGTTGATTCAATCACGACATCAATATCATGTGCACCCCAAGGGAGTTTTGCCGGCTCTTTTTCGGCAAAGACGTGAATCTTCTTACCATCTACCGTAATACCTTCCTCGTCTGCCTCGATAGTCTCGTACCAGTCATGCCCCGGATAATTAGAATCGTACTTTAAAAGATGCGCCAGTGTTTTATTATCGGTTAAATCATTAACCGCTATCACCTCCACATCATTGCGACCATGCAAAATCTTAAAAGCGTTTCGCCCAATTCGTCCAAATCCGTTAATCGCCACCCGCACCTTGCTCATCCCACCTCCTTGAGTTTAGATCTTAGACCGTAGAACTTTGATCTCAGAATTAGTTACAGTATATACCGCTTATGGTTTAGATGACAAGCTATCTTTCGGCTTGTAAGCCCTCAAACTTCGGTATCGCTAGTAAATCTTCTATGCTAGTTAGCCTCGAAAGAAACTTTTTAGTACCGAAAGGTAGGAGTTCGCCACTAGTAAGCGCTGTTAGCAAATCAGCAGAGTTTAACCACTTCATGGTTATCCTCTCGCCTGCATCAAGCTCCGGTTTCTCTCGACCACTCACCTCCGTTGCTATAAAAGTATAGATAAACCACTCTATTTTTACCTGGGGCTGCTCAACACTTATTAGCTTCAACTCTTTGAAGCTTAACCCAGTCTCTTCTTTTACCTCTCGATGAGCCGCAAGCTCAATGCTCGCGTCGGAACTATCCACTCTTCCGCCTGTAAAGTTTACACGCCGACCAATATGAGGCTGCTCCTCTTCCAACACCAGTACTTTGCCTTCGTCAATACAGATAACCTGTACAGTATCTGGCCGCCTCAGCATTTCAAATGTTTCGGTTGTGCCATCAAACATCTGCTGCTGCCACTGGAAAACATCAAAGATAACACCATCGAACACCTTCTTGGCATCTTGCGGAATTAACTTTGCATCAATAGGTATCACCTTTTTCATTTTTTAGTCCCGGCAAATCTCACAAGCCGCATCATCCCGTCGGCCTTATCCTTGTATGATGTCCCACACTCATCAGCCAGTAGTGGCTCGAATAGGTCTTTGGTGAATTTTTGGACTTCGATCTTATCAAAGTACCTTTTGTTTATTCCGTTCACTTCGAAAAAATGATCCTCTAGCTTTTTACCCGTCCGAAATTCAGGATCATAAACACTGTTCACTAGAAAAGCGAGGATGCCTCCTGCATTCAACAATGAGTGCAGCTCCTTGAACAGCTCTTTGGTGCGTTTCTCTGAGAAGTAGTGCAACGAAAGATGAGCGTACACAACATCGAACGCTCCTTTCAGTCTTAGAGGTTCACTCATGTCCATAACCTTAAATTCGATCTTCTTTGCCTGTTCAGACCTAAAGTCCTCAAGGTCGGCCTGAAGGACATCGTATCCCATGGATCTAAAGTACAGCCCATCATTACCAGCTCCTGACCCCAGCTCAAGCAGAGCTCCTTTTCTCGGTAGTATTTCGGATAAATCCAGTGCAAAAAGCGAAGGCTTGACAGCCCAATCCTTGGTTTTATACTTAGCAACCGCTCCTCGCCAGTAGTCACTCGGTAACATTACTGTTCAGACCAGCGAGTTTGGCATTCTTTAATTGTGGCTTTTGCTTCTTCAATGTTGCCCCAGCCGAGGACTTTGGTGGAGCCTGGTTTTTTGAGATCTTTGTAATGTGTGAAGTGATGCTCAATTTGTTCGATTGTTCGCTTTGGTAGATCTTCCAGTGAATTTATAGCATCACCAGTGTCTCGATCATCAGCTGGCACAACTACTACTTTATGATCCATCTCGCCATCATCTTCGAAATTCATGATACCAATGATCTTTGCTTCGAGCACAACGCCTGTCGCAATTGCTTCATTACAAATGATCAGCGCGTCGAGTTCATCACCGTCATCATCAAGCGTTTGAGGAATAAAGCCGTAGTTGCACGGTTTTGCAAAAATACCTGGCTCCACACGATCAAGCACAAAAACCTTCTTTTTTCGATCCCACTCAACTTTTAATTTTGAGCCGACACCAATCTCGTTTACAACGGTAATAACGCCGCCATCTACATCACCTGCGTCAAAAATATCGTTAAAATCTGCCATGCATTCTCCCTTGCGTTTAGTTTTGAAGTTATTTCTTATATCCGTACTCATTGTATCAGATGTGGGTTAGCTCTTAGTAACCTTTTTCATAAGCAGAGACTTCTTGATCGTAGATATGCTGCGCCTTGCCATACTCTGCCTCAAGCGAAGTTTTAACCGTGCTATATGTGTAGGTAAATGACCGATTGATTAGCTTAATAATCACAACTGAGATAGCTGCAAATATCAACACCGGGATCAAACGCAGCACCATATATTACACTCCTGTTTTCAAGTACTGTAGCGTATGGCACGACAGAAGTAAATTGCTTATGAAATCTGCTTTTTGACTACTCGTTTTCGATATTCACTCGCATTCATCCAGGTTGTATGATCTTTTACGCGCTCCGGAAATAAGATGCCATGCAGATGATCTGTTTCGTGCTGGAATACATGCGCCGGCAGTCCTGTAATTACCTTTTTATGCGTTTTACCGTGTTCATCAGTCCAGGTTGCCTGTATTCTCTCGAAACGTTCAGCTTGTGCAAAAACCGGCGAGTTCTTTGCGCCAAGACTAAGACAGCCCTCCCACTTTGGCACACGATTACCCAAACCCTTATAGGCTGGGTTAATGATGACAGATTCAAAATGCTCTCTATCAGTTCGAGGTGGTGTTGGTCGAATCAAAATGACGGAGAGCGCGACCGAGAAACCAACCTGAGGCGCAGCTAAGCCAACTCCATATTTTCTACTCAACAGTGTGTGCTTAATATCAACAATCAAACGCTGTATATCATCCGATTTAATCTCCTCATCCGAGAGCTTCTGAGCGACTTTGCGCAAAATTGGATCACCGAACTGAGTTCTCGTAAGCACATTAGGTATATACATCTTGATATGGAGTATAATCGTTAACTATGCAGGGCACAACTCATCACCCGGTTCCAGTCGAAAAGCAAGGCACTGCAGAATGTGCCCAATTCTCGTTCTCGCTCGCAATGAGAAGTCTGGGCCTAGACATCTCTGCCCAAGAGATCATTGATAACATTCCGGTCAATAGAAGACCAGATGGCACGTTATGGGGCACTTCACCGGCCAAGATTGCCTCCTACCTTCTTGAAGGCTATCCTGTACAAATTTCAGCTCTTTGTAGCGATTTAACGGTTATAGATCAGTCCTGGAAGAGTCTTGATGCACACGAAATCATACAAAGACTCGAGGCTATGGTGTCCAGAATAGATGAATTACCCGTTAGCAACATTACTAGAGACAACGTAGAACTATACGCTAAAGATTATATTGCCTTCCTAAAGTCAGGGGGGAACATACAAGTAGGCCCCATCACGAGCGCAGCGATCAAAAAAGCACTGCACAGTGGACCAGTTGTGGCAGCAGTTGCCGCACAACACTTCTATGAAAACCTCGGCAGGTTGGTGTACCGCAAGGATGCCATAGGTGTTAACGACTCTATTACTGGGCGTCCAGGAACGCACATGGTGGTAATTAGTGGCTATCGTGAAAAAGACTTTACCGTTGTGGACCCCGAATATGCAAGCGAGAATAAATACTCTTTTGAGCACATTGTAACATCGATTGCGGCTGCACAAATAGAATCTGACAATGTAGTCTATTGCCTGAGTAAAAAGTAATCACTTCTTTGAAGGATCTTCGAGGTATTCGCGGATTTTGAGGGCAGCAGTGGCGCCTTCGCCGACTGCCGACGCGATTTGCATGGTGGCACCGCTTCTAACATCACCACTGGCGAAAACACCAGGCATATTGGTGTGCAGATTTTGATCGGTCAGAATAAAACCAACTTCATCGAGCTTCACATCACTGTTTTTAAGAAAACTGGTGTTTGGGAGTAGGCCTACAAATACAAACACGCCATCGGTTGCAATTTCTGTCGGCTCTCCCTCTTTTGTTGCTTTAACTTTTACTACCTTATTATCTTCGGCAACGATCTCATCTGTTGCAGTATTGAGGTGAACGGTAATTTTACCCTTATCAACAAACTTCTGCAGCTCGTGCTGGAGCACCTCGCTTGCCTTGATTGTCGAACGAACCAATAAATCGATATGCGTAGTGAAGCGAGTGAGGAACAGCGCCTCTTGCACGGCAGAATTGCCACCACCAACTACAACAAGCTTTTTATCACGGTAAAATGCGCCGTCACAGGTTGCGCAGTAATGCACGCCCCGACCGTAGTACTCTTCTTCACCGGGCACGCCGATTTTTTTATAATCTGAACCTGTGGCAACCAAAACCGCTTTGGCTTTATATGTGGCATCGTCAATGGTTTTTACTAAAACTGTATGGTCATCCGAGTTGGTTGTGATCTGTGAAACTTCGCCGTAGCGTATATCCGCCCCGAACCGCTCGGCTTGCTTTTCTAATTTTTCCGCCAAATCAAGGCCAGTAATACCATCTGGGAAGCCCGGGTAATTATCCACCTGGTCAGTAATTGCCGCCAAACCGCCAACAACACCTTTTTCCAGAAGGATTGTTTTTATATCTTCCCGAGTTGTATACACAGCCGCAGCTAACGCAGAAGGGCCTGCGCCGATCATAATTACATCGGTTTCAACGGTATCGCTCACAAAGCCTCCTCTAGTTCAGATTGCAAGTAATGCTTTTCATTATACCAAAGCTGGCATAAGTTGCGCTGGGTTGTAGCCTGTAATGACACTTTGCGCGCCAGTGTCATCGTCTTGAATAACAGTTACGGGTACGCGAGTTTGACCGGAAAGCTGCATCACAACAGCGTGCGACTCTGGTTGTTCATCAATATTCACTTCGTTATACTGCGTATTTTTCATGGTGAGGATTTTTTTAACCATCTTGCACTGCCCGCAGGTGTTAGAAGTATAAATGGTAACTTGTTTAGACATGAGAAGCCTTTCTTTATGATTTTATTTTTCTTTCGTTCTTTGAACTGTCTGACATAAACTATACCGCTTATGGTGTAGGCCAGTCAACAACCTACGCTATATACGTTGTTTATTTTACTTATGCCTATTTCACCTCTTTCAATTCAACAATAAATACCAATGGCCCAAACGGTCGCCCGTCGCCATTATCTACAGCTCCATAGGCTTTATCGGCAGGAATGGTCAATTTAACAGTAGAACCTTGTTTTACTCCGGTTAGGCCCTCGGTCCAACCCTTAATAACACCGTTCAAGGGGAAGTCTATTGGTGTAGCGACACCACCCTTATTGGTACTATCAAATATCTTACCATCAGATGTCCAGCCAAAGTAGTTTGCGTTAACCGTAGATTCTGCCGTAGCTGCCGCACCTTCGCCCTGCACAAGCGTTTCAACCTTTAATTCAGTAACGCTTGCGGCATCAAATGCCTCAGCTGCATAGCCAGTCAGTGGTTCTTTTTGCATAGTATTTTGCTCCTGTAATTGTTTAAGTAATTCAGCCTGCTGCTGTTGATCCGATGTTTGATTTTTAGTTTGCAAAAAATACAGTACCGTTACTGCAACAGATGAGAATGCAAACCCTACAACGGCCATCAAGATGACTACACGCTGTGCGTTCTTTTTCACTTTTCCCATAAAACTTTTACCCTCCACCTTTCTGATTTTCATCAGGATACTTCCAAATATACTCCCCCAAAAACTCGTAAACAAGTCTTGACATTAGCTTAGATTATAGAGTTTAAACTAACTATTTACCGTATATCTCATAACCGCCATCGGCAGTTAAAACTTGCCCTGTCATAATTCCAGCTTGGTCACTTGCTAAGAATAATATGACTTTCGCAATATCATCTGGTTGCGCTATTTTGTCTACAAGGGACTGTGTTTTATAGCTCTCACGCATCTCAACACTCCAGGTTTTTGCCATGTCGGTCTCGGTGGGGCCAGGGGCCACGCAGTTCACGCGTATCTTTGGACCAAGCTCTTTGGCCAAACCAATAGTTAAAGATATCACGCCAGCCTTCGAAACAGAGTATGGCAAAGCACCTCCTCTTGCAAGGTTTGCAATACCACGGATTGAGGAGACATTTACGATACTCGATCCATGCCCCATGTGTGGAATGGCAGCCTGACAGAAATGAGCGGTACCAAGCAGGTTTATCTGAAAGTCATCGAGCCAATCTTGATCAGTGAGCTCTAAAAATGGAGTAGACTTCACCCAACCTGCACAATTGATGAGCGTATTGATACGCCCATATTCTTCCACAATCGTCTCGACTGCCTTTTTGACTTTGACTTGATCTGATACATCACAAACCACGTAAGGCGCAGCGAGTTCTTTTGCTAATTCTACGAGTTGCGGCGTTTCGGATCTCCCATGGACAACCACCGTAGCTCCTTGCGCATGGGCCAACCGAGCAGTTGCCGCCCCCATGCCACGCGAGGATCCCGAAATTAAAACAACTTTGCCTTTCATTTGCTAGACCCATTCCACTCAAGTTCGTATTTATGAAGTGCTTCTTCAAATTTGCCGAATGCAAACCAGTTTGAAACAATCACTTTATACATTTTGTTCTTGCCCTCACTCGAGAGCCACTCTTCAACCACTGCCTTGTCTCGCTCGAGATAGCGACAGTAGCGCTCCACGTCTTCCGCAGATGCTTCAATTATTTCCGCCGAACCTTCAAAATATATTCCGTGTGGTAGATCAGACTTTTCATGTTGTCTTACGATGTTACCGGCCACATTCGGATTTTCCGCGATCTCCTGACCATGTCGCGTCGAGGGGTTTGATATAAAATATAAATTCAGGTTCTCATCATACGCAAAATGGACCTCACAAACCCACGGCCTGTTATCTTTTACCGTCGCCAACGACATATGCACTGTTTTTGTAATGTATTCTCGGATGATTTTTTCTATATCTACCATAGTACTGAGATTATACATCATTAATGCGGCCTTTTGCCTACATTTATACCGCTCTTGCTTGCAATTTTATGTAATCTGCAATATATACATTATACATTACATACTTATGCGTGAAACACCGATAACTAATGCCCGCCTTCTTGCTATGTCCGCACTCACTTCCCCAATGGCGCATTATGAGGTGAAAAAACATGGCCTGCTTGGCACCTCGGGCACGACATGTGACTACGAAATCAAGCGCTACACCAACGGAGGCAGAAGATTTAAAACAAGAATGTCAGAACGAGACCTACTCAACTTACTCGACAAGCCCACCGCCGACTTACTGATGACCGTAGAACTTTCCCACCGGCTTGTTCGCACCAAAGGTTTTGCCGGACCGCTCGTGGTGCAATCCGCAATAGGCGTTTTTGGTAGCGGCAGTCCTTTGGAAGCAACTCACATCGTATATGGATCGCGTGCAAAACCAGAAGCGCTTGAAAATGGACTTGCGGACCAGATTGCCTATGCACAAGAGCTCATTTTGCCCACCGAGCAGCTTGAAACGGCGATCGAAAAAGGCTGGGACTGCCATCTTGTTGATAGCGACCCTAATGCCTGGGGTGCATTCATAGACCTCGTACTGGCAACTGAAAGAAAAGTGGCGGCAACCAGCCTAAATTGAAATACTCTGTGAGAGTTAGGCGGCTATTTCGTATTCTTTTAGTTTGTTTTTGGTTTTTTCGTCGGTGTTGCTTTGTAGTTTCAGTAGTTGTGCGTATATGCCTTTGGTCTTGGCCAGTTCTGCCGGCGTACCTATCTCATCAACTTTGCCTTTCTTGAGGGTAACAATTTGGTCAACACCGGCAATAGTTGAAAGACGGTGCGCAATAATAAGTGTAGTGCGGCCCTTCATGAGTTTTTCAAGAGCCAGTTGTACCTCATGCTCTGCCCGGCTATCCAAACTAGAGGTTGCTTCATCTAGAATGAGGATCGGAGCATCTTTCAAAATTGCTCGCGCAATAGCAACACGCTGTTTTTGGCCACCCGAGAGTTTCATGCCACGTTCACCTACTACTGTATCGAGACCATTAGGAAGTTTATTGATGAAATCCCAAGCATTAGCGGCTTGGGCGGCTTTTTCAATATCTTTTTCGGTTGCGTTCGATGTGCCGTATGCAATATTCTCACGCACCGTTCCGCTGAAGAGCGTAGCCTCTTGAAAGACGACTGCTATGTTCTGACGTAGACTCTTCTGAGTAACACCGGCTATATCAGTGCCGTCAATAGTAATGGTGCCTGAAGCTGGGTCATACAAACGAAGAAGTAGATTTGTGACGGTGGTCTTGCCCTCGCCGCTCTCGCCAACAAGCGCCAACTTTTGGCCTGATTCAATCTTAAACGACACGTTACGGAGTACAGGCTGAGCATCTTCATAGGCAAAATCAACACCATCAAAGCTCACCATTCCATTTGTAACGTTCAGACGCTTGGCACCTGTTTGATCCAGCACACTGGGCTGTTCGTTCATAGCGGTGAAATAATCCTTGCTGTCAGCAATGGCACGTTGAGTGCGATCCACCAGAAAGCTCATACTAAAAATTGGAAGCCGAATTAATGCGCCGTATTGAATGAGCAACACCGTCTCGCCCACAGTAAATCTGCCATTGACCGCCTCCCAGAATATGTATACATAGACGACGCCAAAAATCACATTTAAAACCAGTCGGCGCAAGATGTCTTCACGATGCCATAACCGTGATTGTGGCCGTGTAGTCTTAACAGTTTTCCGAAGCATATTTTGAAAAAATGAGCTCTCAGATTTCTCAGATGTGTAGCTTTTTGCTACTTTGATCTCACTTATCACTTCAGCGAATCGGCCACTAGCAATGTCACTGGCATCATTAATTTCTTTCTGGTAAACCTGCCACTTTTTACTCGTTCGACCAGTCAGCCACAAGAATATTGGATATAAAGAAGCAAAAAGGAGTGCAACAATCCAGCTATAGCGAGCAACAATTATCAGAGTGAATACCGTGGTGAGGAGGAACTGAAAAAAGTTGTTGGCGAACATATTAATGAAATCTGTAACGCCCGTAATTGAACGGCTCAATCTATTAATAATGGTGCCTGTCAGCTCATTGGAGTAATACTTTTGGCTCAGAGTTAAAAGATGATCGTAGTACTTCGTCGAAAGAAAGTAGCGCAACTTAATCGCCATAATATCACCATAATAGCCAGAGATATTACTGATTAATGTAGCGCCGGCATCGCTTGCAAATATTGCCGCAACAATAATCAAAACGGGGATGAAATCGTGCTGTCCGCCCACGACCGTTGGTAACCTGTCTATTGCCATTTTGGTTAAGAGTGGCTGTGCTTGATTGAGAAGTGCCATCAAAACCGTACCGAAAGAAACGCCAATATAGTACGGCCACAAGTGCCCTGCAAACTTTAAAATTTTTCCAATCTGCTTCATTATACCTGCTCCGCGCCAAGCTCTTCATGAGCTTGCCAGCTTATTTTTGCTACAAGTTCGTTCACTTCATACGTGGTCAATGTTCGATCTTGGTGAGAAAGCGTTATCCGGAAGGTGATGTTTTTGGTTGAAGAACCCTCTTTTTGGTATACGCCTATTGTTTCCAGCATTACATCGTATTCGGTAAGGTTTAGTGTAGCACTTATAAGTTTTCGTACAACTTGCAGAGGTTGCTCAGCCGCAAGTTTGAGTGTTAGATCTTGCTGAATTGAAGGGTACTTTGAAAGTGAATGGTATGCTATATATTTTGGCCGCAACACATCAAGATGCACCTCAAAACCGGCGGTGGAGATAGGCAACTTGAAGGCTTTTTGCACTGCCTCTTTAAATTCGCCAAGAACTCCCCAAACTTGCCCCTCTTTGACGATGAGCGCACTTCGAGCTGGCTCGTACGGTGCAGTGAGTTGTGCGCCCCACGGATCATTGCTTATATCAAATGAACTCATCGGCACTAACCCATCAACCAAACCTGGTGCAATTTCAGAAAAGTACCTTCGAGCTACGTAGTATGGCGAGCCTTCGATCTTATTTTTGGCATCGTACGACACAACGAATGCAATGTGAGCATCCTCATTGGGCACCTCTGGCTCTTTCGCATCCATTTCGCCTTTGTAGTGCACTTTTCCTAGCTCGAATAAACCGAATTTTCCATAGCCCGTTTTCACGTTAGGGTTAATTCGTTCCAGTAAGCTTGGCATGATGCTTAGCCGGTAGTATTGGAGATCAGGGCTCAGAGCATTTCTGAGTGCATAGGCGTTTTTTGGATCTTGGCCGACTTTTCTAAGCAGATCGCCATGCACAAAGCTATAAGTGAGCACTTCATTAGCTCCAGCCCGAGAAAGCCCTGTTCTGAGCTCATTTTTTAATAGCCTGAGCGAATCGGTTACAACCGGTGCAATGCTTCGCCTTGGTAGCGCAATAGGGAGTTGATTGAATCCATAAAGTCGGCCGATTTCTTCAACGATATCTTCTTTAATTTCAAGATCAGTTCTCCAAAATGGCGCACGCACCTCAATCGGGCCGGAAGCCTCGTGGGCTTCAATCTCGACATTTGTGAGAAGCTGCACGATTTGCTCGTTACTGAACTTCGAGCCAAGTCTCTCATTAATAAATTTCGCATCAATCTCGATGTAATCGTGATTTGTTGATCGTTGGTTGTAATTCGCAACTGCAGTATCTACAATCTTGCCAGCTTGCTTAGCGCCTGCCAACTCCTCAAGCATACCGATGGCCTGAATGATAACCGGCGGGAGCTGCGCCGCTGGCTGCCCTTTGGTGAAACGGGTTACAGCATCTGTGAAAATACCGTGAATCATGCTCGTCTTTCGGATGTTGTACATATCAAAAGTAGCGCACTCCAAGACAACCCGACTCGTATTTTCATCAACTTCAGAATTGCCGCCGCCCATGATGCCGCCAAGCGCAATTGGGCCAGTTTCGTTACAAATTAAAACTGCGTCTTTGTGCGGCTCAAGTGTTTTGCCATCAAGCAACGTCATTTTTTCGCTGTCTTTCGGCCTTCTAACGGTAATCTCGGCCTTGCCGTCTCTCGCTATCTTATCAAAATCAAAAGCGTGAAGCGGTTGCGCGGTAAGTAACATCATGTAGTTAGTTACATCAACAACATTATTGATTGGACGCACGCCTACTCGCTTCAAGTAGCTTTGCAGCCACAGCGGGCTTGGCGCAATTTTGACATCTTCAAGCACCACTGCCATATAACGCGGACAAAGATCGCCATCTTGAATTGCCACACTGAGACCACTTGCTGGGCCATCTTGAGCTTTTCGAGAACCTTGGTCAGATTTCTCCACTTCGGTCGAAATGACGCGCTGTGAATACCACTCTGGAGATTTGAATGCCTTATGCTGAATACCGGCAATTTCTCGCGCTACGCCGATATGACCAAAACCATCAGGTCGATGTGTAAACATTTTATTCTCGATTTCAATAATTGTATCGTCAAGATCATACAGGTTTTTAAACACAGTGCCTGGCTCTACGCCTTCTTTCAGTTCTAGAATTCCAGCATGATCATCGCTCATGCCGAGCTCAGCAGGGCTGGCCAGCATGCCATTACTTACCTCGCCACGCAAATCTCGAGCCTCAAGTACAAACAGCTCCTTTTCACCGTAGCTTGCTGGCACAACCGAGCCAGGTGGAATCCATGCTACCAGCAGCCCTTCTCGCACATTCGGTGCGCCGCAGACTACCTGCACAAAACCATCTTCATCACGCGCCACATCACCCACCACTCTGCCGTCATCAACTTTACAAAGCGAAAGCTTATCTGCGTTAGGATGCTTTACGCATGCAACAACCTTAGCTACAATAATACCCTCATATTGCCTTGAAAGATCAGTAACACCTTCAATTCCACCAAGACGTTCAGTTGCCAACTTCACCAATTCATCAGTAGCAAGATCGACATCCGTATATTGCTTCACCCAGTTCAAACTAATTTTCATGCTACCTTCTTTCTGTTGAGCGTAATTTCAGATACTTCAATGCTTTTTGGCAAATCCAGTAATTGCTTCAGACAGAGAGCAACTGCTGCGGGATCCATCCAACATGTACCATCTTCAGTTGTATCTTCACCAAGATTTTTTTCAAAAAATTTCGTTTTCATGACACCCGGAAAGAAGCTGATGACTCGAGATTTTGTATCTTTCAGCTCTGAACGCAGGGCCTCAGTAAAGCCACGTTCACCCCATTTAGAAGCTGCGTACGCCATATGGTCTTTATTACCCCGCAAACCAGCAGTAGAAATTACATTCACCACATCGGCTCCGTCGGCTTTTATTTTTGCAATGAGGCTAGAGATCAAAAGCATTGGAGCTTTCACATTCGTGGCGAGCAGCAGCTCGGTCTCTTCGCTAGACATTTCTCCAATTCGCTCCTCACCCCATATACCAACGCAGTTAATAAGTGCTCCTATATCCTCTTTTATTTGGAGAACTTGCTCTGCCGCGTATTTAATTTCTTCACCCTTTGTTAAGTCTGCCTGAATATTTACAACAGCGAACTCACTATCACGACGGGAGATATTAACAACCTTTTGACCACTTTCTTTGTAAAGTTTTGCGATTTCTTTACCCAAACCATCGCTCGCGCCAGTAATTACAATCATCTCTTTTTCTCCAGCTTATTTGCGATTTCTGCATACGATTTTTTTAGTTTTTCAATTATCGCATCAGCGCCTTCTTTTTCTACATAATCCCAAGATTTCAAATATGGTGTCGCGCCGAACTTTTTCATCAGCTTACGATCACGAGCGACATACTCTTTATCGCCAAGATAGTTTTCAAACACTTTCTTACAAATTGCATGAACTGGAATGTGCACAAGCGCATTAAAATCGTCTTTCATTCCAAACAGCTTTTGCCACTCACTGCCCAGCATGAAGTCTCTATTCTCGCCGTAAATACTTATCGTTTTATTATCACACAAGAGTGTATGAGAAAGTTCATGCGTTATAGTTTCAACAACTGTCTCGGGCGTATCACGAAAACCGATAATGAGCGGTTGACTTTTGGGAATTATAGATGGCGCAGCTGTAATATCTATGACTGGCAGGTAGAATTCAAGTCCTGTGATTTCCTGCATTGCCGTAAGAATGGTCTCCTCTTTTTCTGCCCATGCTTTTCTGTAGTTCTCGGCCCACTTTTCAAATTGTTCATCTGATTCCAGCTTCCACTTACTGAACTTGGCAATTTTTTCTGAAACATCACTTCTCAGTAGCCAAGAATAATTTATTCTGATTTCAGGGTTTTTTGTTTTACTCATACAAAGCTCCTTGTTTCAAAATTTGGGTTTTCGTTTGTGTAGTCGGTGAAACGGAGCCAGGCTGGGGTGATGAGGTAGTAATTTTGGCCGGCTTGACCTGCGAACTTTTTGGCACCGGGAACTTTTTCAAAGTGAAGATTGATACGATCTTGATACTCTGCTTTATTTAGTTTTTCTGCAATACCTTCAAGTTGTAACGTTTTAGGACCCTCAAACCCAACAACTAGCGCAACCTTCGCATTTTCTGCAAGGTTTGTGGCTTTTCTTGTTTTCTCATTGGTGGCAACCATTATCTTAAAGTTATCATCCACCGAAAAACCTACAGTTGCAGCTTGAGGTTGGTTCTTTTTGCCGACTGTGGCAAGCACACAGGTTTCGAACTGGCCTAAAAACTGCTTTGCGTCCTGCAATATCATCATTTTTGACCCTCTTTTTTAACTCGATTGCTATTGACTTTTTTAGTCTTTTTTGCTAATCTTTTTGTATCACCAATGGAAGATTTCCCCTGTAAGGTCCCGTCCTTGCGGGGGTTCTTCTTTTTTGCGGCTTTATATTCTAGCTTCTTACGCAGGTTATTCATATCGCGAGTATATGGTTTGAATTCTTTAAGTTTTAAAAGAGCTGAGTATTTATTTCTATTAGGTACTAGAAGCGAACCCAGTTTGCCAACTGAAATAAGATGGTTGATGAGACAGTAGAAATCGCCGTCACCCGTGACAACAATTGCTTTTTGATAGCTTTCAACATCTATCATCGCCTGCAAAACAAGTTCAGCGTCACAATTCCCTTTTGTTTTACCATCTTTATAGGTTAGGGTTGGGCGGAATACGCAGTTAAATCCTGCATCCTGTAAAAATGAATAAAGCTCCCGATTACTAGGCATATAGCCAATAAATATATATGCCTTATCAACACCATACTTTTCTTTGAGATACACTCTGAAACGAGTAAAATCTAGGCGCCAGCCCATATCACGAATTGCCAAATTTAAGTTTTGGCTATCAATGAACGCATATACTGTTAGTTTTTTGCTCATTTGAACTGCCTTAGGAAAGCTAGCTTGCCGCTGTTAAAGTGGCGAATGTCTTCGATGTTGTAGCGCATCATCACAAGCCGCTCGATACCGCAACCCCAAGCTAATCCAGTGTATTTCTCTGGATCCACACCTGTCTCTTTCAGAACATTCGGATGGATCATGCCGCAACCCAGAAGTTCTATCCAGCGCTCGCTACTACAGACCCGGCAATCCTGACTTTCCTCGCAGAACGGGCAAGAAAGAGAAAACTCAAAGCTTGGTTCGGTAAATGGAAAATAAAACGGAGTAATTTTTGTTTGCACTTCTTTACCAAAATAGGTTGTTAGAAACGTCTTAAGTGTTGCCACCAGATTACCGACAGTTATATTTTTACCAACGTACACACCCTCAGCCTGATGAAAGGTATGTTCATGGCGCGCATCAAGATCTTCATTACGGAATACTCTATCTACCGCCAGAACAGCTATTGGTTCGCCCTTTTCAAGACTATCCCTGCGAGCTTTAATAATACGGTTCTGCATGGTTGAGGTATGTGCTGGCGCCACGAAACCCTCTTCGGTCATAAAGGTGTCGTAATCATCACGCGCCGGATGGCCTTCGGGGAAATTGAGGCTGGTGAACATATGGTACTCGTCATCAATCTCGCGAGACTGCGAAACCTCAAAGCCCATACGATAGAAGATGTCGGCGATCTTTTGGATCTCAGTACTAATCGGGTGAATGGTGCCATCTTCGGTAGGCAACAGCTGCGGCGGTCCAGCATTTACGTCCATTGGCGCTGTTACGTCAATAGGTCTGAGATCTGAGTTCTGAGATCTGAGGTCTTCTGAGGCGAGAGCCTCAAGCTCTTGTTTCAGAGCATTGACTGCCTGACCGTACGTGGCCCGCTGATTTTCAGGCTGATCTTTAATAGCACCGTAGAGCTGGCGTAGCTCTGGCGCACGTAAAATACTTTTTTTGTCTTCAAGAGTTTCCAATTTTTTGAGAAGCAGTTCCTTGGTGTGAGCAATTGTATCCATATAATCTCAATTTTACCTTATTTTCTATTAAAAAACCTCGCTGGCTTGCGAGGAGTTTGTTTATGACAAAGTGGCCTCGCTTAGCGGGTTTCAAAAAAGCTAAAAAAGAAGTTTTTTTGCGTCATTACGCTTGATCATACATTAATCTGATGCTAAATGCCAGAGGCCGCAATGCCTGCACTGATAGACTTTTAGTTTTGTGCCATGCCGATACCGAGCATATACGGCCGCACCTTCGGCGGCTTCTTTGGTTTTAAAACTAAGCTTTTCTTTACATGGCAGTTCCATGATTTTCATTATACAGCGATGCCGATATCACTGAAGAGTTTTGCAGCCAGGGTCCATCCTTATAGTTTGGATTTACTACTTTTTTGCTGCTACCTTGGCCTCGAGAGCACCGAGTACGCCATTTACTTCATATTCATGATAATCCGCATGAGCGAGTTCGCCTCTCTCATTAAACGCGCTCCATACCTCTGGGATTGAAACACGAGGGCCAACCATGTCCATCTTCACCCACGTTGCAACAACCCAGAAAGCGGCGAAGCTAAATGCGTTACTTGAGGCACCGTAGTTCACTACTGCAGCAGGTTTACCGTTCCATTCTTCAAAAAGATGATCGACCGCATTTTTTACACTGGCAGGAAAACTGTGATTATACTCTGGATTTACAAATACCACTGCATCGTTTCGTTTAACTATCTCCGCCCACTTACGATCATCTTCGTTTTCATATTCACTATTTTTTACCGCTGAGGGCACCGTTGCAGGAAGATCATAGGAGAGTTCGAGCTCTTTTAGATCTACCAGTTCAGGTTCAAAGCGACCATCTTTTTCAACTTGTTCAATAAACCAGTGGGCTACTTTTTCGCCAGCCCGGCCTTTTCTGACACTTGATAGTACTACCAATAACTTCATGCGATCTCCTTTTTTCGTACTTAATATTTAAGCAAACACTTAAACTTCTTGCAAGTGGTATACTACAATCATGGCAAAAGATAGTTCATTCGATATTGTTTCAGATTACGACATAGCAAAAGTTACCAATGCGGTTGAGCAGGCGCAGCGAGAAATTGCGAGCCGCTATGATTTTAAAGGCACTTCTGCCGCACTCGAATTTGTTGATAATAAAGCTGGGGTGAAAATTACTGGCGATAATCAATTCCACCTTGATAGCATCATTGATATTTTGCGTAAAAAACTGGCCAGCAGCGGCGTCAGCCAAAAACTGCTTGATACCAGCAAAGAGCCTGTTGCCTCAAACTTAAAGATGACATGGGATCTTACGTTCAAAAAAGGTTTAGATCAAGAAAAAGCTAAGAAGATCACCAAACTGCTAAGAGATGAATATCCAAAAGTCAAAGCCCAAATTCAAGGTGAGGAAATTCGTGTTTCATCTGCAAAACGCGACGAACTCCAGGCCGTCATTCAACTCCTCAAAGAAGCCGACTTCGACTTCCCATTAGAGTTCACCAACTACCGCTAATCATGAAGATCACATACTTCGTTCACAGTATTACAAAAGATAATGAGCGTGGAGTGGCCTCTGGATGGCTCGAAGCAGAACTTTCAGACGAGGGCATCAAACGGGTTAAAGAGCTACCCCGGCTGATATCGGACGACTCATTTGAAGTAATTTTTCCATCTGACCTGAAACGAGCAATCGACTCAGCCATAATTGCCTTCGAAAAAACGCATAGAATTATTCCTGATAAACGACTGCGGGAGGCAAATTATGGCGACCTTGATGGCACACCAAAAGTTTTCAAGAAGAATATGCGAGACTACATTAAATCACCCTATCCAAATGGCGAGAGTTATCATGATGTTGAAAGACGGGTTCGCGAATTTCTGGAGGAAAAGCAATCAGAAGGCTGGGACCACATTGCTATTTTCGGCCATGAAGCTACTCAACTAGCACTCGAGGTTATCTGTAACGATAAAACCTGGGCAGAAGCTATGGGTTCCGACTGGCGACCCACACAAGCCTGGCAACCAGGCTGGGTTTACGAGCTTTAGGGAAAGAAATTACAATCTCTGGTATTCAAGCTTTGGGCTTATTTAGTGCTCAGAACTCCAAGTTGGGTACTTATTTCTAGCTTGGTGCTTAAGGTTTGGAGATTTCTTAGCTATACTAGTAACTAAGGTATGGATGGGCAACAAAAACTATTTGAGTATTGTAAAAAGGTTTTAGAACAAAACCGTGTTAACGGCTGGACGCGGCCGGCACCCCACCTCTACCCGCATCAGTGGCTCTGGGACAGCTGTTTTATTGCGATCGGCTTGAGGCACTACAATGTTCACCGTGCCAAACGCGAGATTAAAAACCTCTTCCGCGGCCAATGGAAGAACGGCATGATTCCCAACATCAATTACGGAGATCACAAGTACTACAAAGACGATATTAGGCATTCTAAAGTTTCTAAAAATGCGCCGAAACAACTTAAAACCAGTGGCATCACTCAACCGCCAATGATTGCCGAAGCCGTTGTTCGCATTGGTAAAGGCATGAACAAAAAAGACCGCCAGCAGTGGTATAAAAGTATTTTTGATGATTTAGTTCGCTACCATGAATGGATCTACCGCGAACGCGATCCACATGGTGAAGGCCTGGCGGTGCTTATTCACCCCTGGGAGTGTGGCCTCGACAACACCCCAAGCTGGATGAGCGAAATGCACCTGAGCGATCTTCCGTTGTGGATCAAGACCGTCCGCGCTCTTAAGCTACACAGCATATTCAATGCGCTACGACACGATACCAAGTTTTTGCCTGCCTATGAACGTATCGATACGATCGATGCACTCGGTTTATACAGTATCGTTCGGCGCTTGCGGCGCAAACATTACGAAACTCGGTTGATACTGCGGCACGCACATCTCAGTATTGAAGATTTAGCATTTAACTGTATCCTGATCCGCGCCAATACCCTCCTTACCGAGATTGCCAGCGAGATCAAGGCTGATCTACCAGGATGGCTCTGGGAGAGAATGAAGAAGACTCCTCACGCCCTTGAGCTGCTCTGGAACGAAACACATCAGCAATACTTCAGTCGGAGCTTTGACACATTCGAACTTATAACTGAACCGAGCATAATGACGTTCTTGCCCCTGTATGCCGGCAGCATCACCAAAAAGCGGGCGGCCGAACTAGTAGAGCTTATGAAATCACGAGGATGGAAAACCAAATATCCCCTTGCATCCGTACCAACTCATTCCAAGTTCTTCCAACATGTTCGATATTGGCAAGGCCCAACCTGGATCAATACCAATTGGCTCATAGCAGACGGTCTTGAAAGATACGGCTACACGGCTGAAGCTGCAACAATTCGCCAGACTTCTTTAGCGCTTATTGAAAAACACGGCGCCTATGAATACTTTAGTCCCCTTGAAGGCACACCAGCAGGCGCTAAAAACTTCAGCTGGTCTGCAGCGTTAGCTATCGATTTTCTCTACCAAGATCCTGGGTTAGATAGTAGATAACAGATAGGAGATAATAGAATCAAGCCGCCAATCTATTTGCTGTTTGCTATTATATGTTATCTAATAACTGGGCGAATGATCATGCTCTTCATCATGAATTTCATGGCCATGATCTTCAGCAGAATCATGCACACCCTGCTCTGAAGTATGCGTATGATCCGCGTCTATATACTTATGAGCAACATTGATCGTAATGCCAACCAAAACTGCACCGAGTACTAAAAGCACTGGCCGGATATCAAACAGTTTATTCTTTGGCACTTCGTCGTGGATGCTCGGAATGATGTCGCTTGCAGCAATATATAAAAGAAAACCAGCGCTCAAACCAAGCAGCACACCAATCGGCAGATTTGTTTCACTCCCAACCCAAAAGGTAAGCAACGCTAAAACAAGCGTGGCCAGCGCACTCAGAGCATTCACCAGCAGTACTTTTTTGCGCGAGAGACCTTTTTTAAGAAGCAGCCCGAAATCACCAATCTCTTGCGGGATTTCGTGTGCCGCCACCGCAATGGTAGTAATAATGCCAGTTGGAACACTCACCAAAAAGCTGGCTGCTATTGCAACACCGTCCATTGCATTATGGAGCGTATCACCAACTATAACCAAACCGGTAGTTGCATCTCTGTGCGTTTCTTTTTCATCATGGTGATGATGGAACCAGTGTAAAAATCGTTCCGCAAAAAAGAAGAGTATCATGCCGACAAGTGCGGAAACAAAAACCGTGTACGGCGCCGCCTTTTCAACTCCTTCATTAAGAAGGTCAAGAAATACAGCCGCTAGCAACGACCCTGCCGCAAATGGTGTAGCGTATGTCGCCAATCGATCGGCCCAGCTCTTTTTACTCAGTAGAATTACACCGCCTACCAGCGAGCAGATACCGCCAAGCAGTGAAAAGATAATGATGTGTCCATAATGTGCCATGTGTATATTCCTATTTACAATAACAGTATCGCGTGAGTTTCAATTTTTTGCAAATATGTCGCAATTTGGTATTATTATTGCGTAGGTTTCGCAAAAAATATATAAAATGCAGCAGGAGATATCATGGAAGAAGAAATCAAATCACTACTTAAACAACAGGGATTCAGCGCTACCAAAACCCGCCTTGCCATACTGCGTGCACTTTTGGCAGCCCAGCCAGCCACCATGCAAGATCTCATTACTGCCCTACCCGAAATAGATCGCGCTACCGTGTATCGTACTGTCGATCTATTTGTCGACCTCAATATTGCAAAGAAGGTTTCGACAGGCTTTAAATATCGCATTGAACTTGGCGAGAGCTTTCAAGAACACCACCACCATCTCACCTGTCTCCGTTGCAGCTCAGTGATTGACGTTCACACACCAGAGATCGAGTACGCCATAGAGCAAACTGCCGCCAACAACGGCTTCCGCCCACTACGCCACGATCTGGAGATCACTGGTTACTGCTCAAACTGTTCATGAGAACAATTTGCAAATTTAAAACACTAGCAGATCGTATAGCTAGTGATGATATATGCTAGATTCTGTATCAAGTACGGAATAACGATCCGAGAGTCCCTGTTTATTATTTTGTATTTCTGATTTGTTATTGCATTTTGGGAAAATCAATAAACCGGGCATATAACCCGGCTTGATGGAGTGACACGAATGGTCCTCCAATCATTAGTATAATGCTTTTAATATTGGGTGCAATATAGAGCAGGCTGCATCAGATGCACACAAGCACAAGAGTTGTAATTTTTATGGTTTTGCAGTATATCTAATAGCTAGAACAACTAAGGAGGGTTCAGAATAATGAAATTAAAAAACTTAAGTTTACAGCCATCAGTATTGGCAGCAGAACTCGTGGGTACATTTTTACTCACTACCGTCGCACTCGTTACACAGGGCAACCTACTCATCGTTGGCTTCACTCTTGTAGTGTTGGTGCTGTCGATTGGTGCTGTATCCGGTGCACATGTTAATCCAGCCGTAACATTCGGCCTTTGGAGTGCTAAAAAGCTTGAAACTTTAAAGGTACCATTTTACTGGGCCATGCAGTTTGCTGGTGCGCTCTTAGCGCTTTTACTTGTACAGTGGTTTAAAGGTGGTAGCTTTGGTCTGGCATTTGACATTAACCAGTTTGATTCACGGCTCGTTGTTGCAGAAATTGCAGGTACAGCCGCATTTGCGTTTGCAATTGGCTCAGCTATTCAATACAAACTAAACGAAGGAGCAAAAGCAGTTGCTATTGGCCTTGGTTTACTGGTTGGTATTGCCGTTGGTGGCGGTTTGATTGGTCAAGCAGCTCAATCTTCAGATCTTCTCAAAAATGTAAAGGATGGCGAGACACTTCGTGTGAGTCAAGTAGATGGCGCAACCCTTAACCCAGCAGTTGCACTCGCTTCGGCAGAAAAAGATAGTCAGAGTTCACTGCAATCATTTATGGGAGAAGAAAAAGAACAGACTACAAAAACTCCCGCTAGCCGCTTCACTTGGGAATCTATTATCGGCACGCTCGTGGGTGGTGCAATCGGCGTTAACTTGGCCGTCGCGCTGAGTGGCGTTAACCCGTTCAAGGCTGACAAAAAAGCTGCCGTAAAGGCAAAGGTAACAAAGGTCTTTAAAAAAGGTAAAAAGTAGTATATACTGTAGTTACTTCGTCTTAATAAGACAAAAAATCGGATCGTGACTGACCGTTCTCAAAACTCCCCGCTTCCGGGGAGTTTTATTTTATGCTATTAAGAAATGTTGCTGCTTCTTTAGGACTGTGCAAAATCACCACTTTTTTATCTGAACCGTATTGTGCAACTTTATAGGTAAGATTAGGGAGGTAGTTCTTTTTAAAACTCCAGACAAACCTAAGAAACTCAAAACTTATCTTTTCCTGCCAACCTTTTGGCATATCAGGACGTGTCTTGCGACGGTACTCAAAGCGACGCTTAAATAGACGTCACATCACCAACCAGCGAGGGTAATCCAGCACAATAATTGTGTCAGCAACCGGTAATCGTAAGTCAAAGCTGCTTTTGTAGTTACCATCCATAATCCACTTTTTCTGTTTTATGAGTTCTGCTACCTGCTTAAGCCACAACGGACGCTTCTCATCGGCGTCTTCAGGCAAGTTTTTATCA
>CAZXUE010000001.1:109799-110708 GCA_964643895.1 uncultured Candidatus Saccharibacteria bacterium
CGACGTGAAAAATATGTTTTTCCTGACCCCGGACAACCAATAACAGCTACCTTATTCATCAAAGTTCGGCTTATTAATCAATAGCGGCTCAACTGAAGGGTTTGTTTCGGCAATTTTAACCACGTCTTTATCTATTTTTTTCAGCTCCTTATGAGCATTATTGTAATGATTAACGGTTGTGCCGAGACTACCGCCAAGTTTTTGCATTAAGGTTTCGTAGGCTCCAATATGTCGCCCAAGCTCGCCAACGCGCTTCTGTATCTCTTTAGCCTGCTCTTCAATCTGTAAGCTTCTGAGGCCCTGTAGAACAGTTTGAAGGTAGGCCATGAAACTAGTTGGGCTCACAATAATCACCTTCTTCTCTTGAAAGGCATACTCAATGAGATCACGCGAGTTGGTCGCCGTGGTACCAACTTTATTAATAAGCAGATCGTAGTACAAAGATTCCGAAGGGATAAACATGAAGGCGAAATCCATGGTGCTCTGGCTTGGTCGAATGTACTTGCTGGTTTCATCAATACGGTTTTTAAGATCAACTTTAAACTTTTTGACCAAAGCTTCTTTGGTGGCTTTGTCTGCCTCTTCAATGAGCCGATTATAGTTTTCTAATGAGAACTTTGAGTCTACTGGCAGAACTTTCCCATCTTGCAAAAAAATTACTGCATCTACAGTCTCGCCATCGTTAAACTTATACTGCATTTGAAAACGTCCAGGTGGCAGCACATTCTCAAGTACGCTCTGCAGATAGTATTCGCCTACTACACCGCGCTGTTTGGGATTTTGCAGCACGTTTTGCAGGGTCTTGAGCTCATCGGCCACATCTACCACCCGCTTATTGGTCTCGTCAAGCTTCGTCAGGCGATTGGTAACATCAGCAATAATCTTAGCACTCTGCTCAAACTGCCGCTG
>CAZXUE010000002.1:0-26207 GCA_964643895.1 uncultured Candidatus Saccharibacteria bacterium
TTCTGAATTAAAAGTTTGTTTTGTGAGGGCGCTACGTACTTGTCTATACTCATCTTTAAGTCCCTGGGTGTTGCCCTTGGCGAATTCGAGAGCAACTGCAAGACCGCCAGGCGGATCTTCATATATATACGGGTTGCCAACCCCAAGGCGAAGTTCTCGTTTTAGAGACTTTCGTGCGGCTCGTAGGCCAAGGACCTGGTGGCGAAGTTCTCGCCTTTGATCGCCAGTTAATAAGTGGCGGCCCATGAGCGGCAACACAAGATTTCCGTCGTATGATATGGGCTCATAACCTTCGCTTTCAAGATCGTCAACAACTGTTTAAGTGCCGATAGCAACTCTTCCTATATATAGATTCACACCTGAAACTCTTTCGGGGTGGTGATCGATTATGAGGCTTGCTTCAGCTTCTTGCTCGGGTAGCTCTTTCGCTAAACGAGCTGCATCGAACGTACGTCTGCTCATTGGCTCATATTACTCGCACGGTTACTGTCATGCAAGCTTATTCGTTATGGAGAAGCTCATGAAACTTTCGTTTAAGCTTCATAACTTTTGGGTTAATTATGATCTGGCAGTAGGCTCGTTCGGGGTGTTTGTTGAAATAATCCTGATGTTCCTCTTCGGCTGAGTAGAAGGTCTCGAGCGGTTTTATCTCAGTGGTAACCCTTTTGCCCCATACTCCTTCCGCTGTGGTTTTGATGGATTTCTCAATAATTGGTAGCTGGTTCTCTTGATACAAAATGATTGAACGATACTCAACGCCGATATCATTTCCCTGCTGGTTGGGGGTGGTAGGATCATGCATGGTCCAGAAAATATCGAGCACGGTTTTCAGCGATATTACTTCTGAATCAAATGTAACTTTTACTACTTCGGCATGAGTATTGCCAGGGCTGTGCAGATCCCAATAACTCGGATTTTCAAGCGTACCTCCGGCGTAACCGCTAACAACTTCGGTAATACCTCGAATGCGTCGATACAAGGCATCGAGGCACCAAAAACATCCTCCGCCGAGTACTATCGAGCTCTTCCTCATATAGTTAGTATAAATCAAAGCGAAATATGTAGAATTATGATATAATAAGCGTATAAGATGGAAGATATAGTGGAAACAACGGATATTCAATACGATGATCTTATGGGTAAGGCGGTGACGGCCCATTCTCTGGGTGATCATGAAAGTGCACTTTCGTTAAGGGAGGAGGCTTTTTGGAGCACCGATGACCCTGTTCAGCAGGCGCGTGCACTCAGAGATGCATCTGCCTCGCATGGCTATCTTGGCCAGCACAAACAACAAGAAGCGCCTGCTCGTGGCTCACTCCGGCTTTTGGAAGAACACAGTGCGCCCCTTCGTGAAGTGGGGCTCAAAGGATCGACTAGCTCGCGTTATGGCAGCTTCGTTGGTACGGAAAGAACTTGAAGGTGAACCACCACGAAGTTGGGATGATCTTTCTTATACTTTCGCAAGCGCTTGGGGAGATATACGCGTAAGCGAGAATCGAGTGCGAGAGCGTTTTAAAAATATCCCATGGCCCTTCTCGGTTGATCAATACCGAATTAATATGGCGCCTCGCCACGCTGCCAGCGAGGCCTTGTTTGGATGGAATCGTGGGAACGGTCTCTTCATCGGCCTACGTGGGTTTGGGCTGGCGTTCTTAAGCGAGAATCCACTTCTTGAATACTCAAATCAAGAGAAAATCGGACTCTTCAATCGTGCAAAGATTGTTGGTAAAGATGTTGTAACATCGCTTGGTGGCTTGGCTGTGGTTGCGCTTGCAACACAGCGCCCTACACGCCGACGTACAGCAGCGGTCCGCATAGCTAAAAAGTTAATGAAGTAACTCTCGACTTTTATGCGCGGCTTGCGTAAGGGCTTCGAACGGTTTATTGGGGTTCCAGGTTTGATAATTTGAAGCGAGGGCCGCAAAAATGACACGCCAGTGAGGCGGCTCTTTGGTTTCTAGCAGTTTTGTGGTGCTGATAGTGCCATGGCTTGCGATGAGTAGTTGACTATGATGGAGCGTCGCAATACTGATCGGGTATTTCTGGGTGAAATGATGCAGAAACTCAACTAGTTGCTCCAGGTTCATCTGATACGTGAGGGCAATTCCCTCTTTGCTGTGCTTAGCAATTTTTTGTAGCTGCGCGAAACTGGTAATAAGAGTTGTATGGGCGCGTTCTAGTACTGGCTGCGGCTGATGTATGAACGAATCAAGGCTATCTTTAGTTATGATGGCGGGGGTAGTAACAGATCTTAGGAGCTGCTCTAGAAGCTGAGTTGTCTGCGAATTGCGCCCTGTGTCGCCAGGAAGAAGCAATAAGTCAACCGATGCGGATAAGCCCTCTAACTCGTGCCTCCCTTCAAGTGATAGTTCACCGCTCTGTGTGCTAGGCAGAAAAAATGCTTCTGGATGCGTATGTCCTACTAATTTTTTAGTGCTCTCCGGCAGAGCCAATGTTACTTTATTAACGCCCGTTTTCTTGACAGTTTCAAATGCGCTTGCTGGTGCGCCAAGAGCATGAAGATGTCCGCCAATGATTAAAATGTGGCCTGCGTGATCGCGGCGCTCAGGCTTATTCCATTCAAGATCAGCAAACAGCGCCTTCCCACTTTGCCTATACCAGGATGTATTGTTCATCTTTTTTCTCGAGTTGATAAACTACGTTTTTACGTTCGATGACGATTTTCCAACCCTTTTTCCTGGCTGTCTGAAATAACTTTTGGTCGGGGTTAAAAGCGATAGGATTTTCAACAATTTCGAGCATACTCGCATCGCTGAGGCTGTCGCCTATTGCGTAGCTATCATGTAATGTAAGTTGGTGCTTCTCAATTAAAGACAAAAGCGCAGACTTTTTATCGATACTCGGCACAAATTTCTGGCCGGTAAATGCATAGTTCTTTCGCATGTAAACAGTGCCTAAAAAATCATCAAAGCCGTAGTGGTTTGCAACTTTTTCGACTAGTTCGGTGTGAGAGCCAGAGATTGCTAATAAGATATAGTCTCTGCGCTTTAGTTTTGTAATAAGATCACGAGTGAATGTATACACTTGGTCTTGATACTCCTCTATTACGCTCTGGGTTAAGCTCTCAAAAGTCTTTGTGGGAATATTCGTGATGGCTTTTTCAAATTCTGTAATTAAGGTCTGTTCGTATTCATGAAAGTCCGTTTTGCTCTCGCGCCGTTTCCAGACCATACGAGCCTCTCGAATTGTTTGCAATGCCGATTTGCCGAGGAGGACGGATTGAGCCAGCTTATCAACAACTGCATGATACAACTGCCAGCGAATAAGTGTGCCATCAATATCAAAAGCTGCAAACTTAGGTTTCATCAAATTGCTCTACTTCTGTAACGGTATGTTCGGTAACTTGGTCGTGGCTGTCCATGGTGAACTGGGCTTTTACTTTTTTGCCAGCCAATACTAGCGGTAACCAGTGGCGGTCATCGGACCAGCAGTCATCGTATGGTATGGTGTTTTTCTTAAACCACTGCGGCCGCATCTCCTCGGTCTCAACGGGCTTGCCTCGCCACTCAGTACAGGTAAAAGCACTCACATGCATAAGCTTTCGTCTATCTTCGTGTACTTCGTTAAAAATGATATCAGCCACTTTCCCAAACGTTATTGGTGTAACCTCAATTTCCTCCTGACATTCTCGGATGAGCGCTTGTTCCAGGCTCTCATCTGACTCCACTTTACCTCCGACACCGTTCCAGCGGCCAGCACCGAAGCCACGTTTTTTCATTGCCAGCAAGATCTCGTCTTTTCGAATGAGAAACAGTAATGTCAAATCTTGTGTCATCATCACGTGAGCTCGATACTAATCGGGCAATGATCGGACCCAAGCTGGCCGGCATGAATAGCAGCGCCTTTTACCCTACTTTTGACAGCTTCAGATACTAGAAAGTAATCAATGCGCCAGCCGACGTTTCTCGCTCTGGAGTTGGCAAAGTGGCTCCACCAGGTGTAGTGGCCGTTGCCTTGTGTAAATAAGCGAAATGTATCAACAAAACCGGCGGCTAGCCAGTTATCAAAACCGGTTCGCTCTTGGTCGCTAAAGCCTTTTTTGCCCTTGTTAGCTTTCGGGTTAGCAAGATCATCTTCGGTGTGAGCAACGTTCATGTCGCCGCAATAAAGCACAGGCTTTTTTCTCTGCAAATCTGCGCAGTATAGAGTCATGGCTTTGTCCCACTGTTGGCGAAGGTCTATTCTGAGCAGACCATCTTTTGCATTGGGCGTGTAGGCCGTCACCACGTAATATTCATCAAACTCAGCAGCAATCACTCGCCCTTCGTCGTTGCTGTGGCCGTAGCCATCTTTTATGAGACCGCCAGCTTTCACAAACTCTTCTGGGATGTCATTGATGATTGCAAGTGGCTTAATTTTAGTAAAGATTGCAGTGCCAGAATAACCTTTTTTACTTTTTGATGAGTTCCAATATTCTTCGTACCCGCTGGCATCAAATTCGGCCTGGCCCTGCTCAGCCTTGGTTTCTTGTAAGCACAAAATATCCGGCTGGTACTTTGCTAGAAACTTTTGTAACTCCCCTTTTCGCACAACCGCCCGAATACCATTTATATTCCATGAATATAGCCTCATGAGCTTAAGTATACCGCACTAACCTTGCTTCTTTGTAGAGTCATCAAAAGTCCGTCGAGGTATTGGCCATACTGGAATTGGCTGCTGTCTGTATGCTAAGTACGAGCCCGCTGCTATCATCCCGGCAACTTCGATATATGGACCAATATATGCTCCCTCTCCGACAATTGTGTCACCGAGCAGTGCGGCGCCAACATCAACCCGTGTGCGGCTACCAAGCTCCACATATGGTCCAATGGCAACTCCATCATCAATGGTAACCCCATCTTCAATTGCACAATACTCTCCGGCACGCACACCCGGAGCAACCCTAACATTTGCACCAACAAGCGCGTGATCTCCAAAGACGACCCCATCCCTTAGTGTTAGATCTGTTTTGGATACAAATTCATTACCTAATCTGACACTGCTCGACACATTTGCTTTTGTAAGCCGAAGCCCCCTGCCAGCGGTGAGCGAACCAGATATGATTGAGTTAATGATTATTGCGCCATCTCCTACTGCACAATTTGGTCCTAGTTTTGAATTGGTAAGTTTACTCTCATGGCCAACTCTTGACTTTACTCCGACGCTGCAATTTGGCCCAACCTCGGTTGTATCGCCAACGTATGCACCATCATGTACTTCTGCTCCGCCTCTAACGACCACTCCTTGCTCAAGCTCTACGCCAGGATGTATCTTGGCATCAAGGATTTGTACACCTGCGTGGATAACAGTCAACGGCCCAACCATACTTCCGACTGTGGCTAAAGCAGATTTCTCAATTATTGAGCCATTCGGGTGAAGGTAGAAGTCTCCCGGTGTAAAACGGCGTTGGTTTTGAGGTCCACCTGCGGTTTCTCTTGTTTGAAGCCGACATGCGACAGGCTGCTCTATTCGAGTATGGACTTCGCGCAGAGGCAAAAGTGCATCTGAAAATGCAATTACACCCATGCTTCCATCTGTGTTTCGCAGCGCTCGTACTTCACCTGACATTGTCGAGATTTTACAGGTTATTTTTATGCGGTGCAAGCATAAGCATAATTATATTTTGCCGCATGTTCCAACTTCGTATACATAGTAGCGTGCCGGTAGTTATCTTAAGCAAGCGGGTCGCCAATGTGCTAAACTGATGGTCAATGTATAAACGTGTACTTTTGAAGATTTCCGGTGAGCAGTTGGCGGGTAAATTTGATTCTGGTATTGATCCTGAAAGGGCTGCCTGGCTTGCGCGCGAGGTTAAACAGGCCGCTGTGAATGGAACCCAGGTTGTCATCATGGTTGGTGGCGGTAACTTCGTAAGAGGTGCGCAGGTTGCGGGTGCGGGCATCAAGCGTGTGACGGGTGATCATATGGGTATGCTCAGCACGCTTATTAATGCGCTAGCTCTCACTGATATCTTTGAGGCGCAGAATGTTCCCACAAGATGTCTCAGCAATATATTTGCCCAGCAGGTTGCTGAGCCATTTGTTCATCGTCTTGCGGAAAAACACCTCCAAAACGGAAGAGTAGTAATTGTAGCAGGAGGAATTGGCCGGCCTTATCTGACAACTGATACAGCTGCTGTTTCATTGGCACTCGAGCTTGATTGTGACGTTGTCCTGAAAACAACCAAGGTTGACGGAATTTACGATAAAGATCCATCCGAGCACCAAAACGCGAAACGGTATGATACTTTGACCTATCAAGAGGCTGTCGAGAATACTGAGATTAAAGTAATGGATAAGGCGGCTTTAGGCCTTGCTATGGAGCAGTCGATGCCTGTGATAGTATTGAGTGTTGAAACGGACGGTAGTTTGCTAAAAGCAACCTCTGGTGAGCAAATCGGTACGAAAGTTAGTTAATCTCGGCTACTAGCGTTTTATCTCGCGTTGGGCGTCGCGGTCTTGTTGACGTCGCTTGATGGTTTCGCGTTTATCGTAGTTCTTCTTGCCTTTGGCAAAGCTGAGTTCGATTTTTATAAAACGACCTTGATTAAATAAGCGAGTTGGCACGATGGTCAGACCTTGTTTTTTAGCTTCTTCAATGTGCGCCAGCTCTTTTTTGGTAACGAGTAATTTCCTTGGAGTAGAGCGTTCTTTCTCTTCATTGACGCCCCGTGCGGTGTCGGGAATTGAAATACTCATGTTAGTAAGCCACAGCTCGCCTTGTTTCAAATTGGCGTAACTTCCTGTTAGCCGAATATGACCAAGCCTTGCGCCACGTACCTCTGCTCCGCTCAGAATAATACCTGCCGAAATAGTTTCGCCAAGCTCGTAATCAAATCGTGCTCTACGATTGATGAGGGGTTTTGCAGATGTTGGCTTCTTTTTCATTCCATTAGTATACTTCATCAGATGTCAGATGTCAGATGTCAGATGTCAGATGTCAGATGTCAGATGTCAGATGTCCCTTTATGACTTCCCCTAGTCCTGCGTCGCCCTTCAGATGGCACCAATACCACCACTCGCCTCCCCAGAGGTCTATGGGGTATAATCTCGTCTGCTTGCCGAGCTGAATGTTTTTTCTCAATTGTGCAACGCTCATAGATTTATCTTGTTCTTCTTGGGGCATTTCCCAGATCGCTTTTGGTCCCCACGGTTCGGCCTGAAGCTCGTGTATAAAACTCGATCTGCCAGCAATAGCTTTAATTAATCGGGCTCGAGCCGACCACCACCAAATTGGAATTTTATTTGTGGTGTAATTACCATTTTCAAATTGATTTTGGTAAAAAGTAAATCCGAGCTGATCGGGTCGAGGCTTTCGTAGCGGTATGCCGTAAGTGTTACTCGTGCTCATAACGACCGGTCGAGCTTGATCGAGTGATTTTACGAGATCATACTCGCGCCGTAATCGAGCGCGGCTGAAATCTCCATTTTTGCCAAAACCTCTGTTTAGTGCCTCGTTCTCAAGCTGCCAGCTGATGATGCATTTTTGATTTTTAAACCGTTTTACAACAGCTTCAATAAATGCGCAAAGTGCATCATATCGTTCGGACTCGGGCAGATTCAGTGCCCACTTTGGCCAGTGGCTTTCCGGCCAACGCGGTTGGCGCACGCCGAGACAGATCGTGATTATGCCTTTATGTTTTGCGATGGCGGCAATTTGCGTATCGAGTGCCGTGAAATCATATTTACCACGCACTTTTTCATGTTCATCCCAGTAGCTCATCAGCCTAAAGCGTCTAAAGCCAAGATCTTTCAGCAAGTAATCGAGTGCATCTTTGCTAGAAATGTCGAAATTCCGACACTGTTTGAGTGAAAAGCTGACGCCAAAACGTGATGGATCAATTACGGCCGGTTGAGTTCGGTCTTTACTGCGTCCCAAATCGTCGGATCGCCTAGCTTCTCTTTTCGCCAATACCACCACTCACCTCCCCATGTATAAATATCTGGTTTCCCTATTTTACGCGCAAAACGGATGTTTTCACGAATTTGCCGTGGACTCATTGATCTATTCTGTTCTTCAATACTCAAGTTTGCGGTTGCCTCCGGCCCCCAAGGCTCAACTTGCAGCTCATGAATGAAGATATCACGATGCTTGAATGTTTCGATCCACCAGGCACGAAGGCGATGATACCAAACGGGGGTTGGATACGTGAGGTAGAATTCAAATGGCTTAGTTTTAGCATTCCAAACAATTCGGTATACCGAAAAGCCGTATTCATCTGGCACGGGCTTCCCGAGCGGCAAGCCGTGTTGATCGCTCAGGCTCATAAATACCGGGGTGTTGGTATCGAGGGCCTTTACTGCGGCAAACTCTTTCTCTAGCCTCTTTTGGTCGATGTCCTCGGGCGTACAGGTGCCAAACCAGTTATTTACGGCCTCGTTTTCGAGCTGGTAGCTTTCGAGTGCCGGGTGATCTTTATAACGCCTTACTACTGTTTCTACAAAGCTGATAATTGCTTGATCCTTCTCGTGTTTTGAGCCCAGTTCTTTATACCAATCGGGTTGATGGCACTCAGGCCAGCGTGGTTGGCGCATACCAAGACCAAGACTTACTTTAGAACCGTATGCAGCGGCTTGATCCATTTGCCAGTCGAGTTCTGAAAAGTCATAGTGCCCTTTAGTTTCTTCAATATCATCCCAGTAGCTCATCAAACGATAGCGCTTAATGCCCATATCTTCGTTAAGCGCAGCAAAATTGGCCTTCCAATCAACGCCAAGCTCGCGTGCGTACTTTGCTGAGAAGCTGACGCCATATTGTGGGTTCTTAACCTCTGGTATGAGCGCTTCGATAGTTTTATGGATAGCTAAAAGCACTATAAGCGAAATGACGATATAAATCAGCACCCTCTGCCATTTAGCAAATCGCTGAAATGGAGCAGATAACTTCTTCAAAAGCGTTCTTTGCTGTGTTTTTCGATTTGATCCGGAGACGGCCTTAGTCGTTTTTGTACTCGTTTTTTTCTTTTTCATCTTTTACGCTTACGCTAATTATATTAGCTAGATTATACCATAGTTGTGAAGTATTGACAGATATGGTATAATAAGTACTGATGAGCGAACGATATATTGATACTATTGATCCTGAAATTACGGAGTAACTCCGGGAGCGAGCACCAGTAAATAGAGTGGCCGGCACGTGTCTTTTGATCAAGACTGATGCAGGTGGCCGCCATGAGCAAATAATTGGCTATTCACTGACCACTCCACTTGAGTTACCCGATTCCGAAAAACGACTTATTATTATGGGCAGCCAGTGGTCTGAGTATGCTACTCGTGCACCACAGGAAGATCGCGCCGAGGCTATAGCAACCGTTCTTGGAATTCCAGTGTTAGCGATTGACATGCCTGGTCAATCCCCTGAGAGCAGCGGCCTGACCTACGTTCAAAAACAAGGCATCAAAAGAGGAGACTTTAGCGTTCTCGGTCAGTCCCTGTGGGATACTGCCAGTCTTGCAGTCTCTCGTGAACGCAAAAAATCATTACTTGAACACGAAGTAATTCTGCTTGGTATGTCGCAGGCTTCATCAATTGTTTCTTCAATGCTAGCTACCGCTCCTGAGAAAGTTGCAATTAGTGATGTTGTTAATTGGAACGGGCCTGCGATCACGAATAGCGGTGATCGTTCGGCACGTGGCTTACTACGAGATTTCGTTGTAGATGGTCCAAAAGACGATAAGTTGTACAAAGATCGTAATCCTGGCTGGGCTTATAGAGAGGGTCCACTTGAGCTGGCACGCGTTCTTCGCAGACCCAGGGGCCATATTTTGTCCTTCCTTGGTCTTGCGCGGGCAAATGATGCCAAGACATTGGCCGCGTGTCTGACAGGAGAGAAGGGCTTTAACGGGCGTATACATATCGTACACTCTGCACTTGATACTGTAAGTGCGGCTCGAGATAACGAAGCAGCCGCTAGATTGCTCAAGGGTTTGCCTGGAACTGATGTGCGCTGGGCGCCACTCCCTGGTGAGCATCATGCTGTTTTGAACCACCTGCCTGCGATAGCCGCAGTAGTGCGGCGAGTAGTTCAGCTCGAATACTAGAGAATGGTACACTAGAACCTATGCGTATCGGTCTTTTCACAGACACTTATGTGCCAATTCATAATGGTATTAGCTACGTGGTTGAGCTGACCCGAGCCGGCCTTGAGAAGTTGGGCCATGAAGTGTATATTTTTGCACCCAGCCCAGAGTTTGGCTACGAAGAAGTGGACGATCATATTATTCGCTACCCGGCAATTAAAGGCGTAACCTACGATGATGATCTTACAAGCATCTTCTTTCCTCCTACGCAGCTGCAAAGAATCAATAAATTACAACTTGATATCATTCAATTCTTTACCCCAAATCAGGTGGGCTTGCTTGGTCTGATGGCGGGCCTTCGCTACGATATTCCCGTAATCTCTCAGTACAGTACCGATCTGTACCAGTATGTCGAGTACTATCCTGCGGCACAGAAAGTCATTTTGGGCTTCCCTATTGCAGCGCCAGTGGTTTTGGGTGGAAGATTTAAAAGCTGGGGCAAGGCATTTGCGGCGCTGCCGAAAGATCGTACCTTGGCCCAGTGGAAAAAACGTCTTACGGCTGAGTACGCCACCAGCATGCATGATAAATGCGATGCGGTAATTGCGCTTTCCAGGAAGCACAAAAAACAGCTGGAAAGCTGGGGCACGCAAACTGATATCAAGTTGATGCCAACAGGGGTAGACCCCCTGCCTCAGGCGACTAAAAAAGATATCCTGACTTTTAGGAAACTGCACAATATAAAACCCAGTGAAAAAGTGATTTTATATGCGGGCAGGATCAGCAAAGAGAAAAATCTTGATGTGCTCCTCGATGCTTTTATTGAGCATATCGCACCATTGCAGCCAAATATAAAACTTTTATTTGCAGGTGATTTTGATTATCGCCATGTGCTTGAACAAAAGGCTGAAGATTCTGGTTATGGCGATAGAATTATATTCTCAGGTAGTTATCAACGCGCACAAGGCGGTATTATTTACGGTTCAGCGGATGTGTTTGCCTTCCCCTCTCTTACCGATACCCAAGGGCTAGTTTTACACGAGGCTGCAGGGGCTGGCTTACCATTGGTTCTTTGTGACCCCGAACTTTCCGAGATTTTTCACGCTGATGAAAATGGTTTTCTTGCAGAACCATTGCCAGAAGATTTCGCCCGTCAACTTCTGAACGTTTTAACCAACGATCTGCTTCAGAAGAAAATGGCCGAAAAAAGTCGAACATACGCACATGAATTCACTGAGGAGCGCCAAATAGCCGCACTCGAAAAACTGTACGTTCAGTGCATCGCCAACCATAAGCCAGTAAACTTTGCCGGTGGCAAGTGGTAGACTCGGTAGACTTATTTTTTGGAAACGAAATGATTGTCTTTAATATAAAATCGGGCGATTTCATCTACCGCTTTGCTAATGCCAATTCGGGTTGTTTCAATGATCTTAAAATCCCGCTGTTTGGGTTCAAAAATCTGAAGTGGTGGTTTTTGTAAATTATGGCCGTAAAGTGCTTTATCAATAGCAAGTGCCTGGGCTAGTTTAGCGGGACCATTAGTGAGTTGTGTTTTAGCGTCGAGTTTTCGATTTTGTTGCATACATTCTATCCCTTTAAGCGGCTGAGCTGCTCTAATTAGAATTCCGGCACCGTAGCCTGCTGGCCCCGCCGTGACGTTGAAGCACCAATGCATGCCATAGGTAAAGTAAATATAGGCATGAGCTGCTGGGCCAAACATGGCCGTGTTGCGGGCCGATTCTCCGGTAAAAGTATGGCTGGCCGGATCTTCCTGGTGGTAACTCTCTGTTTCAACAATTCTAGCCTGCAATGTAGCACCGTCTGGTAAGGTTCGATGGATAACACAGCCGAGCAAATACTTTGCTCCTTCCCTTACGTCAAGCAGCTTTGTTGGATCAAGGGGCTTCATAAGCCAAGGGTCTCAGAAATGTATTCTGCCGTAATGCGTGTGCCATCTAGGGTGATATGCGGCTCATCAGCCAGCGGCGGCTCAATCAACTCAGCAATCCGCTCAAACATACTGCTTGGGTCTTCACTACGGGGAACTAAATGGTGGTGTTCGGCGGCTTCAATCCGGCGTTCACGCGCCACCTCTCGCGGTGTTTTCGTCCATATTAAAATAACCTGTACGCCAGCGTTCTTCGCAATCTTATATTTCTCTAGTCGATGGATATAACGGTTCAGGTTGGCATCATAAATAACGCTCTTTCCTTCAAGAAGAAGCTGCTTGGTTTGCCGATTCAGGTGTTCATAGAGCGCGTCATGTTCAGCCTGGCTAAATTTCGGCTTTGCAAAAAGGTGCAATCTCACGTCATCTGAAGAAAGCCGTACTGCGTCTGTCAACTTTTCAACTACCCTCGCGGCTGTCGTCTTTCCCGCTCCGGGCAAGCCCATTAATAGGTATAAAGTTTGTCTCACAAGCTCTATTTTAGCGTATATGCTTGCCCTCAGAAATAATCTCATAGTACACTTGTGAAAACTGAAGGAGATGTATGGCAGAAACTGGAGAGCAGCATAGAGAAGAAGGCTCCCCTATTGAAAACGAAAGTGTGCACCCTGATGTTGCTGCTGCTCGTGCGAGGCCAATCGCACAGCGTCTAGCTGTTCTTGGTGTAGGGACGTTGGCTACAAATCCAAAAGCAGCCGAAGCATTTTTACACGCTTCTGCTAACGTTGCGCGAGCACTGGCTGAACTAGCTATTTCTGATGCGTTAACGGATGAACGGGCGATTGTTGCAGACCTAGAGGAGGTTGGGGCAGATACTCAAGAGCTGCAATCGCATGTGGTTGGTCCCCCCGAAGAACGCAGAGATGCCACTGAGGCGTCTTCCCCTGCACTTGATGCCTCGGCAGATCCAGAGTCCACTGACTTACCAGTAGAACCAGTAGAACCAGTAGAACCAGTAGAACCAGTAGAACCAGTAGAACCAGAGTTAGAGTTAGCGCTGACTGCTTTTACTCCAAAACAGAAGCAAGTTGTGCGTGAGTTACTTGAACGTGGAGAGCTGGTTAGCGCGTCCGAGGTTCGAAGAATGCTCAGTCCGACAAGCAGTGGTGCTGGCCACACAGCTCTCTACCTGCTTTCTAAGAGGATTGATGGACTGCCGGAGGGTCATTTCATTAGGCAACATTGGCAAACCTCAGGGGTTCCAAAGTCGAGAGACAGAAAAATTGGCATCATTGTTCCACGACCAGAATACGCCGACGCCAAGACAGATCAAGGAGAGGTTACGGAAGATGCCGAAGTGCCGTCGGAAGAAGGTCCGCACGAACAATATTTAGAGCCCCAAGGTATCGTCGCTGAAAAGCAGAGCGATACACCTACTTCTGTCGGGGATCCAGAGGAATTAACTGGAGACTACCTGGGGCGACATAAGGATTGGGGGCTAGATTTTGATAGCAGCGAGATAGGCGATCTTGTGGTGGTGCTTGATGGTAACCCTGTTTACGGATTCAAACCCTCTACGGCTATGATTATTTACAGTATCGCATTGCGGGAGCCTGGTATTCGATACACAGTGGAAGATATACAGGCTATGCTTGTAGATACCGATTTTAACGAGATGACCCCGGACGCAATACGCGGTAGCTTTCACGAAATACAAGCACGATTTAAAGCGTTCTCCAGAGATGATCATATTGAATACGATGCTAAAAACGTAGCGATAACTCTCTATGCGGAGGTTCCTGATGGGCCCACGAATCGGAGGAGAGCACCTGATTTTTTAGCATAAGCGAAGGTGCACCTCCGCAGAGGCGTGGAGGTGGCTCGCTAGCTTCGGTTTATACTAGCATGGGTTACGAACACGGTGTTGCCAGTACCTCTAACCCAGAACTGGCTCAACGACTCAAGGATTACATTATGCAGGGTGCGTACATAAGTGAAGATTTTGTTGATACGATGCTTGGTGACCCATCTCTTCTAAGGTCAAGCTTACGTACTTGCCTGCACGATCCCGGCTATCCCGCTAACCAGTCTGCCCACAGAAGGTTTGAAGAAGTAGCAAGCATGCTGAAGGACGTACAAAGCGATGGTGCCGATATTGACTCAGGGCAGCCAAAAAGTAAACGAGGAGAAATGACTCCCCCACAATTTAAAACAACCCAAGCGATTGTTTTACGCAAGATATTAAGGGAGCGAGGAGACTGTGATGCGATTAGCGATTTTTATCCTCAAAAACAAGCAGAGATTAATGAAAACAGAAAAGTCTGTCAAGAATGTGTTGTAAGATTGGCTTGCGCCGAATACGCCGTTGTTTTCAATGAAGAATATGGACTATGGGGCGGTCTCTCAGAGCGAGCTCGAAGACGCATCCGCAAAAAAATCAGAGAAGATTTTGGGGTTACAGATATAAGTCGAGAACTTGCATTTGCGGATCCAGATAGTGAGGTGCGGGTGGCGCTAAGGGCCCGATTACCCACATACCTTGATGAGCAAGATCAAACTTCAGAGAAGCCGCCCGGACGCTTACCAAAGCAGGCGCAAGAGGCGTGAATTCATCAGATGAAAGTCTCACTGCCATAGTCAATTGTTTGATAATTTTGGCCGTCGTAGTTTTACTAGTTCCAGGTAAGCCCATTACTAGGAATAAAGTAGCCGCCATAATTTAATGTGCCGTAATTATGTCACAATCAGATCTACTTATTTTCTGCGAAACCTTCCGCGCATATTCTCGGCTACTGTTTTATGCTTAATATCAAGTAATACTATCTGCCCGTTTGATACACAATAGTAAATTCTGGTACGGTTGCTCTCTGGTGATTGACTCATGCCAATACCAGTACTGTCGTTAGGGCTAAATTCATAAACATGTCTACGTTTGGCGTGGGCAGTACGAGGGTCAAGAAGGCTGACTTTTTGATCTTCCATTGGGTGGCTCCCATTTCCTTTAGGGTCTTCTAATATAGCCTCAATCATTTTTTGTATGTCGTCAGCATTTCGGTGCCTAGTAGTATAAGCACTGAAAAGCTTCTGAGCCATAATTGCAGCAGTCGTCCTTGCTCGCCAGTCCTTAAAGCTGGATGTCTCATCATAAACTTCTGAAAGTGCCTCAGTCGCATGCCAACTTTCACCTATCTGCTTAGCTATTAAAACAGAGTCAATTGGATGCTTTGGTGGTGCCTCAGGAGGCCGCACTGCCTCTTTTCCGCTTGTCTTTTGCGTTACACGTTTGCCACCAGCTCTTTTATGGCGGTTTAAAATTTGATCAGAGCTTTGAGGAGCGTCCACTAAGGCGAATCTATGTGGCAGCCTATACTTTGTGATTAATGATATAAGCGTTTGCTTTGTTTCGCCGAGGTGGTCACGAAATGCTTCAGCTAACTCTTCTTTTGCGCTTTCTGGCCGATCTTCGTAAGGGTGCGCTACTACGTAACGTACGAAATTTTCTAGCGGAACAGATTGAGAAACTGTAAATCTTCCGATCATACGGAGCCACTGCTCAGTAGTTGAGAGCTCTTCGCTTGCAGTGTCGCGATTTTGTTGAACTGCGAGCAAGGCACCTATTAAAAACGATTCTTTAAAAGTTTGTGGATTGCTAGCTAAAGTAGAGAATGACGGGTCAATTACCGAATCCTCGGTTGGATCATAATGATTCCTTGCCAACGCAATGAGTAAACCAGTGTATTCATCAAGAGGGGTTTGCTTATCTGTTAAAAATTCTGTTAAACCTTCAATTTGCTCTGCATCTCTGCCAATTAATTCAAAAAATGGTTCTAATAAACGGCGCTCAGCTCCGTATGCACGCTTAAATAAAGAAGTCATATAGCCTTGTAAACGAAGCATGTGAATATCGTATGGATCGGTTGCGCCAGCGCTAATATCCCCTCGTTTATCAAGAGCAGCTCTCAGCTCATCGTCACCCCATACGTATAGTTGAGCTTCCCACTTCGCGTGAGCTATAGTAGTAGTTACGTTTTTTCTTAATTGTCGATTGTAGCCGGATTGTCCCTTGCGGTATGCTCGAGTATCTTTTAGGCCGCTCGCCATTCTATCGCTCATTCCAGCGTCTAACGTTGCTATTATTTCCGAAAGATGCTCATCACTCAAAAAATGATGTGTTTCAGAGTCGATAGTCTCCCATATTGTTTCAATTGTAATAATATCCTCATAATGGACATCTAATATTCTAGCAACTGCACTATGTTGAATATTTCCACCCGTTTCAAATGGTTGACGAGCTTCGGAGGTCATAATTTATATATTAACACTTTAATGCTTAATAAGCAATATTAATATCTTAAAACCCTGCCGTGTCATCCTGGGTAAAGCAGAAGGATCTAACAGGCGGATGGCAGCTAAACCAGATCTTTCAACAAAGTTAAGGTGACGCTCCAATAGATCAAGGGTTTCGTAACTCAAGTTTTTAGTAATCGATTCCTTTATTGGCGAGGAATTTATCATCGAAGTGGTGTTTTATTTTGGTCATGTTTGTGATGATGTCGGTATTTTTAATGAGCTCTTCTGGAAAATCACGGCCCGTAAGGCAGAGGCTGGTATTTTTTGCTCGATTAGCGATGAGAGATTTCAGACTATTGTTAGTCAGCAAGCCATCGTGAACAGCGTTGCTGATTTCATCGCAAATTACAACATCCCACTCGCCGCTTTTGGCGTAGTCGAGCGCTAATTGATAGGCTTCCTCGGCTGCTGCTTTGTGGGTGTCTTCAGAAGTGTTTTTTTCGCTCAAGTCGCCAGCGTTGTAAAAACCCTTGCCGCCTTTGTAAAAAAAGAGTTCTTTTTCAAACAGTGGTTGGATTTTATGAATAAAAGTATGTTCGCCAACTTCCCAATGCTTGATGAATTGGATGTAGGCCACTTTGTAACCTCTGCCCAGTGCGCGACACATCAAGCCAATGCTTGCGCTGGTTTTACCCTTCCCCTCTCCGGTGTATACCACTACTAATGATTTTTTCAGCTCAAAATCTTCAAAAGCCATGTGGGTAGTATGAAGTAAGTAGTAAGGATTGGGCAAGTGGTATCATATGCCAAACCCGCCTACATGGATTGTTCGTATGTTTCTTTGGCGCGTTCTGTGTTTTATCTTCTCGAATAATCTAGGTAATTCAACTTCCGTTTCAAACACTGCCCATAACCGTATCATCATCTCAGCTGTTTGGGCTGATTTACCAACCGTAACCAGTCTAGTCAGTAATTCTGCTTGATGAAGGATGCTAGCGTACAGCGGAGGTGTTTGGTCGGGGTCCCTCAGGGCTTCATCCATGATCTCGATAACAATAGCTGTGTCATCTTCGGATCTACATTTGGCAAGCGCGTCGGCTTCCTCGTACATTGCAAGGAAGTACTCTACATCCGGAAACATCGGTCTTTCAACGCCATAAGTAATAGCCGCGTTGTCTACTATCCCGGATGCAATTTGAGCTGCTTTCCGATCTGGGTTCAGATAGCGATTATTAGCTATGGCGCGGAAATCAAGCTCACCTTTCAATACAGGCGTTTCAGGTACGTAATCATCAGGAAAACTCTCGGCAGGAACGCTCATATGGCCTCCTTCCGAACGCATTTTATCTAAATATTGCCCTATTTGCTGTGATATTCATAACTCCTGTTGGAGATGAGATTCTAAGTTGACTTGCCAGTCGAACCAGCCGTTTTTTACGGCTGTACTGAGGAGCGCTTTGTCGGCTCCTGTTGCCAGTAGTACCCCAAGTGTAATAAAGATTACTCCGAGCGTTCGCTTAAACCAGCCTCTCGGATTGAGGCTCCAGCCAAGTTTATGTATTACTTTTGTCCCTGTGAGTGATATCAGTGCTAGGGCGGCTCCAAGTCCGCTTAGAAAAACGGCTAGATATACTACCCCCTTGGCTGGGCTAACCGGAAGAATACTTGCAATAATGAGTGCGTATGTCGGGCTGCATGCACTAAAAACTGGTCCAAGACTTGCGCCAAGCAGTAAATCACCGTATTTGCCGCTGGTTTGTAATGCCTTACCAGATTGCTTTTGAGCACGAATTTGCAGACGTAATCTTCCGGAGACTTGCTCCCACAGTTCTGGAAACAATGAAATCATGCCAAAAATAATAATGATACCGCCGCTAATCACTTGCCATACATGCGGCGAGATGGCAATGAGTAGCGTCGAGGATTTTAAGAGGATGCTGAAAATAAAAGTAGAACCAAGCAGGCCCCCAATAACAAAGAATGGGCTACGATTTTGTGACCCATCGGCGGAACGAGCTAGTAAAATTGGGAGAGATGTGAGTATGCACGGTGCCAAAACTGAGAGCACACCAGCTAATAATGAGACAAAAAGTAATATCATTAGTTCTCGTACAGGGCGCCGACTATTGCTGCAACTGATTTTTCTTTGCCGTAGCCTACCCACTTTTTAATTACATTGTCATGCCGGTCAACTGCTATAAACGTTGATTGTAGTGTCACGCCGTAGCGTTTTTTCAGTTCTGCCGAGCTGTCGTAGTCAACTTTAAGAATTTGCGTGCCTGTGGGGATCTCTCCGGCTGTAATTGCTTGTTCGTAGGCGTGGCATTCTGGGCACCAGCTAGCATGGAAGAACAGAACATTCCGTCTATATGCCATATCCTGTAACTTTTCTTGCTCATAAGATATAAACCGACCCGGTTTAAGTGTAGTCTCAGCCGTTCCGGAAGCGATTTGCGCTCTCGTTGTGTGCTGTGAGCTCTGTGGCGGTACAGGATTATTTGGTAGCAAGGTGACGAGAACAGCGCCCGCACTAATGAGTACCGCTAAGCCAAGTGCTGCAAGCGTAGGCTTTTTCATGTCTAAAATTATACTAGTTTGGCTGTTTGCAGCGCTAGATCTATTTTGGGTTTATCAAAGCCGACAATAATCTTATCACCAATTTCAATAACTGGTACACCCATTTGGCCGCTTTTTTGTACCATGTCTTCTGCGGCTTTTTGATCTTCTTCTACGTTAATATCGCTGTATTTCACCCCGATGCTATCAAAGTATTTTTTTGCTTGTACGCAAAAACCACACCAACTGGTTGAATATACTGTTACGTTTGCTGCGTTGCTCACTTTTTGCCTCCTTCATTAAAAATTAACTCACTCAAAGCTTGTTTGCTCGGTGAATCGGTACTAATTTGAAAACAAACTCGCTGGCCATCCCGCAGACGCTCCACTAGGCCCGCTTCAGAGAGAATCTTCATATGTTGTGATACACAGGCTGGTGTAATGTGTAGTTCTTCTGCCAGTTGACTGACACAAATCTGCTTTTTTTCGGCCAGTAGTTGAAATAAGCGAAACCTCGTTTTATCGCCGAGTGCATTAAAGGTTTGGGATAGATCAACCGGATAGGCCATACTTTAATTTTAAGTGACCACTTAAACTTTTACAAGGGCCTACAGGTCTGAGGGCATAAAAAATCCCTCTACCAAGAGGGTGTGTTTGCCCGCTTGGGGGCGAGTGCTGCCGTCAGGAAGAATCCTTCTTGCGCACTCACCCCCGTGCGGGTGTGGGTGTGAGATGTTGTTGTGCTGCAGCCGAAACTGCGCACGGTCGGAGCTCATGCTCCGGTGTCGGCATCCCCTCCGGTGCTGAACTTCTCGGCGTGCCGCATGATCTTCATCATGACGTTCTGCACGAAGAGCATGGCCAGCCCCATGCCGGTGAGGATGATGCTCGTCTCCAGGCCGTTGAGCTGGAGTCCGCCGGACTGGTCCTTGTAGGCGAAGATGAGCACCAAGCTCAAGCACATGACCAAGGCCATGATCGTCACGGCGCTGCGAGCACCAGACAGCTTGTCGGCCAGCGGGTCGTTGCGGTGCAGGGGGCTGAGCCAGTAGCTCAGCGCCATGATCGCGATGACACCACTGGCGATGGCGAAGCCGCAGGCCACGGGGCCGTTGACGTCGCGGTTGTAGATCGTCGGGAAGACGATCGACACGATGCCGACCAGCACCGAGACCACGACCATGTAGGCGAAGCCGCGGAGAGCCCCCATGTGCTTGTTGGGGTTGCCGATGAGCGAGTTCGCGACGGCCTCCAGCCGCCGGACGGGGGTGGTGGATGGGGCGGTTGCGGGGGCGGTCATGATGACTCGCTTCCTTGTAAAGACCCTTGCGGGTCGCCTACTCCCCACTGATGTGGAAAGTTAATGCTACTTTATCACATAGTATAATATAAGTCAACAAGGTTTTTGATTTGCGGACTTGCCAAACCAACGTTTCGCTTCTTTAAAGCTCATCAGAGTAGTTTTGGAATGCTCCACTCTACTGACGTTTCGGGCGAACTGGCGCGAAGTTGATCCCGAGATGCCGGGACTTCTGCGACCAGTCGCCTCTTTGCAGATTTCGTACCCATTCTGAGTTTATACTGTGTTTTTGTCCGTTGCCGGCATTGTTCCCGCAGATTTCACTCAGAGCCGCACGCTTACGCGATCCATTTCTGCTCGTTCACGACTCAGACGCGTCTGTTGTCGCAAACTTGACCACGATCCCTCGCCCCTTCGTCAGACCCTCTGAAGAAAGAACTCCCCTGCTTGCGCAGAATTTTACCTCCGGGAAGAGGTTAAGTATCGGAAATCACCGGCGAAAGCTGGCTATGATGACCAAGCCGACTCCTGCTAGTCCGATCAGGCTCAATGCATTCAGCAAATGAGTTTTGGTTTCAAAAGAAAGACCAAAACCCTTGCCAATAGCTAATGCGAAGAGGCTGATAAAGCATAAGATCGCCAGCAGAATGCCAGTCTTGTAGCAGTTGAGCCACTTTGCCGACCTTCCGTGCTCTTTGATACTCATTTTCACCTCCCTTTGTTGAGGCGAGATTCTCTCGAATTGTCGAGATACGGCCAAACAACAGGACGTTGTCCGGATGTCTCTATTATAGCACACATAAGCAAAATAGTCAATGTTGTGTTGGGGTTTCTTGTTTTGTTACAATCTACTACTGAATGGGACAACATTTACAAAGCCTAGTTACTTTACGCATGCCATTGGTGTGCGCTTATTCGAACCATGGAGGCATCTGTGTTTAACTTTCTGACACGGTTTGCCTCTGAGGGTGGTATTCACGTAAGCCTAAAGGCAGAGCCAATTACAACGCTCGGCCCCTTGACAGTGACTAACTCAATTATCTACGGAACGCTCTGCGCTATTCTTTTAACCACCCTGCTCATGGTTGGTGCATACAAGGTGCGTTTCAAGCCTAAGAAGAGTGCATTTGCAGGTAGTCTTGAGTGGCTTACTGAGTTTGTTATCAACCTACTGCAAGGACCGTTTGGTTCTCGAGCGAAAGCAGCTCAATTTACGCCTTACTTCGCAACATTCTTCTTCTTTATTATTTTCAACAACTTGATGGGTTTACTGCCAATTGTTGGTCCACAGATTGAGGTTGGCGGCATACCGTTGTTCCGCCCGTTCACAGCGGATTTAAATGGCACCATTGCTGTTTCGGCGATTGCAATTGTGTTGGTACAGTATCTTTCTATCAAACAGCAGGGTGTTAAGGGTCACCTAAAGCACTACTTTAGCGATAAACCGTGGAACCCTATTAATTTTTTCATCGGCATTTTAGAGGTATTTGGAGAACTTACTCGCATTACGAGCCTTTCGCTTCGTCTGTTCTTGAATACAGCGGTTGGCGAAATCTTGATAGCTGTCTTTACTAGCATGATTGTAGCCGGGGGTCGCACGCCGATTGCTGTTATCCCGATCTTCTTTTTTGAAATGTTAGTTGCCGGAATTCAGGCATACGTCTTTACTATTTTAGCCGCGACGTATCTTGGCCTTTCTATTCAACACGCCGATCACGGCGATGATCATACCGTACATCACAGTCCTGAAGTTCCTAAAACAAAGGTCGAGAACGCCCAGGCTTGATGGTTAAGAATCAAATAAGAAGAAAGAATTACACTATATGATTCAACTATTCGCAGAAACAGCAGCAGCTGGTGCTTGGAATCCAACAATGGTGAAGGCTTTGATGCTTGCAGTAGCCCTTGGCTCAGCAGCAATCGGTCTTGGCTGGGTTGGCTCAAGCTATATGAAGGCTCTTGGACGCAATCCAGAGGCTGGTAAAGCAGCCGGTCAGATCGTGATCATCGCAGCGATGATTGAGGTTACCGCACTGCTCGCCTTCCTTTTGGGCGCATTCTTGCTTAGCTAAGAATTTTAGTGGCGGAGATCCGAGGATTTCCGCCACTAAGTCAACACATTAACGTAATAAATTAGGTAAGATGGATATATTTTTCAGACAATCAGGTAACAGATGGCAGAAATTTGTCAGATTTCAGGTATCAGACACAAATGCAAGGTCTGATCAATGGAACCTGCTAAATTTCTGTAAAATGTCCGTCTGTGTCCTGATACATAATGAAGGAACGAACTAATATGCATATTTTGAATCTATTTGCTGCTACCGAAGAAGCCCAGGGCATTGCTGCGCTTGGCATTGACCCGTTGGCTATTTTGGCACAGGGCGTTACCTTTTTGTTGCTCTTCTTCATCATCAAAAAGTTTGCACTTGGTAAAATTGTGACGACGCTTGAAGATCGCCGTAAAACCATTGAAGGCAGCTTAGAAAAAGCCGAAGAGCTGACTAAGCAAAACGAAGAGGCTGAAAAACGAGTTAATGCACTTTTGGGTGAGGCACGTAAAGAAGCCGAAGAAATTGTTAACAAAGGCCGCGAAGAAGCAGGGGCAGTTATTAGTGAGGCCGAAAATGCAGCAGTGAATAAAGCTGAAAAGATTATTGCCGATGGCAAACTCCAGAATGAAGCTGAAGTTTTGAAGGCTCGCGATGCGTTGAAGAAGGAGACCCTTGGTTTGGTGGCTCGGGCAACTGAAGCAGTACTTGGTGAGGCGATTGATGCTAAAAAGAGTGAAACACTCATAAAGAAGGCACTTGAGGAGAACAAATAATGGCGTTGGACCGCGTAGACATTGCTCGTGGATTTATAGCTCGGCTGGATAAAGTCGGTGCCAATAATGCCGTTAAGGAGCTGGCCTCTCTCATTTTGGAGTACCGCTTGCATGGCCAAGTTGACGAGATCATGGCTGAGGTGTCTCGAGAATATGCGCTTACACACGGTATTGTTGAGGCAGAAGCACGGACCGCGTTCCCTCTTTCGAGTAGCTTGAAGAAGGAGCTTGCTGAGCGCGTCAAACAATCAACTGGTGCAAAAACCGTCATTTTACGCGAGGAGATTGATAAAAGTCTGCTTGGCGGAGTTGTGATTAGTGCGCCAGATATGGAGTTGGATCTATCATTGAAAACTAAACTTGCGAAGCTAAGGGCATAAGGAGAAGATATGGCTGAAATTTCTATTAAAGAACTAAGTGGCGAACTGCGTGCGGCAATTGATGATCTAAAAGCTGCGGGAACTACACAAGATACGGGTGTGGTTATTCGTGTGGGTGATGGCATCGCCTGGATTTACGGTTTAACTAAGGCTGGCTATAACGAAATGCTTGAGATTGAATCAACCGATGGCAGCAAAATCACCGCTTTTGCACTCAACCTTATGCAAGATGAAATCGGTGCCGTTATTTTGGGTGAAGATACCAAAATCAAAGCAGGTGCCAAAGTTCACCTTACTGGTAAAGTGCTCGAAATTCCTGTTGGCCCTGAGCTTGTTGGTCGTGTGGTGAACCCACTTGGCCAGGCAATTGACGGTGGTGCTCCAATTAAGAGCAAGCACACTGGTTTGATTGAAAAAGACGCCCCAGGCGTGCTTGATCGTAAATCGGTGTTTGAGCCTGTGATGACTGGTATTGTAGCGGTAGATGCTCTAGTGCCGATTGGCCGTGGCCAGCGTGAGCTTATCATTGGAGATCGTCAAACTGGTAAAACTGCTATTGCAATTGACGCTATGATCAACCAGGCAAAGCAAAAAACCGGCATCATTAACGTATACGTTGCTATTGGTCAAAAGAACGCCAAGGTTGCTCGTCTTATTGAACGGCTCAAGCAAGAAGGTGTGATGGATCAAACCATTGTGGTCGCAACCTCTCCATCTGACCCAGCTTCTATGCAGTATCTTGCGCCGTACGCAGGTGCAGCTATGGGCGAATACTTCCGTGATAACGGCGAACATGGCCTGATTATTTACGATGATCTTTCTAAGCACGCTGCTGCATATCGCCAGATGTCACTCCTACTCCGCCGCCCGCCGGGACGCGAAGCGTATCCGGGTGATGTGTTCTACCTTCACTCTCGGCTTCTCGAACGAGCTGCAAAACTTTCAGACGAACTTGGCGGCGGTTCACTGACTGCCCTGCCAATCATTGAAACGCAGGCCGGTGATGTTTCTGCATACATTCCGACTAACGTAATTTCAATTACCGATGGTCAGATCTTCCTAGAAACCAACCTCTTCCATCAGGGTATTCGACCGGCAATCTCCGTTGGTACCTCTGTTTCTCGTGTGGGTGGTGCTGCGCAGACCAAAACCATTAAGTCTGTTTCTGGCGGTATCAAACTTTCACTTGCACAGTTCCGCGAACTTGCTGCATTCTCACAATTTTCTACCGATCTTGATGCAGAAACCAAACAGCGTATCGAGCGCGGTCAGCGTCTTACGGAAATTCTGAAGCAGCCACAATATGCCCCACTCGCAATTTGGGAGCAAGCTGCTACCCTACTTGCTGCTAACGAGGGAGCCTTTGATGTTGTGCCAGTAGAAAAAATCAAAGAAGCACAGAAGAGCTTACTTTCCACTCTCCATACACAATATAAAAAAGAAATGACAGCGCTTGATAAAGGTGATCAAAAGGTTGAAGGCGAAGTAAGAGACCTCATTCTTAAAATTGCCAAGGCTGTCGCCGCAGACTTCGTGGTTAAAGAGGTTGCCCATGAGTAGTTTACCGATCTCAGGTGAGGCAATTACAATTACTGCTTGCATTAGTGCAATGCCTGGTTCTGAGCGACACCAGGCTCCACTATTGAATGGTTTGCTTGCGGTTGGTGTTCCTGAAGCCTCTGCCATCGAGGCGGCGGCTAGTGCAGTGACGGATCCTACGTTGCGGTCTGTACGGCGGACTGTTGGTGACCTTGCGGTTGGTGTTGAGCTAGGCCTTCAAATGCGTAAGGAGCAGTTTGCCAATGGCTAGTACGCAGCAATTACGAGGGCGCATTACATCTGTTAAGAATACAAAACAGATTACTAAAGCCATGGAGCTTGTGGCGGCTTCTAAGCTGCGCCGTGCGCAGGAAGCTGCAAATGCTTCGCGTGAGTTTGCTAGGATTGCGAACGAGCTGCTTACTCGTATTCGCCAACTGACTGATGTAAACAAGCACGCTTTGTTTGAGCGAAGAGCTATTAAAACCCGTCTGCTGATTGTTGTCGCATCAGATCGTGGTTTAGCTGGTGGCTATAATGCAAGTTTGCTTAAGCAGTTTGCAGCTGGGCTAAAAGCAGATCAAGAAGCTGGTGTTAGCAGTAAGATCATCACTGTTGGCAAAAAAGCAACTGCCTTTACCGGTAAGGTGCATGATCTTGAAGTTTTGGGGGCGTATCACGATTTTGTCGATAATCCAACTGCCGAGGATCTTCGCCCAATTTTAATTACCGCATTAGATGGTTTTAAGAACGGTAATTTTGATGCCGTAGATATTGTTTACACCGATTTTGTTTCAAGCATCAAGCAAATCCCAAGCATTGCTCGTCTACTTCCAGTTGCGTTTAACGATGTAGAGCTTTCGGCGCATCTTGAAGATGCCGTGTTTGAGCCAACTCCTAAAAAGGTTTTAGATGAAGTTACCGAACGGTTTGTAGAGGTAACCATGATGCAGTATATGCTAGAATCTGCCGCCTCAGAACACTCTTCTCGAATGCTCGCCATGAAGAACGCAACCGACAACGCCAACGATATTGTTGATGATCTCACCTTGGCACTTAACACCGCTCGACAGGCAGCAATCACCCAAGAGCTTGCCGAAATCACTGGCGGCGCGGAGGCAATATCATGAAGCACAACCTAGATTTACCGCCCAATCCACTAGCAGTAGTTCTACATAGCCAGGAGCGACCAGATTTACACCTACCCCTTTTTATGGCGCACGTACAACCACCATTTGTAGTAAAGGGATTTCAAGATTTAACCAGAGAGCCAAATCCTAGCAACTCTGTATTGCATCGTACGATCTTGAGTGCTGCGAATGTGCTATTCATAGATGATAGCTTGCTGGGTCCGACTACCGCTGATGCACAGCTTGCTATCGCTGCTGCCAGGGCAAGCACCGACAGTCA
>CAZXUE010000002.1:26217-39216 GCA_964643895.1 uncultured Candidatus Saccharibacteria bacterium
GTATATGATGGCCAGTATCGGTCGTACCAGCTTACCGTAGAAGAAGAACTTGCAGCAGTTCTACCAAGCAATAGAATATAAGAAGTGAAAGTTATCGAAGGAGATAAGATAATGGCAGTATTAGAAAAAGTAAAGCAAGCAGTTGGTAAGATTACCCGAGTGGTGGGCGTGGTTGTGGATGTAGAATTCAGCAAAGATTTTCTACCTGCAATTTATAATGCACTTGAGATTGAGGTTCAGGGTAAAAAAGTACTTCTTGAGGTTGCGCAACACCTTGATGAATCTAGTGTGCGAGCGATTTCACTGGCTTCAACAGATGGTTTAAGGCGCGGAACAGAGGTAAAAGATACCGGTGCACCAATTTCAGTGCCAATTGGCGACGCAACCCAGGGGCGCATGTTTAGCGTGACTGGTGAGCCGATTGATGGCAAAGAAGATAAGTTTACGGAGCGCGCAGCAATTCACCGCCGCCCACCGACTCTTGAAGAGCAATCTGGTAAGGTTGAGATTCTTGAAACTGGTATTAAGGTGATCGATCTGATTGCGCCAATGACTAAGGGTGGCAAGGTCGGTCTCTTTGGTGGTGCTGGTGTGGGTAAAACCGTGCTTATTACCGAACTTATTAACAATATCGCAAAATTCCACAGTGGTAACTCGGTATTTGCGGGTGTTGGTGAACGTACTCGTGAAGGTAACGATCTGTACTACGAAATGGAAGAATCAGGCGTGCTTGATAAAACATCACTCGTGTTCGGTCAGATGAATGAACCACCAGGGGCCCGTCTTCGTGTGGCGCTTTCTGGCCTGACGATGGCAGAAGGCTTCCGCGATCAAGGTAAAGACGTACTCTTCTTTGTTGATAATATCTTCCGCTTTACACAGGCTGGTGCAGAGGTGTCTGCACTACTCGGCCGACTTCCTTCAGCCGCTGGTTACCAGCCAAACTTGGCTCAGGAAATGGGTGAAATGCAGGAACGCATCACCAGTACCAAAAAGGGTTCAATTACCTCTGTGCAGGCTGTGTACGTGCCAGCAGATGATTTAACCGACCCTGCTCCAGCAACAACCTTTGCCCACCTCGATTCAACCATCGTACTCAACCGTGCCTTGACCGAGCTCGGTCTCTACCCTGCGGTTGATCCACTCGATTCAAACTCAACTATTCTTGACCCAGAAGTGGTTGGCGTTGAACATTACGAGGTTGCTCGTGGTGTTCAGAAGATTTTGCAGCGCTACAAAGACCTGCAAGACATCATTGCTATTCTTGGCATGGAAGAGCTTTCAGACGAAGATAAAAAGATCGTTGGCCGCGCCCGCCGCATCCAACGATTCTTAACCCAGCCATTCCATGTTGCCGAAGTCTTCTCTGGAATCCCCGGTGTCTATGTGAAGCTTGAAGATACCATTAAAGGCTTCCGTGAAATTCTGGATGGTAAACATGATGATAAATCTGAGAGCGCATTCTATATGAAAGGCTCCATTAAGGACGTAAAGGAGAAATAGATGGTTGATCGCCAGCCATTTGAAGGATTTTCTAGACCTTTTGACGGATCTCCGGACATAGGATATGAAGACGGTTTCTTACCGAGGGATCCACTTGAAGCAATTCAAGATAAAATGAGAGTACATTTTGCTGAGTTGGCTGAAGCTGGCTTGATAGACCCTGCTACTTTTGCTGAACTGTTAGTTAACGTCCTTGATTGGACCACTATGGCTTTTGAGGCTGGCCTACACACTAACCTTATTCATCCGAAGGTCGACTGTGCAGAAGGAGCGGACGTTGCTGTCGGGCAGCTGCCTGTTGAACTACCTAATCAAAGAGAGGGCCGCAGTGATTAAGTTTCAGATTATCACGCTTTCTGGCATTAAATTTGACGAGGATGTTTACGAAATTCAGTTGCCAACGCCTGATGGCCAAATTGGTATCTTCCCTCATCATATGCCACTAGTTAGCTTGGCAGTACCGGGTCTGATATCGGTACGAAAAAATGAGCGGGATCCGGTTGATAAAATGGAGTACTTTGCTACAGATGGTGGTGTTATTGAGATACTTGATAATACAGTACGAATTTTGGCTGATGAGGCGGTACATGCCGAGGATATCCACGAGGAAAGTGCTAAGAAAGCCTTGGTCGCTGCCGAAGAGGCGTACAAAAACGCCAAAGATAAGGTTAGCCTTGATAAAGCTCAATCTATGATTGACCGCCAAGCCGTTCGACTCAATGTAGCTAAGTACAAACGCCGCACGCGCTAGATTTGTTTTAAGGCTAAGCCCCCTCTTCGTTAAGCACTTGTTCTAATTCGTTGATCTCTCTGGTTGTTCGATCTATGGCTTCAACTGTGGCTGCGCTGCCCAGGGGCAAACCTCTTAGCGAATGCTTCGAGTTGAGCGTCGCTGAGTACGTTAGACCCGTCACGCCTAGGTATTTCCCCGCTTCCTGTCAACCGGGCTAGCTCTTGCTCGACTGTTCCAATGACAACACTGGGTAGTCTGCTGCCTTCGGTTTCCAACGCTGCTTTAAGAGCCATGCCGCCCTGAGCATCTACTAACTTACCTTCACCAACGTGCGGTATGGTGGCTGCTGCCTCTCTTGCTTCTTGTGCGCTTAGTACCATATAATCCTCTGTGTAAATTTTAGCGAAATATTGATTGCCATATTGTGATATATGTCATACAATGCTCGTGAGATAAATTAACAAAAATAGGAAATCCATGACGGACGAAGGAATAAACCGGGTTATGACTGAAGTAGAACCAAAGGTGTATCGTGTTACTAAAATCGCAGATGGCTTGGGCCTGGGTAACGGCGCGATTGGTGTTCGCTCAAGAATAGAAGATGAGAATGACCCACTGAATGATGTAGTCCGACAGATTGCTGAGAGTGTTATTGACGCAGGACAGATCTTGGTCAGGGTTGATGTCGATAAAGACGGCAAAAGGCTTGATGATGATGGTTGCGGTGATGGACGTGGTGTTACTGCTGTTTTTGAGGGAGACCCAAGCAATCTCAAGCAGAAGTCTTTAAATCGAAGTAAGGTATTTGGCGGCGGCGTTATTATGGAAACTGCCGCTCTCATTGGTACCGGCACTGCTCTGGATCAAGATTTGCAAACGCTACCGCTGGCGGCAGCATCGAGACTTAATCTACACGGTATTGACTTTGGTGGTCATACGGATCCGCATTTTCGCAACGATGCCGGAAAAAGTGGTTGCGGAGCTATTGATAAGCTTCCGGAAGCAATCAGTTCAGTTGTTAAGAATGAGCAGACAATTAGAGGCATACTTGAGGTTCTGGGTGTTGACGAGGATCAGAGTGATGTAGTGGAGGGGGTACTGGCAAACTACAGAGATTATTATCGGCATCATATTGAGAATAGTAGCGAAGCTTATAATGGTGCGCAAACCGTGCAAGAAACACTTATCAACAATGGTAAAATTACGAAAGAACTCGAGCCTTCGCATGCGGAAGTCGCGGTGGTTCTAAATACAGTAGCAGGTATGACAGTTGATCAGGCAAGGCTGCGCGAGGCTACCGGTGGTGTGGCTCAGGCATTTGCGGTTGATGTATGGCGGTTAAGGGAGGTTGCGGATCGCAGCTTCGAAGACCCGACGCAGAGACAGCAGGCCTACATAAGTATGCTTGTTCATACTGTAGCGGTTGCAGAGGTATTAACTCAGGGTGATTTGCCGGTCTACCTTGTCAGCGACAAAAATTAGAGGTCATAGTTTCCGAAGATGACATTGGTAGTCACCACTACTCCGGCAACAATAGTGATAAGCAGGAGTATGAGAAGTAAGAAGTAATTAAGCCAGTGAATTTTCGGCTTCTCAATATTTTTGTCAGTAGAAATCTGTAGCTGACGATATAATGCAGCGTTGCCAGCGGTATTAAAGAGAGCTCCAACGAATGGCACTATGCTCGTAAATCCCATCCCGAATACTTCAAGCAGTCTTCCTTTAGTGAGTGTCTTAATGCGTTCGTGTGATTCTTTGACGCTTTTCTCTGCTGGTTCGTCCATAATAACGTAACTTAGTAAGCTGTAGCGAAGAGCCGCAATAATTCCAGGAATAATAAATAGAAGTGACCAGCCGAGTATTTTAACCAATGCCAATGCTAGCGAGCCACATAGTCGCCAAAATCGCTTGCTTGTTGCATCGATCGCCTCGCGTACACCTACTTTTTTACTTTTTTCGCTTTGAAGTGTCACGTAGCTGAGTATGCCACTGAGATAAATACTTAGAACAAAGACAATAATAACAAACAGCGCTACGAAGCTTGCTACAAATACTACAAGCTCAATACTTACTGGCGGCGTAGAAGTGCCCGCAGATTGAGCGGGTTGTCGCCCAGAAAGATCGCTACCTTGTGAAAGAGTAGAAAATATCCCGGTAATTATGAGAAAAATGGCCCATCCACGATTGGTGTTAAAAAGTTTCTGCGAGGCTCGATACGCCAACACGAACGGGTTTGATATGTACTCAGCACTTTCGGTTACCTTTTGATCTCGATTCATAAGGGTCCTTTATTTATAACGCTATTGTATCAGACCTGTATTAATTGATTAAGGTGAGATAGATCATTGGTAAGAAAATCAGCACCTGCTCCAAGAAGCTCACGTGACTCGCCAAAGCCATGCAGAATACCAATGGTTAAGCCGGCATGAGCACGACTGCCAGCTTGTATGTCGTAGGCGTGATCACCGACAATAACGGCATCTCGTGGCTCTACATTGACTCGCTTCAATAGTTCGATAACTGCGTCAGGCTCGGGCTTTCTTGGAAGATCATCGTCAGCAGTGATGATTGCGTCGAATAAATTGTGAACATTTTCAATGCCAGCAGCTGTAAAATTGCGTTCAATCATCATTTGGTTGCCGCTAGTGAATAGACATAGCTTGATTCCTTCAGCCCGCCATTTTTTAAGGAGGGATTCCGCCTCCGGATAAGGTTTGATAAGATGAGTGTTCTTATTCTGAAACTCGTCATGTTCTTTCACAAGTTGCTCAATCGGAACATCTACATTATGACCTGCCAAAATCTGTTCATACGTTTCTGGTACCGGTTTGCCAAGTCGACTTTTAATATAGCCGCTGGTAGCAAGGTGCTCGAGGCCATGCTGTCTTAAGACTGCTCGGTAACCTTCAATAATAAGCTTCGTAGTATTTACAAGTGTCCCATCAGAATCGAACACAATGGCTTTTATAGTATGCATACCTACATGATACCGGAGATGACCTAGGCCTGCCACTTGATGGTTTACTTCCTGACTACCATGCGCAACCAAAGCATCATATACGATATGTCTTGCCTCTTTGATTGACTGAGAGCTCATTAGTGCTGCACGAACCTTGCCACTGCCAGGAAAGTCGCGAACGTATATTTTAAAGAAGCGTTTTAATGTTTCGTACGGTTTTTTTGCTTCGTGGTTGGCTTCAAAAAGATCGAGGTGGTATTGAAGAAGATTGAGCAGCTCTTGCTTGCTATGTTCTACAACACTTTTTTCAAAACAAAATGGATTAGTGAAGATGCCGCGGCCGATCATGACGCCGTCAATACCAGTTTCGGCAATGAGTTTTAGGCCTTGCTCCCTGCTCTCGACATCACCATTGCCAATCAAGCGGGTATTCGGCGCGAGTTCATCTCGCAGTTTCCTGATCTCCGGCATCAGTTCCCAATGAGCCGGCACCTTACTCATCTCTTGTTTGGTTCTCAGATGTACGGTGAGCGCAGCAAGATCCTGTTTTAAGAGATGAGAGATCCAATTCTCCCATTCATCTACTTTTGAATAACCAAGTCGGCATTTGACACTTACTGGCAGGCCAGCGGTTTTCGCTGCGGCAACTACTTCAGCGGCAAGTGCCGGATTTTGGCACATGGCTGCTCCCCCGCCACCTTTGATGGCTGTTTTTTCAGGGCAACCCATGTTGATATCAATTCCGGCAAAACCGCGTTTTTTGCATTCTTTGGCCAATTGTGCGATATCCTCAGGTACGGTTCCCCAAATTTGTGCAATCACTGGCGTGGCTTCATCGAGATGAAGCGTAATCCGGCCAGCAGCAGCTTTTTCACCCGCGTGTACCCAACCGGTGGCATTTGCGAATTCAGTAAAAAAGAGTTCAGGTGGTGCCGCTCTCGCCACAACCCGGCGAAACACATGGTCCGTTACTGCTTCCATCGGCGCCAAAACAAAAATTGGCCCCTCAAGATCTTGCCAAATATTCATTGCTATAGTATAGCACTAATTTGGTACATCTTCTACAGTTGACGAAGTTCATCAATTCTAGAAGATGGACAGGTATGAGCCTGAGGTCGCACACGAGGTGCGGTACCTTTGCGCTTGCGCGCTCCATCTTAATTGTGGTCTAGCCACGTCCGTTGCAGGCAGCGCATCTGCCGTTGCCAAAAACGCCGCCCCAGCCACCCGAAACGGCCTTGGCGCCGGCACAGCCTTTGCAGCCGTTTCCGCGACAATTCGGGCAAGTACCCGATCCATCGCATTTTTTGCATTTCGCCACATTCATCACCCCCTTTCAGAGGCTTGGGCTCTGTGTAGAGCCACCTTCTTGATCATGCGAAAACGCGGGCTGAGGGGAGGATGGTACGGGCATACCAATTCTCCCTACCAGGGGCAAGCTGGCACCGCCTGTGGAAGCGGCCCAACCCGCGCGCTTCCTTGTGGAGCGCTACCTGCCGTCTCAACTCTCCCCCACAGAAGAGATCGGACAGGCCTCTACTCTACTGCATGGAAGCAAATCTGGTCAATCGGCTAGGGAATGGTCGTGGCGCCGAGGCCTCGGCGGGTGGGATGAGGGAGGATGCCTCCACCCCGGCGCCACGTGATGTACCCAAGTTCTAGATGGTTATCTTGGGTAGCGAAATAAACGAAGCGTATAGCCACTCCGCTTGTTTCGCTACCCAATGCTCATACCTGTCAAAGTGCTCCGTAGCGCTGGTACAAAACCGCGCATCGGACAAAGACGATATTACTAGTAATTTGTTATTATGTCAAGCATTGACTGTACGTGAATAATAGATCATGTCAAATTGTAGCGTCAAAGGACTTCAGGGCTACGGTCTGTCTCTACTCCTGCAATAAGCGTTTGTTCAAACTTCTTGATGTCGCTAAGAGATGAACCTGGTAGGTTGGGAGTTTTGAAGTTAAGGTTTTTAATACGTTGCCATACCGCGTTTAATAATTGTTTGGTTTGCTCGAGCTGTGCCTCTTCAAAAGTAAGTTCGAGCTGCATGGTTGCGCCATTAACATCTGGCTCGATAAACTCTAGCCTCCCGCTGGTAACCTTATATCCTTTATAGGTTCTTGAATTTTCAATCAGCAGTTTATAGCAGTATAACTGTTGTTTGTACTTGTGAAGCTTCAGATCGCTCACCCATTTTTCGTACGGTTTGCCGGTTTTGTAATCAACTACTGTAATGGTCTTCTCTTTTTGGTTAATTTCCATGAGGTCAATTTTGCCGCCCATGCGGACTTCAGCGAGCTGCACGTTTTCGTTTCTGAAATTGTGTTCAGTAATGTTCCCCGCCCTAAACTGTTCACGCCGAGCCGCGAGGTATGTAGTGAGCGCTCGCTCGCCGCGTTCAATAAGGAGCGCGGTTTCGGCTTCACCCAGGCGCTTACGCCTCGTTTGAGTGGTAAAATGGCTGATTGTTTGTGAAAGCTCTGGCAGCGAACCTGTTGTATTAACTGTTCGTTGTAGCCACTCAAGCGTCTCGTGGACGGCATTACCAAACTGACCATCGGCTGTTGGTCCTTGCGGGAAGCGCAGGATGGTATTAAAGAAAAAGGCTTCGGGACCGCTGTGTTCAAGATCGATGAACGCGTTAAGGTGAGTGGGGCTTAGTCGATAGTTATGCAGTCGGTCTTGCAGCATGGCTTGCAGCTGGGTATTTTGGATGCCGCTGATATGACGGAGCTGCCAGTGTGTTTCAAGATTTGCAAGAGAAATGGCTTCGTTGCTATTTTGGTGTACGCCTTGGGCGTGTTCTGGCAGCACAGTGCTTTTTGCCGTGCCGTCGTCTTGCGTTTGTTCATCAAGATATTTCAGCTTCTTCGTGTTCTTGCCGCTAAAGCTTGTACTGAAGCTGGTGAGGTATAAGCCTATTTTGGCTCGAGTGATGGCTACAAAAAAGAGCCGCAGACGTTCATCTTGGCTCATTCCGGCGTGACGGATGGGCGCTAGGTTGCGTGGTAGCGTTATTTTGTTGCTGTTACCGCGTGAGCTTTCGCCCCATACGTCGTCATGGCAGCGCGGCAAAAAGACGTGTTGAAACTCTAGCCCTTTGGCCTTATAAACGGTCATAAGCTGCACGGCCTCTACATTTTGATTATAGGGGCTGGTGTTAAGCATGCGTTCACCTGCTTGCTGGTAGACATCCACAAACCTGAGGAGATCGAGCAAGACAAGCGTGGTTGCGTTTGATTTTTGATGCTCGCGCAGCTTCTCGCGCAGCACGGTGAGGTGCGATATGGTCTGGAAGAATAGATCGGGTTGTATGTGTAGAGATGCTTTGCCTACGTAATATTCTCTTAGTGGTGAGCGGATGAAAGGCATATCGGGTTCGTTCGTTTCAACTTCTCGAGATCCAATGAGGTAATCGAGCATATCCTCAAGTGTGCTTGTGGTAACTTTGCCAGCCAGTGCTAAAAAGAAGAGCGCTGTAGTGCGAAGTGTTTGATCTTCAAGAAGAGCTTGAGACCAGGCGAGATCGCTGGAATCGTTTACCTTCCAACTAAGTTTCCAGATGGTACTAGTGGGTATTTTCCAAAACGAAAAGCTGAGTACTTCGGGCCAGAGCGCTGATTGTAGCTGAGCATTACCCTCTTTGAGCGCAATTACGAGTGCTGCCATCGCCAGCAGCTCACGTATAACGGGTGCTTCAAGAATGTTCTCGCGCTTTTCGTAGCGGACGGCAATATCGCGATTATTCAAGTACGGTACAAGCGGTTCAAGATATCTATGTTGCGGCGCTAAGACGGCGATTTCAGATGCCGGCACGCCACCTTTTATAAGGCTTTCAATTTCAGCCGCGATCCAATCGTACTCAGCGACCTCGCTTACAAACTCGTGGCGTGCAATAGTTGCGCTTTCATACGGAGCATTGGCGGCGAGTGTTTTACTCATATCTTTGAAGTTATGATGAAGCCGCGAGCCAATCTGCTCGGCGATGTTATGCGCTGTATGTAAGATGTCTGTGTGCGAACGGTAATTCTGTGTCAGATTTATAACAGTTACGTCCTTAAACAGTTGGTAGAAATCGAGCATGTTAGAATATTGCGCGCCCTGAAATGCGTAGATTGCCTGGTCGTCATCGCCAACAGCCAGCACATTCGGGCGACCCTCATTAACCGGATTATCTGTGAGCAGTTCTACTAATCGCAGCTGAGCGGCATTGGTATCTTGAAACTCATCAAGCAGCAGATATTGGTACTGTTCTTGTAATGTGTAGCGCAGGTCTTTATAGGTTTCGAGCGCTTGAATGGCGCGCGTGATCATGTCGTCAAAGTCGTACAGGCCTTTTTCGTTCAAAGCATCTTGATATGCCTCCACCACATCAGCGAGTGCGTGTATCCGCTTGTTTTACAGCTCACCAGCTAGTATGAGCTCATTTGCTGCATTCTTTGCGAGCCAGGCGTTCTTCCAGCTGGTGAGCGAACTGGTTTTTCCGGTTGACTGGGCGTTTTCAATGGCTGTTTCCAGCTCTGTTTTTGCAATCTGCGCCAGCGATCCGTATGTTGCGTGAGCAGAGTTTGTTGCGCCGTAAGGCTCTATAACTTGAAGCAATGATTCAAAATATGGTAAAAGTTTCTCAAGTTTGCCGCGCATACCAGAGAAAGTTGCAAAAATTTGAACGCACTCTTTACTGACATTGGCGATAAAAGCAGCGTTTTCTTCGGCGATTTGCCGAAGATCTTCAGGTTGTAGCAGGTTTCGCTTCACCTCGCTAATGGTACCCATAAGATCGTGAAGGTGCCAACGAGTTTGTTTGAGCGGGTTGCTGTAGCTCATCTTTTCAACAATACCAGCCACGATCTCGCGCTTGCCAAGCTGATCTACTGGCTCCTGCAGGCGGGTCTCGTTGAAATACTCTGGAAATCTGCGGATAATATCGCCGCCAAAAGCATGGTAGGTGCCAATTGAAACATCATAGGCTGCCTGGCCAATAAAGCTTGTCAATCGCTCGCGCATATTGGCTGCACCGCTCTCGGTAAAGGTTAGACACAAAATATTTTGCGCTAAGGTATCGGTTTTTTGTAAAATGTTCGCGACGCGTGCGCTGAGCAGCTGTGTTTTGCCCGTACCTGGTCCCGCAATTACTAAAACCGGTCCATCGATTTGATCAACCGCCTGTTTTTGTGCTTCATTGAGTTTTTTATACGCCTCCTGAAAATCCATATAATTAAGTGTATCGCATTGCTAGTAATTCAGGTATTATGCAAGTTAATGAGTGAGTCGCTATTTTTAGATCTACCGCCCTATGAAAGCCTTGAAGATGTGGTCTCCGAAAATTTAGAGACAATTATAGAGTGGTCGACGTACGAATTTAAACCTGAAGACGCCGATATGCTGGATTTAGAGAAGCGTGGATTAGAAAATGTATTTAAGATTTCAATGCTTGCTAGTGTATTTGCTGGTCTAATGCAAGAAAAGAGCCCAGATGCATATAGAACAATTTATCGAAGTGTAGCACTTGCCCTTGCCATCACTGAATTAGTTGCGCCTCAGAATTTTGATCTAGACATCGGGCAATATTATGGTGACTCTGATGAAGCTGTTGAAAAAATTGATGAACTACAAAAAGATGTAATTGTTTACCTAGAATCAGCACCTACAGTAAGAGGATTACTTAATACTTACGCAGAAGACTTATATAATAGTGGCCTTACGAACGAATTTGATCTAGTAGCGATACCTTTTGGTGCAGTATTTATGCTGGCTGAGCAGAGTTTACAAGAAAATTACTTACACACAGCTTCTGCTGGATTAGAACAACAATAAATTATTTGTAGTATTCGCGAACGTCTAAGAGGCCAAAGATTAAAAATACGAATGCAAGTGTGCTGAGCAGTGGGCCGGCCGGTTGGTCGAGATTGGTTGCTAATTGATACAGTACGTATGTTAAATTTACGAGTAAGGCTAGGTAGACTCTATCCCAGCCGCGTTTTGTTTTTTCAAATAAGTCACTGAGTGCATCTACAAAACAGATGATATTTATAAACACTACCATAAGTAGTACCCATGATTCGCGGTTGAACAATACTTTTTCTAGAAATCCGATCGGAGAAACAAATCTTCCGTTGTTGGCAAGCAGCATGAGTTCCGGCGCAGCAATAATCAGAGTCCCCAGAGCGAGCCACGGACCATAGGCTACCAGCTTCTTCTGGGATGATTTCGAAAGATGCCGGTTATAGCGGCCATGAAGATTGTAGGCAATACTGTTTTGAATCGCCATGAAAACCTCACTACTCTGCTTGACGTGCACGCTTGATATACGTTTTGCCCTGTTTGGCTGTCGTTGATTCTTCTTTATTGCTGGTTTCTTTACCATAAAAACTCTCTATACTTTAATTGTATCATACAATTGTAAAAAAAGCAATTTGTGTATTAAACCTAAATTTCAAAACCCTTGATCTGCTAGTGTGCCATCTTGAGCTTGTCGAAAGATCTGGTCGATCTCTAGTATGCTTACTAGATCCTTCGACTTCGCTCAGTATGACGGGGGTGGAGGTCTGAGATTCGGGTATTTATTAAAAGAGTGGGTTAAGCGGGAAGTCTACTTCCCTAGATTTTGCGCTGAACGCTTGCTAGGATACGCTGGTAAAGAAGGAAAAACCATGAGTCACGAAGCTAAAATTCATCCTGCCCAAGTTTCAATTTTGCGCGAGCTGCTGTTTCATCATGCTGCTGGTTTCGCGGAACTTCAAAAACCAACTGGGCTTGATAGCGATCACTTTAAGTTTCACATTAAGCGTCTAGTTGATCTGGAGTACGTTAAAAAACAAGAAGATGGCTCGTATGCTTTAACAACCAAAGGTAAAGAGTATGGCAATCGGCTTGATACTGATGACCATACAATTGAAAAGCAGCCAAAAAGCAGTGTGCTACTCTTGGCTGTACGAGGCGACGCTGATGATCTGGAAGTTCTTGTGCAGCAGCGCCTGAAACATCCTTTTTATGGCTATTGGTGCCGAGCTGGTGGGAAGATTCGTTGGGGTGAGACAGTGGTACAGGCGGCGCACAGAGAGCTTACGGAAGAAATGGGCGTTACGGCGGATATTGAAATTAAGGGTGTGTATCACAAAATTGATCGACGGAATGAAGATGGCGAATTGCTCGAAGATAAACTTTTTTATATGGCGGTTTGTACTAACATTCAGGGTGAGTTGATACAAGAATTTGAAGGTGGCCGCAATGCTTGGATGAAAATTAGCGAAATTAAAAAGCAGCCTAAAGTGTTTGAGGGCGTAACGGAAGGAATTGATAACTATCTTAGCGAGCAGTTCCATTTTGAAGAACGCACGCATTGGTATAACGGCGAAGAGTATTAAAAAACACCCCTTGATAAAAGTGTCGAGTTAGTCCGGCCACCCGGGTGCGCGTAAAATAGCTGCGCACGCCGGGTGGCGAGTGGACCTAGTTGTCGTGGAGTTGGGGGTTGAGCCCCGCCCAGTCTCCTTCTGTAGCCTGGACCTCAACCGATCCGGTTACGGAATTGCGTCGGTATAGCAGGCCACGTTCGCCAGACAACAGCGTGGCCTTGACCACTGCGCCATCCGGGGTGGTGACCTTTGTACCAGCGGTGACGTATAGGCCTGCCTCGACGACACAGTCATCGCCGAGGCTGATCCCAAGGCCAGAGTTTGCACCGAGGAGGCATCGTTCCCCAATGGAGATGATCTCTGTGCCTCCGCCGCTGAGCGTGCCCATGATAGACGCCCCTCCGCCGATGTCGCTGCCGTCACCGACAACCACACCGGCGCT
>CAZXUE010000002.1:39226-56124 GCA_964643895.1 uncultured Candidatus Saccharibacteria bacterium
CCCGATCGAGACCCGTTCGGTGCCGCCGCCCGAGAGGGTCCCCATGATCGAGGCGCCACCACCGATGTCCGAGCCGTCGCCGCCGACCACGCCCTGCGAGATGCGCCCTTCGACCATCGAGGCACCGAGGGTTCCGGCGTTGAAGTTGCAGAAACCCTCGTGCATCACCGTCGTACCTTCGGCCAGATGGGCGCCAAGTCGTACCCGGTCGGCATCGGCGATACGCACGCCACTGGGAACGACGTAGTCGGTCATGCGCGGGAACTTGTCCACGTTGCTAACGGTGATGCCACCTCCGCGTGCGCGACACTGTTGAAGTCTGACCTTGTCGAGTTCGCTTGCCAAGATGGGTCCGATGTTGGTCCATGCCACGTTGGCGAGCAGTCCGAAGATGCCCTCCAGGTTGCAGCCGTGTGGCTTGATGAGCCGGTGAGACAGCAGGTGCAGCCTGAGGTAGGTGTCGTAGGTGTCCACCGGTGGATCTTCAAGGTCATTGATTCTGGTGAAAACCATGATCTTGGTGGTGCCCGGGGCGGAGCCTCCCCACTCCACAATCGCGCCCTTGAGTGCCTTGATCACCTCCAAGTTAGGGTGATCACCTCCGTCATGGGCGAACGGCGCAAGCACCGCGTGGACGGCCTCGATTGCATTTCGGCTCACCTGCCTGGTTTCGGGGCTTGCCAGCAGCGACGCCTCGTTACCAATGAGGGCAGCAACACCGTTGTTGGTGCCCAAATTGGGATGAGGGTACCAGACGTCGAGCACTTGATGCTCGCTGGTGGTGATGGTGGCGATGCCCAGCGCGTACGCGGCTGGAGCTACCCAGTCGGCTCGTGATTGGATCTCTCCAATCAGCTGCCTTGCTTGATCAATAGTTGACATGACTTCACTTTCGCTAGGTCCAATATTAAAAAACATCGGCGGTAGAATGTTCCACCTCCGACTAGACGGATATTATATGACATTATGATACTTTTATCGACCGCTAGTTATAATCTGAATTCCGAACCTAAGCCAGCCTACAATGCATCGTCATCCTGAACATTTTTAAGGATCTATACTAACCAACCAACTGGATCCTGAAACAAGTTCAGGATGACGACCAGGGGGTCTAGTTATAAGGTGAATATTAAAATTGACGGATGGCGGAGTGGGTGCAAGCTGGTGCTTGCTACTCCACTCCGCTCTCCGTCATCTGAAGGTGTTCAGCCGAAGCTGATGTTCTTCTGGGCCCAGTCGAGAGCAGCCTGCGTGCGCTGACGCGCCTCCAGGTACTCGCTCGGGATCGGATCGCCGTGCCACCACAGCTGCCAGAGCGGCTCGATCGGGTTGATCAAGCTGTAGCTGGTCATGTTGAGGTACTCACCATTCACGAACCCGAAGTTGCGCTCGGTGAACACCGGCACGTAGCCGACGCCCATGAGGGCCTTGCCGCTGCCGATGTTGAGGTCGTAGGCAGCGGAACGGATCTGGGACAGGCCCATCTGGGTGCAGGCGTACCAGGTGCGTGCGCGGTGGCAAACGCTGGCAATCCCCTTCTTCCAGTAGTTCTGGTCGAAGATCAGGCAGCCACTGGTGGCGTAGGGCATCACCGAACGGTTGATCCCGTTCAGGCTGGTGTTGCCAATCAGCTTGCGCCGATTGCTCTCCACCAGGTAGATACCCCAGCAGTACGTGCTGTCATCACCCCTCATGCGGTCGAACCACTCGTACTCATCCTCGAGCACGGGCGCCGCCGAGCGGCCGAGGTACTGGGTAACCTCGAAGCTCTGCATGCCGCCGTTCTCAATGAACCGGGACATGTCCTCTCGCGCCAGCGGAGCAAGCTCGATGGTGAGCTGGCCAACCTCAAAGCGCATGATAGGTCCGAACATAGGTTCTCCTTTCTGCTCGGACACGCCAAAGTGAACTTCACTTCAGCGTCGGTCTAACGACCGGATAAACCTCCAAAATATTGTTTTTCGTATTAAAAAAGCCTCCGTTTGGAGGCTCATCCTGCAGTTAGCATAAATATCATTTATTCCACATCAAAGAATGAGCCAGTTGTACGTACTGCGCTATAGGTAGAGCCAATAGAAAATCGCACAGATGTTTTGGTCTGGATAAGGTGGTTCATAACTGGTGTTATATGACAATGCATAATAATATCTCAATTCTTTCATTAAGCGATGTGAAACATCCCTATCTTCACATTATAGCATAAGTAATATAGCTCTGTCAAGCATCTCTCTGATATACTGGTTAGGTGGTTGATTTTGAGCTGCCAAAAGAATTGATTGCGCAGGAACCGGCTGTGCCGCGGGATCATGCGCGACTTTTGGTATATGATCGAAAAACAAAGCAAATAACGGATGATTACTTTTATAATTTGCTTAACTACTTACCTCACCCTACCTGCGTGGTGGTGAATAACTCCAAAGTTGAACATTGTCGACTGCTATTTGAAGGTGGCAAAAAAGAGATTTTTGTACTTGAAAAAGCCAATAATACTACCGTGCGAGCATTAGTGCGACCCGGTAAGGTGTTTCGCCCAGGAAAGAAGGTTGCTTTAACACCAGAAGTCTCGGCTGAAGTAGCGGCAATTGACGACAATGGTGTTCGCACAATTACTTTTTCAAAGCCACTCGATCATCCTGATTTGTTGGCGGCGCAACGCGTGCCTTTACCGCCATATATTGCTCAAAATGATGAGCTAGCCAGAGAGTATCAAACGCTTTACGCAAAAGATGCCGGTAGTAAAGCCGCACCAACAGCAGGGCTCCATTTTACTGATGAGTTAATCAAGAAAGTAAAGGAAGAGCGGGAATGGGCTGAGCTGACCCTACACGTTGGTCTCGGTACGTTCGCCTCATTAACAGAAGAGAACTTTCAAACAGGTACGTTACACCACGAGCAATACGAGCTAGAGCAGAGTGTATTTGAGGGCCTCAAAAAAGCAGAGCATGTCACAGCAGTGGGTACTACCTCGGTTCGAACCCTTGAAACGGTCTTTAGTAAAGCTGACCCGAGCTTGAACGGTAGCACTAATATATTCATTCAACCAGGCTACACTTTCGAGCGCGTGAATTCACTTATAACCAATTTTCATTTGCCGGGTACTTCCCTACTTCTCCTAGTAGCAGCGTTTATGGGGTCAGAAGATGAGTTAATGACAATATATAGTCATGCTATCAATCAAAGATACCGGTTCTATTCGTTCGGAGATGCCATGCTAATAATATAGTTGTGCGATATATCACATTTACAGCATAAGCGGCACCATTTATATTAAAGGTAATATGGTGGCAAAATACAAAAATAATCGAATAATTATGCAAGGCTGACTATGCCTGGAAGATTACGCGCCCCCGAAAGAAATCGTCACGGGCTCGTAATCCCACCCGATCCGGCAACGGTTACACAAGCTCGTATTGAGTACTACGGAAAACGTGCCAGACCCGATCGTCATCATCTCTATTTTCCGAAGACTGCATTTAAAGAGGCCGGAACATTGGCTACAGAATTTCGTGAACATAGGTTTAATAGTATCTGGTTGCCACGTTTTCAACATGATAGATTACATCGAAAGCACGACCCGTTTGTTCGAGAGTACCCGGGTTCGCTTATTCCAGATGAAGATGTCATGGCGACATTTTTGGATGAAGCGCACATCTTGGATGAGCTAAAGGTGTGCGTGAAAGCGATTGATATGATAGATGAGGCACTGTACGAAGGCAGGGTGAAACATTATGGTCGAACATTTGAAAAACGTCAGCATAAAGTCGAGACTGCGGTAGGCGCTATGGCGTGCATCCCTCGGTTTGAGATTGTGACATCTCGTATTGCTCAAATGGTGATAGCAGATGTCGCCCATATTGTGCCAGTGGCTGCTTGATGTGAGTACTCCACTGTTTTTGAAGTAAACGACATGTTTGGTGTCGTGGTTTATTCCCCTGTGCACTCGAGGCGGTCTTTGTGCTATTATTGCTTATAATGATTGATAAATTTTCTGAACAGTCGCATCGTGCTAGGCTCAATTGGTTACGTGCTGGCGTACTTGGTGCTAATGATGGCATTGTTTCTATCGCCGGTCTGGTAGTTGGTGTGGCTGGGGCAACCCATAATTTAACGGTACTTGCTACTGCTGGCGTGGCTGGCTTGGTGGCAGGGGCGCTCTCGATGGCAGCTGGCGAATACATTTCGGTGAGCACGCAGCGTGATGCCGAGAGAGCGTACATTAAGCAAGAAAAGAAGCAACTTAAAAAAGATCCCGAAGGCGCACTGCAAGAACTCGCCGAGGCGTATGTTGAGCGCGGTTTAAGTGAAAAAACGGCGTTGGTAGTTGCAAAGGAGCTAAGCAAGAAGGATGCGCTCGCCGCTCATCTTGAGGTGCAATTTGGCCTGGAAGAGGATGACCTTACAAACCCATGGCATGCGGCAGTGGCATCAGCGGTTTCATTTACCTTTGGTGGCTTAATACCAATTGCTGCTATTTTAATTCCACCCCACGACTGGCGCGTGCCAATAGCCTTTTTTGCGGTTATTCCTGCATTGGCTATCACTGGTTACGTAAGCGCGAAATTAAGCGAAGCAAATGCCACAAGAGCGGTTGTACGAGTAATATGCGGCGGAGCTTTGGCAATGCTTATCACCTACGCAATCGGCCGCGTCTTCAACGTTTCTGGTTTGTAGCGGATTGAAATATCTGTTATAAACAGATACAATAACATCTGTTAAAGGGGTGGAGTGTTTGTAGTCTATGTACTCGTCAGTCTTAAAACCGAAGGGCGTTATGTTGGTCAAACTGCCGATCTAGAGAAGCGCCTTGCTAGTCATAACAGTGATAGATCAAGATACACTAAAGGTCGGGGTCCATGGAGAGTGGTATATACGGAAGAATTCCCTACTCGTGCGGAAGCCGTGCATAGAGAAAGGTTTTTCAAAACTGGTAAGGGTAGAGATTTTCTTAACAATTTGGGATACTAGGATATGATTTCCCTTGATTGGGATGTGGCCAAGTGGTAAGGCACCAGGTTTTGGTCCTGGCATTCGGGGGTTCGAATCCCTCCATCCCAGCCAGTTTAGATTTTCGTTTTTGATCAATGAAAAGTCTGGCCATTTTACGCTAAGTTCAGCAGTGTTTACTCCTAGTTGAATCTAGAGGCTAAAGTTCAAAAGCAGCAACAAAGAGGTTCTATAAATGAAGTATACCCCGGAATAGTGCCGGGGTATTGGCGATTTTTCCGAGGAAAGGTGTGCCAGCCTTGTGAACCGCTACTATTGGCCGAGTTTCTTCGTCACATTGTCTGGATCGAAATCCAGATAAGTTGGAGCGGAGGTCACGGCCTTGAAGATGCTTGCGAAGTCGAGCCAGCGGAGCATGCCGATGCGTCGGGTCTCCAGGCTCCCCGTGCGCTTGTCGATGCCGACCAGCGCAACAAAGTACTGCGCGAGTACCTTGGTGGGCTTATCGGGCGACTCAAGCGTATCGGGACCAACGGTCTCAAACAGCTGAGCAGCGACGATGAAGTCACCGAAGCGGTAGTACTTGGGCAGACCGATGCCTTCACCGAAAGGCTCGCAACTCTCTTCGAGAGATTCGGCCACAACAATGAGGGCTTGAGTCACAATCTCAATGCGTTGTTGGTCCGCCTCCTTCCTTGCACGATCCTGCTCTAGCTGGGTGGCCGCGTCGGCCATCAGCTCCATATCTTGCATTTCTGCGATTTTCCTGCTGAGGGACACGGCTTCCTGCCTTTAGTGAGTAGGTACTGCTAGGACAAAAGTATATTAGCACATAAGCGAATATAAGTCAATGCCACGTATAGATTATACTTGACAAAAATTAAGATCTGTGATACAGTGGAATATACGATCGAATTCTCATTGGACGATGAGCGTAAGATAAACAGTTCCCTCTTGCACTGACAAGACGACTGCCCGACCACGAATAAGTAAATATGGATAGGCGCGTAGTCGTAAACAAGAACAACTTATCTCATCTCCTGAGAGCTCGTTTGTGGCATAGTAACTGATAAATGGAGACAACGAATGGTTGAACCAATTCAATCGCATGTTGTCGGCAACTAACAAGCCACTACCCTTTTATAAAGAGCTAGTGGTGCCGATAGCACGGTGTAAACTAGCTCTTTAACAAATAACCACCTTTGTACTTATATGTACTACTGCCATGGCGCGGTGATTATACCTATCACTCTGAACTTGATTCAGAAGCTGGTACTTTTCGTATAGATCTTGTAATAAATTCACTATAACGATAGGCAAAATCATATCGTTTTGGCAGTAGTATCCCTTATTTGAACCTGGAGGTGGTTCTTTTGCTGCGAAACAAGAAGCCGAAGAAACGGTCGGGTGAATCGCTGCTGGGGAACCTTTCCCAGTTGCTTGATATCATGCAGGCTGACCACCGCATTGCTGATGAGTTACCTGTGGTGCGCCGTTTGGCCACTCGGGCTTTGATTTGGTTGGCGGCTACCGAGTTCTTTCTGGTGCTGCAGGTTTACCCGGTCAAGTTCTTCATTGATGAGCTTGGTTCTGGTTCACCTCGTGTCGGTCACTTGCTAATGATCTCGCTGAGCTTCGTGCTGGTATACAAAATCGGTTCGGTGCTGCGGTTCAATATGAGCTGCTGGCGTAACTCCACCCAGTGGAGGATGTGGCGTGTCTGGTGGGGTTATGGTCATTTGCGAGAGCTGTTGCTCTCGGCGGACTGGCACAACGCCCACGGCACTGGCGAGAAGGAGTCTTTGGTGGCCAAGAACATCATCAAGTTCGAGGCTATGATTGACGAGCTGGTGTTCGACACCGTTCCGGCAGCGCTCAGGATTTCGTTCACGACTATCTTCATGTTCACCATCGGCTGGCCCTATGGGGTCATTTCGTTATTGACTATGATTGCCTACTATTTGGTGGTGCGTTGGAGTGAGCGAATCTTGGCGCCGCTTCGAAAGGATTTTCGTGAGCGGTTGAAGGCTATCGAGATGTTTGGTGCTGAGAGCACCAAGAACTGGCGGACGATCAAGGAGATTGGCCGCGAGGAGGATTTCTCAGCCACCAACGACGATATGCTGATGAGTTTTTGGCGTGATGAGGTGCCTCGGCACCGCATTGCTACCAAGCAGTTCATTCGCCAGGATGATGTGGTGACTATCTCGCGCGGTATGCTGTACGCCATGATTAGTCTCAGTGTGCTGTGGACTCAGCCAGCCCTTGGATCAGTGGTGCTCGCGACGACGTGGATGGAGCGAAGCTACAGCAACTTCGGTCGCTTTGCTGACTTTCAGATGCGTTTGAACGAGGGCCTGGAGAGCCTGCGTGAGCTGGTCAACTTGATGTGCCTGCCGCCCACTATCCAACAACCGGCAAACCCGGTTTGGCCGGAGCGGCTGCAGGGCCGGGTGGAGTTCCGCAATGTGGGATTCCGTTACCCTGAGGCCTCAGAGTGCGCGCTTTCGGGCGTGAACTTTGTGGCTGAGCCGTTCACGGCTACCGCCTTGGTTGGCTCGAGTGGCTGTGGCAAGAGCACCCTGATGGGACTCTTGCAGCGGCTGCACGATCCGACCAACGGTGAGGTGCTGGTTGATGGCATCGATCTGCGTCAACTCGACTACGACCGGTATCGTCGGCAGGGCATCAGCGTGGTTAGTCAGGACATTGAGCTGTTCGACACTACTATCATGGAGAACATCCGGGTTTCGTACCCGGAGGCCTCTGACGATGAGGTGATTGAGGCAGCCTGCCTGGCCTACGCTGATGAGTTCATCGTGAAGCAAGAGCATGGCTACCAGACGGAGGTCGGTGAAAACGGCATTCGTCTGTCTGGTGGTCAGAAGCAGCGCATTGCCATCGCGCGTGCACTGCTACGTAAGCCTGTCATCATGATCCTGGACGAGGCTACTTCGGCATTGGATGCTGTCTCTCAGCAGAAGGTACAGGAGAGCATCAACCAGCTCATCGAGCGTCGTGAGGTGACCATCTTCATCATTGCTCACCGGTTCAGCACCATTGAGAGTGCTGACCAGGTGGTGGTGCTGAACGATGGCGCTTTGGCTGAGATCGGCACCCATGCTGAACTCAAGCGTCGCAATGGCCTCTACACCCGTCTGCGGGCGATGGAGGCCAAGGGTCTGCTCGACTAAAGCTGAACAGCGGCAAAGAACCACAACCTACAGGATTCGAGGAGGAGATCCTGCGAAACCCCCGTGCATCTAACAGAGTGCCGGGGGTTTTAAAATATGGTGGGAGAATTTAGTTCGCGGTTTTGCGACTATACAAGGTGGTGGCGATTGGGACGGCGACGATGAGGGTGAGGAGGCACCAGAAGATTGACCACCAGATATGGTTACCCGTTTGGTTACCGAGCATTAAGGCTCGTACGGACTCGATGATGTGGGTAATTGGCTGATTTTCAGCAAAAGCCTTAAGGTACTTTCCCATGCCTTCGGTTGGTGTAAACGCACTGCTGGCAAATGTCAGCGGAAAGATGAGCACAAAGGTGAGCCACTGCACACCCTCGACGCTTTTAGAGATAACGCCGACAATAGCGGCCAGCCACGAAAATGCCAATGTGAACAGGAGCAAAATGCCGGTGATGATAAGCCAGTCGGCGATGCTTGCGTTCGAACGAAAGCCCATAATGAGGCCGACAACCAGCATAACAACGGTTGAGATGGTGTTGCGGAAAATATCAGAGATAACATGTCCGTTCAGAACTGCAACGCTGCTCATCGGTAGTGAACGAAAACGATCTACGATGCCCTTTTGTAGATCATTACATATTGCGAGTGCAGTTGTGGTTGAACCGAATGCAACGGTTTGGACGATAATGCCCGCCATCAAGAAGCTCAGATAGCTTACCCCTGGAGGCAATGCTTTACTGATGGAACCGCCAAATACTGCTGAAAACAGTACCAAAAACATAATTGGCTGGAAGAAAGTGCCCAGCAATTGGTCGGTGTTTCTAATGATATGCGTGCTGCTGCGTTTGATCATTAAAAGAGAATCTTTGATGGCGAGTAAAATGCGTGGTTGTTTACTAAATTCCAGAGATTGCGACATTATTTCTTCCCCTTTCGTGCAGGTTTCTTAGCCGTTTTTTGTTTGCCAGTTAAAGAAAGGAATACATGGTCCATGGTTGGTCTGTGGACTGCCAGCGACGCGACAGAAATTTTAGCTGTGGTCAGTGCGTCAAGTACTTTTTTGACATCTTTGTTCGTATCTTTGATGGCGGTTACAAGCGTATACTCTTTATCATCACTTTCCAAAACGCTTTTCCCGAGTAGCTTGTGTGCCTTCTCAAGTGTGTCGAGGTCGTTAAAAGTCAGCTCAAGCCGGTCGTTGCCAAGCTTGCTCTTGAGTTCTTTAGCAGTACCTTCGGCAATAACCTTACCGTTATCAATAACCACAATGCGATCAGCCAGCTGGTCGGCCTCTTCAAGGTATTGAGTAGTCAGAAGAATTGTAGTGCCATCCTCCATAAGTTTTTTGATGATATTCCACATAGCAAGGCGTGAACGCGGATCCAGGCCGGTGGTCGGCTCGTCTAAAAAGATAACTGGCGGCGTGGCAATCAGGCTTACAGCTAAATCAAGTCGGCGGCGCATACCACCAGAGTAGGTTTTAGCGGGCCGATCAGCAGCTTTTACAAGGTCAAAATCTTTTAGGAGTTCTTCGGCGCGAGCTTTGGCGCTCTTTTTGGTGAGCCGATACAGGCGCCCCATCATAACAAGGTTTTCACGTCCGGTGAGGAGTTCGTCAACTGCTGCGGATTGACCGGTTAAACCGATAACGCGGCGGACTTTGTCTGCATCTTCTTTGACATCGTGGTTTTCAATGGTTGCTTTGCCGCCATCAAAATCAAGCAAGGTGCTTAAGATGCGAACGGTAGTGGTTTTGCCGGCACCATTCGGGCCAAGCAGTGCCACCATGGTGCCCCGTTCAACGTTGAGGTCAATGCCTTTTAAGACAACGGTTTTACCATACGACTTTTTAAGATTTCTGGCTTTAATAACAAAATCTGGCTCTTTTTGCTTCATGGGCTGCTCCTTGCTGTACTTCGTTCAGTTTGTATTGTAATAGGTTATTCTGTAATTTAAAATGGCTCCCGTTTGTCTGGGAGCCATTTCCGGCTAATCATTCTCTACTGTGATTTGATCTCAAGTAATGTCCAGCGGCTTTCACTCGGATCAAGTTTGAGTCGGAAATCGGATTGACCGTCGGTAACATTAAATATGCGAATAACCTCTTGGCCTTTGTGTACCAAATAGCGCCAGCCGGAATTTAAGAAGGTGTAGGTTTGGCCGTTAAATTCCATAGCTTTGGGGTAAGCCTCGAGATCTTGTTTATTTTTAAAGTACACGCCGCTAATCGTTACCTCTTGGTTTACTTTTACTGGTTCCATACACACTCCGTTTCAAAAAATTAGGTTAGGTAGATCCTTCGACTTTGCTCAGGATGACTATGTTAAACACACCAATCGAGCAACTGGTGAACGGACTTGGAGTTTATAAGTTTGCCAGAAAAGAGCTCTGCCGTTAACTGAGTCTTTATATCTAGAAAACCGTATGTATGGAAGCTAGGGACGCTTATCCGCTAATTCGGACAGTGTGTGTAACCTCATGTAAATAAGTTTGCTGGTGGAAACGCTTTGCGCGGTGACAATACGAGTACCAACATAACTACGATTCAGTATAAATCTTATGTCGTTAAAAACAAGTCCAAATTTAAGAATTTATTAATAATTTCACGAGCATGAAGTGATCTGTAAAAGACTAAAAAAGTCATTGTTGTAAAAAAGTTGCTTATGCTACAATAAAGCTAACGGTTAAATGGGATTAGAATGAGGAAAAAACAGATACGGCGTACAAAGCGCATGCTTGGCAAATTCCGCGGAATTATTATTGTGCGGCTTCAGGCAACTGTTCGAAGACTCTCGTTTCACCCCGCAAGTGTCCCACTTACTTCGATAGCTTGCATTGTGACGGTGGCAGTGTATCTCTTCTCCTCTAGCAATCTAGTGCTGGCTTCCGGTAGCTGGAATCAGACCGATTGGAGTGGTGGTGTTGGCGGCTCAACGGCTAATCAGTACAGTAGTTTAAGTAACATTGATGCCACAACGACGGGTAAGGTTCAGCTGCCTAGTGAGGAAAAATTCACAAATAGCACCCAAGATACCGATTCATCTGGCTGGAGCAGCGATTACTCTTATACGGTACCTACCCTAGCTCAGTCAAAATCAGCTGCCCTTAGCTCTGCCACTACTAGCATAACTGTCACGCTCCCTACTACTCCGACTCCCGGCAACACGATACTTATAAACTTTACGCTTTTGAGTACAGTGGGAACACTAACATTGCCAAGCGGTTACACAAAAGATGTAGACTTTACTAATAACGGCGCTGGTACTCGAGTGATTGTGTTGAGAAAAGTCGCAGGTGTTGGGGAGTCGCCAACAGTAACAGTGAGCTGGGCTAGCTCGACCTATGCTCAGATAGAGATGTTTGAATTTACGAACATCGTAGCTGCGAACCCAATCGACCAGCTTCTTACGACCACTGGCTCAGTGGCTGCCACAAGCTACGACATCGGTACTACCGGTGCCACGACACAAAAAAGTGAACTTGCTTTTGCCTTGGTGAGCGGTAGCTCTTCTCTGACTGGTGCTATTGCTTGGAATAACAGCTTTACCAAGGGCCAGGCTCCTCCATCTGGCACCATAATGACTACATCTGCATACAAAGTTATAACCACGCCTTCGGCAGTGAGTGCTGGCGCTAGCTGGAGTTCATCACGCATTCCTACTGGCGCTATCCTGACATATAAAACTAGCAATGCAATGAATAATATTACTCATGAGACAAATATTGCGCACGCCGGAGCTGGTTCAACCCGGGCAACCGCCTCTAGCACCGATGATGGAGTCTTTTCACAAATCGTTAACGTTGGTGATACAAATAACTATAATCTGAAGGCATATGTGTACGCGGACGGTTCTGCAGTTACTGGCGCTGACGCAGTCTTAACAAAAGATGGTGCGAATGTGACAACCTCGTATACCGATGTTGGAGGTGGCTGGTACGAGCTCAAGGGAGTTGTGGCGGGCTCTACTATGGGGTCTACCTATGGTGTGAAAGTGAAGGCGGGAGAAACGGTGTACATGGACGATTTATCCTTAAGCCGTTACCAGTCAACCGGCACCCTCACTTCTAATGTTTATGACACACTAAAGCCTTCGAACTGGGGGACGCTAAGCTTTGTCTCAGGTGGCACAGTTCAAGTTAAAGCTCGGTCTTCCAACAGCGCTGTCATGAGCGGTGCACCAAACTTTGATAGTTGTGCCGCAATTAGTTCGGGTAGTGATATCTCAAGCGGCACTGGAGGTTGCGTCACGGATACACAACGCTACATTCAGTATGAGGTGACGCTGACGACAGCTGATACGGCCGTAACTAGCTGGCTTGACGACATCACGATTAGTTTTGCCGATTCTGATAGCACTGCTCCAACCACTAATGCCAGCGCCATCAAGCTCTATAAATCTAATGGCGGCACTGAGGTTGGTGAAGGCGCATGGAACAATAGTTCGACACCATATTTTAGCTGGACAGCTGGACAGGATAACAGCGGAGGCTTAGGCCTGAAAGGTTATTGCTTATATCTTGGTCACGACAGTACTGGGAATCCGGTAACCAGTAAAGGCGTGCTTGGTACTAGCCCGGTTGATACCGAAGGTGCCTGCCAGTTCGCGGTTAGTGGCACTAATCTAGATCTGAGCACGCTTAACTATCTTGGCTCGGCCCTTACGACTTCAAACGATCCGTACTATCTTAATATTAAGGCGATTGATCTTTCGTACAATGTCATTAGCAGCAGCGCCAGCTTTAATTTTAAACTAGACAACACACCGCCAAGCAACCCCGCTTATATCACCGCACCATCAAACTTTATTAATACCAAAACTGCCACACTCAGCTGGGCTACTAGTGGTGGTGATGCAGCGAGTGATACTCATTCGGGCTTGGCTGGGCTACAGTACAAAATTGGTGCCGATGGTGTCTGGTACGGTGATTCGCACAGCGGCGCCCAGGACGCAACTGACCTGCTGACGAATGACGGTAGCTATACCACCCAGAGTACGCCAGACTTTGCGAACCTCTCTGATGGCAACAACGTGATTTACTTTAGGACGTGGGACCAGGCCGGCAATGTCACGATGGCCAACGTTACGACAGTGCTTAAAATTAACACCAGCGGGGCGCCGTCTTCGCCGCGAAACCTCATCGCTACCCCTTCAACCAATACGCAAAATTCATTTGCCTTTAGCTGGATCCAGCCGAGTAGTTTTGTTGGCCAGGCCAGTAACCTCACATATTGCTATACCGTTAATACCCAACCGACTGCTCAAACCTGTAATTTTACTGCCGCTGGCGTTACGAGCGTGCCGGCTGGAGCATTCGCTACCCAACCGGGTGCCAATACGTTCTACGTGGTAGCTAAAGATGAGTCAAGCGGTATCAATTATGCGACGGCTGCCAGTGTTGACTTCACGGCTAACACTTCGGCTCCGGGCATGCCGTTGAATCTAGACATCGCTGATACGAGTATTAAGGCCAGCAACAACTGGCGATTGGTTTTGAGCTGGGAAGAACCAAATGATGTCGGGGCCGGGGTGGCTAAATACGAGATTTACCGTTCTACTAATGGCACAAGCTTCAGCATAGCGGGTTCAACAAGTGGCGCCAGCTACGTAGATACCGGTTTGCAATCGCAGCTGTACTACTACAAGGTTCGAGCTTGCGACTCGGCTAATAACTGCGGGGCCTACTCCGGTGTTGAGACAAGAACGCCAACCGGCCGCTTCACTACTCCGCCGGAGCTCAACGGCACGCCACGAGTTGATGCTATTAGTACTAAAAAAGCCACCATCAGTTGGCTGACAGAGCGAGCTGCTGATTCTAAAGTGGCCTTCGGTACAAGCAGTGGCAACTACTTTCCAACCGAATCGTATAACTCGAGCCAGGCTACTCAGCATACTATTCAGCTTTCCAATCTTGACCCAGGTACAACGTATTTCTACGTTACTCGCTGGACCGATGAAGACGGTAATACTGGTCAATCTAGTGAGCTGAGCTTTGCAACTGCGCCTCGCCCAGTAGTTGAGGATGTTACCGTGCCGCAAACAGGTCTTAGTAGCGCAACGGTGCAGTATGCTACTGTTGGTGCCTCTAAAGTTAAGCTCTACTATGGTAAAAGCAGTGGTTTTGGTGGTCTAGTAGAGCTGAACACTTCGACTAATCGCTCGGTATATAACTCGGTGCTGCCTGATCTTGAAGATGGCACCAAATACTTTTATAAGATCAATACAGTAGATGCAGACGGCAATGAGTACGAGGGTACGACGCTTAGTTTTGCTACTCCGCCAGCGCCCCGCATTACAAACCTACAATTTCAACCGATAGAAAATGAACCAAGCAGTTCGCAAAAAATTAGCTGGGAAACCAATGTTCCTGCCACGAGTGAGTTGGCATATGGAGTGTCCAGTCTCTCCGAGAGTAGTCTTAATAGCCAGCTCACTACTAGACATGAAGTGGTGATCCGGGGTCTCAAAGATGATAGCACATATCGCCTGGTGGCTCGTTCTCGTGATGGCAGCGGTAATCTTGCGAGCTCAGATGAACAGACCTTCAAGACGGCACTAGATACGCGTCCGCCTCGGATCAGCGATATAGTGGTAGATACAATTATTCGTGGTAGCGGTGCGGAGGCTCGTGGTCAGATAGTAGTTAGCTGGAGAACCGACGAGCCTGCCACTAGTCAAGTCGCTTATGGCGAAGGCACAGGGGGGACGCTCTCAAGTAGTACCAGTGAAGATATGCGACTCGCATACGAGCATATCGTGGTCATCTCTGACCTTTCAACCTCAAGAGTCTACCATGTCGAGCCTCGATCGTCCGATATGGTCACTAATCAATCATATGGCGAGCAACAGGTTGCAATTATTGGTCGCCCGAGTGATAGTGTGCTGGGTATAATTGTCAAGGCATTGCAGCAGGTGTTTGGAATTGAATAATATGATCGCAAAATCTCCTCGCTCTTCCATCGTGCAGTTCCATAACGTAGTTAAGCGCTTCCCGGCGTTAGGTCAAGACGTTGAGGTTTTGCACAATATTTCGTTTGAAATAAAAGAAGGTAGCTTTACAATTCTCCATGGCCCATCAGGGAGTGGCAAGACTACTATACTCAATAGCCTCATAGGACTTGAGGCACCAACGAGCGGTACAGTGTACATTGGTGGCACCGATCTTTATGAATTGTCTGCCGATCGACGAGCACGATTTCGTGGTAGCAACATCGGCATGGTGTACCAGGACAATCACTGGGTCAGTAGCCTGAGCGTGGCAGAAAACGTGGCGTTGCCATTGTTGTTGACAGGTTGGAATAAGCATAAAGCACTCTGGTTGGCTCAGCAAAGTATTGCGCGTGTGGGCTTGGAAAAATACGCACATTACAGCCCCTTAGTTTTATCTGGTGGTCAGCAACAGCGAATATCCTTTGCGAGGGCAACGGTGGTGCGTCCTAAGATACTTGTTGCCGATGAGCCCACAGGTAATCTAGATAGCCTGAGTGGGCAGCTTATCATTCGGCTTTTACAAGATTTTAACGGTTCTTATGGAGCAACAGTGGTGCTTGTTACGCATAATGACGACCTGCTGCCCATTGCCGATACGGTGCTAACTATCCATGATGGGCGCTTGCAGCAGCCAGTAGATGCTATCCATCGACCAGCTGCTGCGGATGTTGTGAGGCGTGTTAAATGAGGTGGCACTTCAAGCGGTCTATGGCAATAAAAAAGGATGTTTCCTTGCCCACTGGCTCCATAAAATTAATCTTTCTGATTGAGCTTGCCTTTAAAAATCTCTTTTCAAAGAAGCTGCGAACATTTCTTACAATGACTGGAGTATTGGTTGGTGTTGGCGCGGTCATATTCTTGTTGGCATTTGGGCTTGGACTTCGTCAGGTGGTCACAGATCAGGTAGTGGATTCAGACTCCATACGGACAATTGATGTCTTGCCGGCAAAGGCGCAAATTGTAAAGCTCACCGATGAGAGCATTAAACGTATTGAGCGTACGAGTGGCGTTGAAACTGTTGCGCCCATCTACTATTATGCAGGAAAAACCGAATTGAACGGTGCGAAAGTAGAGTCTGTCGTGTACGGAGTGAACAATACGTATAGTAGCCTGGTGCGATTTAAGCGCATAGCTGGCGTTCAGCCGCAGTTTTCTGATGATCATACAATGGTTGTGAACTCGGCATATGTTGAAGCACTTGGCTTTAAAAACCCCCAGCAAGTTCTTGGAAAAGAGTTAAAGATCAGCTTAGCCGTTCGTGTGCCGACGGAAAATGGTGATGAAAAGAAGGTAATTACTTATGCGGCAGCGGTACGGAGTGTCATTGAAAGTGGAAGTGGCGCAGAAATGTATATCTCAAGTAAGATTTTTAGTGAAAACGGCGTTGATGTTGCCAGCCAGCTCAAGGTGCTCTCGGAAGACAAGAAGTATGTTGAAGCAATTCAAAGAAAGGTCGAAACACTTGGTTTTACGAGCACTTCTCCTTTGCAGACACTCGAACAGATTAATCAATTTTTCGTTATCCTAAACTTACTTTTCGTCGGTTTTGGAGGTATCGGTTTGCTCATTGCAACATTGGGCATGTTCAACACACTCACAGTTTCCTTGCTTGAGCGAACTAAAGAAATCGGGTTGATGGTTGCACTCGGTGCTCGCCGTAGAGATGTGCGACGCCTATTTGTAGTTGAATCAGTATCTTTGGCATTGCTGGGTGGGGTTTTGGGGGTTATTGGTTCGGGTGCTATAAGTGTTGTGGTCAATACGGTGCTAC
>CAZXUE010000002.1:56134-86567 GCA_964643895.1 uncultured Candidatus Saccharibacteria bacterium
GGGGCGTTGAAGACGCCTGCTCCCTTTTTTCTTATGCGTGGTGGCTGCAGGTTGCTGTGCTCATATTCTCTGTCGTATTAGGATTGATCGTTGGGATATTACCCGCCCGCCGTGCCTCACGGATTAACCCAATTGAAGCATTAAAGATATAGGTGGTCTTATGGCTGGCTTGAGCCAGGAATGGCTGCCGCTTGTGGTGTTTGGTCCTGATTGCCAGCCTGGCCAGTATCGCTATTAGTACCATCTGTAGATTGGCTTTGAGGCGTTAGACGATACTGTTGGGTGATTTCAGGAGTCTGATTAGGCGCAGCGGTGGGTTTAGTAGTTGCAGCAGGTTGATTGCAGGTGGTCTTTGGTAGTGTGCCAGGTAAGAAGTATTCTGTTAGTGTATTTGTTCCCCCACTCTGCGCGAGAGCACCGTTAGCGCGGCAGACGCTACGACTTGTTAGGCCGACGGGAACCGTAAATTGCTCGTTAACCGTAGCGCCTAGAATCTGTTGCATGATAGTGCTCCAAATTGGTGCTGCGCCGCTTGAGCCTGCGATCCGTGTCATTGGTGTATTATCGTTGTTTCCGATCCACACACCGACGGCGACACTGGGGGTGTAGCCGATAGCGAGTGCATCTCGGTAGTCTTCGGTGGTGCCGGTCTTGATTGCTGCTGTACGGTTTCGTAGTGTAAGGCTATCGCCGAAGGATTCACTGCGTGCTCTGTTATCGGACAAGATTGAAGAAATAATGTAACTCGTTTGAGGGCTTATAGTACGTTTATTTTCTGCGCGGTGTATGAATATCTGTTTACCATCTTTGTTTGTAATTTGTGACACGGTTGTATACCGATTGAACTGGCCAGCGTTTGCGAGTACAGCGTACGCATTGGTCATTTCAACAAGTGGAATGGGGGCTGTTCCAAGAGCCAGCGAGAGGTTGAGCGAATCGCCATTGTCGAGTGTGCTCACACCAAGCTTACGAGCAGTCTCGGCTGTATTTTCTATACCAACTTGCTTGAGGGCATCAACTGCTGGAATATTGAGTGAGTTTGCCAACGCGCGACGTAGTGTGACATCACCACGGTAGCGTAAATCGTAGTTTTTTGGCATGTAGCCACCACCAAAATCAGTGGCCTGATCTTTAAAGATTGTCGCAGCAGAGAAGGTACGAGCCTCAATGCCGCTTGCATACACCAGGGGTTTAAACGACGATCCAGGCTGACGGTTTTTAGATGTGGCGATATTAAACTTTCCGAACACATCGTTGTTCCAGTCTTTGCTCCCAACAAGCGCCCTGATCTCACCTGTTTTTGGATCAATTACCACCACACTACCGTTGGTAACATTGTTGTTGGCAAGCCGACTCACTTGATTAGCAACAGCATTTTCAGCAATTGTTTGCCAACCAAGATTAAGGCTGGTTTTTACCACGTAGCCTGAGCGTGCGATGCGCTCCTCGCCGTATTTAGCCTCAAGTTCCTCTTTCACCATTAAGGCAAAGTGCGGCGCGCGCTGTTGTTCCTCGGTTTTTGGCGGCGCATAGCTGAGCGGTTGATTGAGTGCCGCGATTTGTGCTGCACTCTCAATGAGCATATCTTCGCCCATGCGGCCAAGTACATAGGTTTGGCGGGTTTTCGCTTTGGCACTATCTCCAGAGATTGGTGAGTAGGCAGAGGGTGCTGGCAGAAGCCCGATGAGCATGCTGGCCTGCGCGAGATCCAGATTTGCCGCAGAAGTACCAAAGTAAGTCTGGGCCGCGTTTTCAATGCCAAAAGCACCTTCGCCAAAATATACGGAGTTGAGATACATTTCTAATATCTCATCTTTGCTGTAGCGGCGTTCGATTTCAATTGAGAGAACCAGCTCTTGATATTTTCTAACGAAACTTCGCTGTTGTGAAAGCAAGGCGTTTTTCACTAGCTGCTGAGTTATTGTTGAACCGCCGTTATCTAAACCACCCGGACGCAGATTCTGGTATACCGCATTAGCTACACCTTTTACTGAAAACCCGCTATGTTCGTAAAAATTTTTATCTTCTGAGGCGAGTGCAGCTTGTTTTGCTACAGGTGCAATTTTATCAAGCGTAACATAGGTACTGGAGTGGGCATTGTAGAAACGGTAAAATGGTTGGCCGGCTTGGTCCACCAGGGTCAGACCGGTTTTATTGCGGTTCATGATCCGTTCTTTGCTGCCAAGGGAGTTAGCAAAATAGACGGTGGTTACGAGCGCTGTAACAACGAGTACCGAGCCGACACTCCATCCTGCCAGCAGAACCCGCCGTTTTTTCGACATATGTCGAAATTTTTGTACGATTGGTATTCGTGCAATCCAGACTGGCAACCGGGTATTGTAAACCGATTTTCTCGCTCGTTTTGCCCGGTTGCGAGCATATGGTTGCCGAGGTTGAAATGATTGCTTCGACATATATCAATCAGTATATCAAAATTAAGAGATTTCTTTTTTACGCAGGCTCTTCAGCTTCACTCTGGTATGCGTTGCGAGTAAAACGGCGAACATAAGACAGAGAAAAACGACGTATACACCTCTGTCAAGAATGTTGGCGCTAATAATGGTTTCACGGCTTAAGTGGTGCAGACTTTCGGAGAAAACTAAAAACGCTTCCCGAACACCAATTGCTCCGGGTGTGATGGCGGCAAAGAGCGAAAAGTTGGATGCACCGCTGTAACTAATAAGCTGGCTCAAATGAAAGCTTTTGCCGAGCGCCAAAAGCTCCGCTCCATACAAAGCTGTAGTGAGTACGAGTTGCAAAAAGGTGGTGCACGCAAGTTTTATCAATAATTCCGGCTGCAGGGTCAGCTCGCCCACTTTATTGGTCTGGCGTTTGATATACCAGAAAGTGCAGGCACTTCCAATAATGAGCAGCAAAAAGAGCGGCAATCGCCACCTGCTACTTCCAAAAAGGAGAAAAATGCCGCTGAAGAATGCATAGAAACCATAATAATAAAGTGATACAACGATGTATCTTTTTACGGGGATACCAAGTTTTGTTTTAAAATAGACCGCTCTGATACCTACTCCGCTCTGGAGTGGTCCAAAAAAGTTGGCGATTGATGACGTGCCGGTTAAACCAAGACTTTCACGGAAGCCAATCTTTTTCCTATTTAGCCTCACAGAAAGAGTATTTACAAGTGTTAAGCTCAGCAGTATGCCTGCGTAGAGCACAAGCATGACGATAACATAGGCGATATTAATACTCTTAAGTTGGGCAATAATATCCGGATTACTGGCAATATAGCGTCCAATAAGAATAACAGTAAGCAGCAGTATGCATCCGGCGCCAAACGCGCGTAGTTTCTTCATAGTCATCCTAGTATACCAGCCATCTTTCCCTGAATTTGAGAAATCTGCTTGTTTTGGATGGTATGATAGAAGCTGTGAATTTGAAGATAATCACTCGGCGCTGGCTTACTTTTCTTGGCAGCAATCGGTTTTTTTACGCTGTCATTGCTCTGTTTCTGGCTGGATCAATCTGGCTCGTGTTCACAAGCCGCTACCCGATGGCCTTTGATGAAAACTATCATTACGGCATTATTCAGCAATATGCTCAGCAGTGGAGTCCTTTCATCGACAGTCCCGCCTCGGGCACGGATTCACTGGGAGATATCGCTCGCTACCCATCCTATCTCGGGCATTATCTGCTCAGCTTTCCGTATCGGGTTGTATCGTATTTTTCGGACTCCGATGTGGTTCGGATTCTTGCGCTGCGGATACTTAATGTTGGTCTTTTTGCCGGTGCCCTCGTAATTTTTAAAAAGATGTTTGAAAGAACAAACCTTTCACCGCTGCTGGCAAATGTGTCGCTCTATGTCTTTACGATGATTCCCACGGTTCCGTTTTTGGCAGCTCACGTCAGTTACGATAACCTCTCTATTTTACTTACGGCCCTGACACTTCTGCTCGCTGTCGAGATCCTACGGGCACTTAAAAAGCGTTCGCTGGCTACAAATCATATGCTGCTACTTGTGGGTATTGGTTGCTTAAATAGCTTAGTTAAGTACACCTACCTGCCAATTTTTGTTGCGGTCTGCGTTTATATCCTTGCTGCGAGTTTGTATACAGTAAAAAAGTATCATCTCAAGCCTTTTGCATCACTTAAAGATGACTTTGCGGCGTTAACTCGGTTCAAGCAAATGGCGCTCATCGTACTTGTTATTCTGGGCGGTTTACTCTGTGTCGAGCGTTACGGAATTAATATGGTTCGCTTTGGCCAACCGGTTCCTGATTGTGCGCAGGTGCGGTCAGAGGTCTCGTGCATGCAGTATGGGCCTTGGGGGCGAGACTATGAACTGAAGCAGCGTTTTGAGCCAGGAGAAAGGCCGCCGCATGGTCCGGTAGGCTATAGTAAGCTGTGGGTTTCGCGCACTATGCGAGAGTTCTTCTTCACAATTCGACACGACTATGACAACGTTCCCCCGCTTCGGCCAATTTCTACATTTACATGGCTGATGCTAGCTATTGGTGCAGCAGCAACGGTACTGCGCCTTACTGCCGTTTTAAAAAACCCATACACACGTTTTTTCTTTGTGATTTGTTTGGCCTATACCGTGGCTGTGTGGCTTGATAATTTCGGTAAGTATAATTCTGTACACTTTCCGGTAGCGGTTCATGCAAGGTATCTATTTCCGCTCTACCCAATTATGTTCGCGGTTTTTGCCTTTGCATTTGCTCGATTGCTTGAAAAGGTGCCTCGGGTTTCGCAGCACTTAAAGGCTGCAGCCGTTGCATCCACACTTCTTTTCATGCTCTACGGAGGCGGTAGCTCTTCTTACATTGTCAACAGTGATGCCTCCTGGTATTGGCAGAATGGGGTTGTAGTGAGAGTTAACGACACCGCCCGATCTATCTTAAGTCGAGTTATTCGGCCTTCCGGTGTTAAGCCAGCTATTTTTTAAAGCGAAGTTCCTTCACGTGTTCAAGAGTATCTTCAAGCAGAATGCGGTTGGTGCGTGTTAGATCCGCAACAATACCAACCACAAAACACATGAATGAGCCTGTTAAAAGAACCGTCCCCAGTATCAATGATTGCAGATGCGGCGTGGTATGGTCTTGAAGCAGCAGAATGAGATAGCGAACAAATGGGATGAGCCCGGCGATAAGCAGCAGAATGCCGAGCGACGCAAAAATAACGTATGGACGATACATAATGTAGGCTCTGGCAATGGCTGCGCCAGATTTTCTCACATGTTCAAAGGTTGATTTAAATAACCGTGATTCACGGGTCTTTGGGTTAGTGGTGATGGGAACGCTGGCAATCGACATCCCTTTGTTACCGGCTTGAATAATTGTTTCCATGGCATAGCTAAAACGCGTGGTGGTGTTAAGCCGCATTAACGAGGCGCGGGAGTAGGCTCGGAAGCCACTGGCAGCATCTGGTAAGTTTGTGCCAGCGGCCCAGTTAACCGTATCGCTGCCGAGCTTTTGTAAAAACTTTTTAAACCCGGAGAAATGTTCGATGGTGGCTGTTTGTCGATCGGCAATTGCAATATCAGCCCGACCTTCGACGAGCGGCTTAATGAGATTAGGGATCTCCTGCTGTGGGTATTGGTTGTCGCCATCGGTGTTGACGACAATATCAGCACCCAGCTCCAGTGCTTTTGCAATACCATCTTGAAATGACCGCGCCAAGCCCATATTTTGCGGATGATAGACAAACTCCTTCACGCCGTGTTTTTTGGCGATAGCCACCGTTTTATCGGTAGAGCCGTCGTCGATTACGAGTACCGTAATTTCATCAATTCCCTCAATACTTTTTGGAATGCTCTTTAAAACCAAAGGGAGGGTTGCTTCTTCGTTGAGGCAGGGAATCTGAATGACTAATTTCATTACCTTATCTTACTACAAGTTGATAAGGCGACGGAAATTCTTGCACTACTGGTATCTGCTCGGGGGTGCTATACTGCTAGCATGACACTTAATATCAATATAGAAACCAAGAACGTTATTAAAATCTTTACGATCGCCGTGTTGTTTACGGTTGGCGTATTTGCGCTTACCCGCATGTATGACGCATTGGTATTGGTTGTAACGGCTTTCTTTTTTGCGCTGGCGCTTAATCCGGCGGTGAGTTTTGTTAGCAGATTTATGCCCAAGAAGAAGCGTGGGCTGGCTGTTGCACTGGTAATGATTATAGGGGTTGCTCTGGTGAGTTTCGTTGCCTTTTCTATTATCTCGCCAGTTGCGCGCGAGGCTTCGGCATTTGCGGACATTGTTCCTGATCGGTTAGCAGCCATTCGCCGCGGCGACACCTTTCTCGGTGAGAAGATTCAGCAATATAATCTGCAGGACGATATTGATAATGCACTGAAGAACACTCAGGATAACATTGAGTCTTTTGCAAAAACCGGCGTAAGCCGTGTGGGTGATTTAGGCAATAGCTTCATCACAATCTTAACTGGATTTGTGATGACCGTACTGATGCTTCTAAACGGTCCTGTTTTACTGCGTAAAATGGCAGATAAAATATACCGCGACAAAACGCTGCGTGAGCGCCACGAAACAGTGGCCGGTAAAATGTACAGGGTTGTTACGGGTTACGTGAATGGTCAGGTACTAATTGCACTCATTGCTTCGCTTTTTGCTCTTGGTGCACTGTTTTTGCTTCGTATTCCCTACCCGCTTCCACTTGCCTCAATTGTTTTCATTTTTGGTTTGATACCGCTGATTGGTAATACTCTGGCGGCAATTTTGGTGGTACTCTTTAGCTTTGTTTTAAAGGATGTTACCTCGGCGCTTATTCTCGGTGCGTTCTTTGTGCTGTACCAACAAATTGAAAATGCAACCTTGCAGCCATTAATTCAAGGTAAAACAACACAGCTTCCAACGTTAGTGATCTTTGTTTCAGTGGTACTGGGGGTGGCGTTAATGGGGCCTATTGGCGGCCTCTTCGCCATTCCAGCAGCAGGGTGCGTAAAAGTAGTTCTCGGCGATTATCTCCAGCACCGAGATGACCTTGAAGTTGGCGATACTCCAATAAAGTTAGCAACAAAGCTGAAGAATAAGTTAACTGAAAAAGTAGCTGCCAAAATACAATGAACTACGCTATATGTAGTGCATATACACCATATATAGCGTGCGCACTAGTGTTCAATATAAGCTAAAGTACCCCGGGTTTGATGAGGTAATACTATGTTCGGTTCCAGATCGGGCCATGTGGAGTGTCGCGAACCTCCAAATGCTCCGCTTTAAGCTGGTTACGAAGTTCATCTGATTTTGCCCAGTCTTTAGCTTCACGAGCGGTCTTGCGGTCTTTAATAAGTTGTTTTTGTTCATTGGTAATATCTGGCTTAAGTAAGTTGATACCGAGGAGTCGGTTGATTTCTGCGAGCAATTTCTCAAAACTTGTAGTACTTTCGACAGACTGGCCTTCTTTCTCTATCCGATTTACTATCTCGTCTATGATCGAGAGTGTAAGTGGCGTGTCAAGATCGTTTTGAAGTGCTCGAAGTATGTCATCTTGAGCCTGTCGAAAGACCTGGTTTTGGTGTGTTGCTAGATCCTTCGACGTCGCTTCGCTCTGCTCAGGATGACTAGGTTGGGTTTGCCAGCGCAGATCTGCGGCTGCCTGCCAGTTGTTCAGGCGATTTTGGGCGGCTTCTAATATTTCCCACGTGAAGTTGCCTTCGGTGCGGTAACTGCTGGAGAGCACCATCAACTTAAAAGCCTCCAGCGAAAAGCCTTTATCGAGTATGTCTTGCAGTGTGTAGCTGTTGCCGAGCGATTTACTGAGCTTTGTGCCGTTAATTTTGATGTGATTGTTGTGGAACCAAAATTTCGAGAACTGTTTGCTGGTTACGCTCTCGGTCTGCGCAATCTCGTTGGTGTGGTGCACAGGGATATGGTCAATGCCGCCGGTGTGCAGATCAATTTGTTTACCGAGGTTTTCATAGGCAATCACTGAACACTCAAGATGCCAACCTGGGAAGCCAATTCCCCACGGGCTTTCCCACTGCATATCACGTTTCTGATCTTTTGGTGAAAACTTCCAGAGCGCAAAGTCAGTTTTGTTTTTTTTACCCTTCACGTCAACTCTTGCGCCAGCCTCAAGGCCTTCTATATCAAGTCTGGCAAGTTTGCCGTAATCATCTAGTTTCGAGGTGTCAAAATAAATACCATCTTCAATTTGATAGGTGAAACCTTTTGCTTCAAGCTTTTGTACGAAAGCGATTTGCTCGGCAATTAAATCGGTAGCTCGTACTAGTTTCGTGGGCCTTTGTAGCTTCAGTAGCTCGAAGGCTTCTCTATTGGCAATCTCGATATACTTATCTGCTACCTGCCAAGCAGTCAGACCTTCTTTTTTAGCCCCTTTCTCCATCTTGTCTTCGCCACTATCATCATCGCTGACGAGATGACCCACATCGGTAATGTTTTGAATTCGAGTCACTTCATACCCGCTTGCTTGCAATACCCGAGTGAGAATATCCGAGTAAATGTACGCCACCCAATTACCAATCTGCGGCTGCGAATACACCGTTAAGCCACAGGTATACATCTTCACTTTTTTATCTTCAAGTGTCGTGAACTCTTCAACTTTTCTTGTGAGGGTATTGTATAGTTTCATGTCGTCCTATGTATTGTAGCGGATTATATTTCTATGCGGAAATCACTGTTTGTCTTGTGTTATAGTCGCTCTCGGGATCCCAGTCTAACCCTCCGATCGCTTCGTATACACCCATTGCCCCCATATGTAGAACGGTTACTTCGTTGGATGATGTCTCGGCTTCAAATCGTAATTGTTCGGTCATAATAAATCTCCTAAAATTAAAAAATCTCGGTTGCCCGAGCTTGATGTGTTATTTCTATTTATTTAACTATCAACAAGAGCAACTTGTGCAGGTACACTTCTTGCAGCTACAGATTTGATTTTTTGCTTGTTGTTTCATCACAAATAATGATAACAAGCCTTAGAAACTTGTCAAATAGAGTCTAGAAGCCGTTTGTTATTGAATAGACTTTTTAAGCGTGTAGCGTAGCATGTGGGTGTTATCTTCTTCTACAAATTCTTCGCTTATTTCAAAGCCTAGTTCTTCAACTAAGTGCTTGCTGGCCTCGTTGTCAACCATTATTTCGCAGTAAACTTCATCTAGTGCCAGAGTATCAAACGCAAAGTCTATGAGTAGGCCCTGTCCCCTTCTGGCGTAACCGTGGCCAGTATGTTGCACACCGGTCCAAAAGCCAATTTCAGCTTTATCATTTACTACTGTCAAATTAGTGCCCCCGACTAGCACTTGGGCATCCCATATGCCAAAACGATATGTATTTGGATTGATGGGGTGCAGAACGCTATTTTTAAAGGATTCAGCATTTGGATACTTTTCAGTAATTCGATCATCGTATTGGCGTAGATGATCTAAATCTTGAGTGATTAACTCGTAATAGATTCCTGCGTCGTCGGGAACGAGCTGTCGAAGCGTAGTTGAATCACCCTCGCGTTTAAGAGTTATGGGCTCCCTGGTTAGCGGAACAGACTCGCTCACGTAAACAGTTCTCCAGATTTTTTGATGAGTTCAGCTTTTAAATCTTCGTATTTCCAATCAGTGGTTTTGAACCCTGCGGCGTAGTCGTGGCCGCCACCGCCGAAGTGGGCAGCGAGTTGACCGGCTAGAGGATGGTTGTTGGCGCGGATTTTACCGGTGATTTTACCGTCTGGGTAGGTTTTGAGACCCGCAGCAAGTTCAACACCTTCGGTATTGCGCAGTTCTTCCAGTGCCAACATAGTTGGATTGTAATGCGGGCTGTATTCTTCAATTTCTTCCCAAGGAATGTGGATAAGCGCTAGCTTGCCATCAAGCAAGTAATCTACTCGTTGCAGTAAAACGCCTTTGTAGGTAACAATTTTAGGTGATTTCTTCATATATTCACGCCGGCGTTTGTCGATTTCGGCCATTGAAGCCCCAAGCTTGAGACACTCAGCAACAACTTGCACATTTTCACCCTGCACGGCTTCAGTGGTAAGGCCGAGTGTGTCAGCGAGAATACTTTCAACAATATGTGTGGCAGCTGTTTTATTAATCTCCCAACCTTGTTTTTTGGCAAGATGGTAGACGATCTCGCCGGTTGCAACACACTCGCCTTCTCCACTGTAAAATTCAGCGTGATCGATCGGGAGGCTATTTTCAACCGGATGATGGTCTAAAATTAGGGCTGGTTTTCTACTAATTGCGGCTAGTTTATCGCCTTTTAACGTATTTTCAAGCAAACTTTTTGTAACGGTATCAACAATGACAGTCACATCAAAAGTATTCGGGAACTCCTCAGTAATGCGATCAGCGCCAGAGATATAGTGCAGATAATCGGGCACATGTACGTAGCCATAAATAATCACCTCTTTGCCAAGGTCACCCAGAATCTCCTCTAGCGCCAAGCTCGAAGCCACACTATCGCCATCCGGATTTTCCGGCTGCAGTATCAAAACAGTTTTAATTTCATCCCAGTTCATACGATTTATTGTAGCATCTTAGTAAGAAGCCTTGTTGGAAGGCTGCAAATTTAGTTTTGGAATTGGTTATGAGTCCTAAGACTCGCTTTATTATCTTGAGCCAGGTCGATCCATTATATGGTTACTAAGATCCTTCGGCTTCGCTCAGGGTGACGGAGTGAAGTCTCGTGATTTAGAACCAAGCGTAGATACTTGACAGACAATGTATATTAATGATATAAAAAAAATATGACAAGCATACGGCCTTTTGCAGCCGCTCTGGATTGCAGTGTTTTTGTAGGGGAAGTTTTGCCTCATTACGATAAAGATATGCACGACCCTTTAAGTGCACTTGAGTTGGGTGTTGGGAGCTGTGCTGCGCGTGCTGCAGTTGCCTCTGCCTGCCTTGAGTTAGTCGGTCTTAAGGCTGATTTTCTTATCCATAATAAACACGGCAGCCGGGACGACCCTATGCACGCCGCTGCAGGAGTTGTTTTGGCTGGTGGAACGGGGGCGCTTGTAGTGGATTCTGATAATACCGCTCGAACTTACCCTCGATTATGGATGCCGCGAACTCGAGATGAGTATGAATCTTTTGTGCCAGATGTGGGTATGGCCCAATATCTTAAGCGCGCAGGCGACTCCGTTGCTGCACAAACTTTTAGTTTCAATGCTTTGAAGGCTAGAGTTCAAAAAGCTTTACAGCTGCGTACGGCCCTCTAGGGCATGTTTGAGGGTGATTTGGTCGGCGTATTCTAGGTCGATACCTACTGGTAGGCCGCGGGCGAGACGACTGATTTTTACTTTCAGGCCGGCTTCGTCGATCATTTTTTGCAGAAATAGCGCGGTGCTTTCCCCTTCTACCGAGGCATTGAGAGCAAGAATGAGCTCTTCAACGGCATCTTCTTTAATGCGCTTGATAAGCTCGTGCATGTGGAGTTGCTCGGGGCCGATGCCATCAATTGGACTAATAACTCCCCCTAGCACATGATAGGTTCCTTTAAATTGGTTTGTTTTCTCTAAAGCAACGATGTCAATTGGGTCTTCAACCACTGCTACGAGTGTTTTGGAGCGCGCAGGATCGCTGTAGAGGCTGGAAATCTCCTCAGTACTATCAATGAGTGCAAAGGTCTTTGGGCACGATTTAAGATTGCTGTGGAGGCTCTCGAGCGCTCGTGCGAGCTCTTGTGCGCTCTGGCTTGATCGTTTAAGTATACCAAGTGCATACCGCTCTGCGGTTCTGGGCCCAACGCCAGAAAGCTTGCCGAGCTGTTCTATAAGATCTTCTAGGGCTTTAGGTAAAACAGACATGACTATAACTCCAAATAACAAGTTCCAAATAACAAATAATTCCGAGTATCCAAGTTCGAATTTTCAAACTTTTCTGTGATTTGTAATTCGTACATTGTAATTTATTTGAGATTAGGTGCTTGTAGCTTGTTATTTACAATCCAAGATTACCGAGCTGGCCCATCATTGGCTTCATTTTCTCGGCGGCGAGCTGCTGGGATTCGGTAATTGCTTGTTTGACAGCTTCTTCAATCCAGGTTTCAAGTTCGCGAATATCTTCGAGATCAACCTGTTCTGGGTCAATCGAGATTTTCTTTAATTTTTGCTCACCACTAATCTGTACAATTACTGCGCCGTCGCCAGCTTCTACCTCAACAATTGTTTTTGCAAGTTCCTTTTGCAGCTTCTTTACCTGCATCAGCATTTTAGCTTGATCCATCATACGTGTATTCTCCTCTTGCTTACCATATTAGTATAACAGTCTTGGGGGCTAATTTTGTACAACTACCCAACGAACACTGGCGTTGGTTGCTTCACTGACAAGCGCGTGCTTCTGGGTCGCAGCGGCTATAGCGGGATTATCAGGTCTGAGCAATGATACTGTAGCTTCAGTTTCAGATAGCCTGACTTTGCAAGGCAAGTTTGAGGCTTCAAGCAATTGATGGAGTGCTCCATCTGAAGTCTCCACAAAGCAGTGCTTGTCTTGGTACTCGCGTTTCCTCAGCTCTTTTTGCGCGAGCTCAAGATCACGGCTAAATACCAAGTGGGTTGCTGAACGTGATGGCCATACGTGAAAATAACTGACATAGTGCAGGGCAACGACAGAAACAAACAATAGGCTCAGCGGTGCGAATGCCGCAACACGAGCATAGGGGTTTTTGGGGAATGTGCGTCGCCAACGATGCATCAAGTGGCGTATGCCCGCAGTCATGAAGATGGCGGCCGGAACCAAAACTAAACCGCCGCCTCGAGAACCATCGCTCAGCCCACTTGCAAGTGCAAGTATGGTAGCGGTGATTAAGACAACCAGATTAAGCCTGTTAATTCGCGTTCGCCAAAGCATAATAACGCCAAAAAGCATAAAAATAAGCTCAAAGAAGCGCACGAAAAAGACACCGTCGGGGCTAATATTAGGATTACCATTCGGAAACACAACTGCCACTGCACTCGTGTTAATAAAGACATTCTTCAGGTATTCAATTACAGGAGGTAGCATTTGTACGCCAAGAATGTTCTTAAAGAATTCATGATTATGCCACGAGAAGAACGCGCACAATCCCAGGCCAACAACAGCTATACCAATACTCGGAATTTTTACAAGCAATGAAGATTCGCCTATGCGTTCGCGAAATGCTTTGTAACTCAGAAGACTTGCGCTCAGAGCAATAACTGCGTAGATACCAAATGGAATAAACAAGAGCGCAGAGCAGGTGATGGCGTAGAGCAGCAGCCAGTGGTTCTTGTTTTCAATAAGTTTGATAAAACACAGCAGTGCAAGGGCAAGCCAGAGGCTAAATTCAATGCCACCGGTACTTAAGCGAGCAATAAATAAGAACCAATCAGCGCTAATAAATACGGCTGTACTCAGCAGCGCTGTCGATTTTCCAAACCAGCGCTTCATCAAATGATACAGGCAAAACGCTACGAGTAGCGCAATAACTACGCTTGGCAAACGGATAGAAAGTGTTGAAACTCCTAATACGTGCAGACTTACCCATTGAAGTATGCTGTGGAGCGGATAAACCGGCATGTCTTTTATTGCGTTAAATTCAAGATGGCGTGCTGCGACATTTGTTTCAGCTTGGCTGAGCCCAGGCCCGATATTTGATAGTTGCCAGCCAAGAAAAAAGAGGATAAACCCAAAAACTATTGAATAGCCAAACAAATAACGGTAGTTGTACAGCAGTAACTGCTTAAGTGTACGCGATTTCATTATACTTTTAGTATACCGTAGATAGATACCTGATAACAGCAAATAGATAACAGTCTAAGGCAGTGGTTTAGATACACTTGCCTAACCATCTGTTATCTGCTTGCTGGTATCTAGTGTTTGGTGTCGAGCGAGATGAACTTGAGTTTTTCCGGATGGAAGTATAATTCAATTCTTCCGGTCGGACCATTACGATGCTTGGCCAGGATTAAATCGGTGATGTGCTGACGGTCGGTGTCGGGGTTGTAGTAATCCTCGCGGTATAAGAAGGCCACGATGTCGGCGTCTTGCTCAATTGAGCCAGATTCGCGCAGATCTGCCAGCTGAGGTATTTGTGGGTTGCGACTTTCAACTGAGCGCGAGAGCTGGGAAAGTGCAATTACTGGTACGTTAAGTTCACGTGCAATAAGCTTCAGGCCGCGGCTAATCTCACTCACCTCTTGTACTCGGTTGAAATCGCCGCCGCCTCCACGTGAACCGCTCATGAGTTGAAGGTAATCAATAACGATCAATCCGAGGGGATGTTTTTGAGCCTCGCGACGTGCCTTAGTGCGCATTTCCAGCACCGTGATACCTGGTGTGTCATCAATATAAATCGGTGCTTCAGAAAGCTCGCCCATAGCAGCGCCGAGACGCTCAAAATCTTCATCGGTTAAGTTGCCAGTGCGAATGTTCCACGCGTCAACGCCCGATTCGGCAGCAAGCATGCGGTCTACCAGCTGGTCTTTGCTCATCTCGAGACTAAAGAAGAGCACGGGCTGCTTTTCGATGGTGGCGACATTTTGTACGAGGTTACCAACAAAAGTGGTTTTACCCATGGCCGGACGGGCGGCTAGAATGATGAGATCAGAGCGTTGCAAGCCGGCAGTTTTATTGTCCAGATCAGTCCAGCCGGTGCGGACACCACGCAGCCGGCCTTTGTTTTTGTGTAGTTCATCAAGCCGGTCAAAGCCTTCAGCCAAGATTTGCTCAATGGAGACCAAGTCCTGCTTGGTGGTACGCTGCGAAACCGAGAATAAGCGCTTTTCAGCTTCTTCCAAGATTTCTTGTACGGATGTAACGCTGTCGCTGAAGCTCAGATTAACAATATCCTCAGAAGCTTTAATCAGTTTGCGTCGCGTGGCTTTTTCGGCAACTAAATCGGCGTAATGTTCGGCATGTGCGGCGGTCGGGACAGCGTTGGTCAGCTCGGTTAAATAACTTGAACCCCCAACATTTTCGAGATCATTACTATCTTTAAGAGCGCTTGAGAGAGTGAGTAGATCTACCGGTTTATGTTGTTCGTAGAGCCGAAGCATTGCACTGTAGATGGTACCGTGGCGTTTCTCATAGAAGTCACTACTACTTATTTTGTCGGCAATTAATGTAATAACTTCATCTTCAATTAAAATTGAACCGAGCAAACTGACTTCGGCCTCGATATTCTGCGGCGGTATCTTTGCGCCAATTGCCATTTGATCACGGGGATCCACTAAAGCACTCCTTGCTTACACATGTACTACTTCTCCACCGCCCATAATATCTTGAACTTGGGAGATAAGTGAAGCATGAGCGGGATCAGTTTGCGGCGCATCTTCCTGAGATGCTGATTTTGCCCGCTCTTTATCAACGAGGCTGCGTACGGCTGTTGAAGCACCGGTAACCTCTGTAATGATTTCGGCTATCAAAGCTTTATGGCGGGATTCATCGATCTTCTTTTGATGAAAAGGAAACTGAAAAATGAGCAGCAAGCCTTCCTCGTCAAGCGTTGCTATAGCCAGGCGCAAAACGGTATAGAGCGGATTATTCTTTTGCTTTGTTACTTCAAGAATCTTCGGCCACAAAGTTTCGAGCATGTCCTGAGTGAGTTCACTTGCATTACTTTGCTGCTTTTTGGCGGTTGATACTTCCTTTTCTTCTCGTGGTTCAGCGGGAGTTTCCACTGTTTTTTCAGTTTGCGCTGGAGTGGACTCTTCTTTTTGAGGCGGTTGTGGTGCGGGCGGCTTTTGTGCAACCGCTGGTGGAGCAACTTGGGGGGCCGGAGCATGCCGCAGGGCAGCGCTTACTAGCGTGGTTTCAAGTTTTAGCTGCGGATACTGCGCTGATTGCACGCCCACAAGCTGTTCCATGAGCACGATGGTTTCGGTGTTGTACGAACCTCCGAGTATCTCGTTTCGTAGGTAGTTTACTAATTGGCTGGCGATATGAGCGGGTGTCAAACCGGTTTGCAACAATTGATTAAGCTGTTGAAGTACATCTGCACCGTTACCAGACTGCAACGCTTGGAGCAGAGATTCCAGCACGGTACGAGGGGCAAGACCAAGCAGCTGCTCTATAACTTCTGCTGTAACTGCTTCACTGCTATTACTGACTTGATCAAGCAAACTAATGCTATCACGAAAGCTGCCACCGCCGTGTTCGGCCAGCAACCGGAGTGCTCCTTCGTCAATATCGATGCTTTCATTCTTGGCGATTGTTTTGAGGTGTGCCGCAACCTCATCGGTCGATACAAGCCTGAGGCTGTGGCGCTGGGTGCGGCTGATGATGGTTGCCGGCAGTTTATGTACCTCGGTGGTTGCAAGAATAAATACGACGTGTTCTGGCGGCTCTTCTAGGGTTTTTAAAAGAGCGTTAAAGCTCTCTGTGGTGAGCATATGGACTTCATCAATAATGTATACCTTGTATTTTGCTGAAACCGGTGCGATGTGGACTTTATCTCGCAGATCGCGGATATCATCAATGCGCCGATTGCTTGCGGCGTCGATTTCAATAATATCAAGATGATTTACCTCTTCTTCGTAGGGCAAATCATTGATAGTGTGTGCAATGATACGGGCAATTGATGTTTTACCAGTACCACGCGGTCCTGTGAATAAATAGGCGTGGTTGATTTTACCGTTTTTCAGGGCATTTTCGAGTGTTTTGGTAACATGCTCTTGGCCGATAATTTCGCCTAAACTTTTAGAGCGGTACTTTCGGTACAGCGCCTTCCTGTCCGCAGAAGCGGTCTTTTTCTTTTCTCCCATAATAGTACTAGTATATAGCGGTTGATGGCCGGTGGGTAGTGTGTAAGTTACAGCATGCTAGGCAATATTGCCAACGTGTTTGAGGTAGCAGTTGCCGCAGAGGGATTCGTAGGTGACGTCTTGTTCACCGTCAATGGCGACCTGCGAGCCACTAGCTACAAATGTATCGTTCACTTTTCGGCCATTTAGAATCGCCTTTTTGCCACAGCGGCAGATGGTTTTGAGTTCCTCAATACTGTGGGCAAGTTCAAAAAGCCTCCCGGATCCTTCAAATGTTTTAGTTTGAAAATCGGCTCTGAGACCATAGCAAATAACTGGAATGTTCAGTTCTATGGCAACTTTGAATAGCTGTGAAACCTGATCTTGAGTTAAAAATTGCGCTTCGTCAATAAGTGCGCAGCTGAGACTCGGTTGCGCCTCTTTTCTTGCAGCGATTATCTGAAAGATGTCTTGTTTTGGTTTTAGTAATACATCTACTGTTCGACTGGCGCCAAGTCGTGAAATAACTTGGCTGTTTCCTTTAGTGTCAACTTCTGGCTTAATGAGCACAATCTCCATGTCGCGTTCCTCGTAATTGTGCGCTACCTGAAGTACTGCAGTTGACTTGCCTGAATTCATCGCGCCGTATCGAAAATAGAGCTTTGCCATCAAAGACAGTATAAAAAATATCTTGTTTTTATTCCACTAATTCTGCCCAGATGATTGGATGGTCGCTTGCAGTAACTACTGCACCAACTGTACGGTGTGTGAATCCTCTGGAGTATATATCGTCTACCTGAATGGGTGGAATAAGTCTGCCAAGACCGAGCGGTAATTGGGCGTGTCGGTAATTTGCAGGAAAGCCGCTAGTTCGGCGGTCGAGTGCTTGTGTTGCGGCGAGAAAGCCGGCTTGGGTAAATAAATGTCGAGCTCTTTGTAGTGGTAGCGAATTAAAATCCCCCGCAATAATTGCTTGCTGATGGCCTTGTACTCTTTGAACGAGGTGCCGAGTTATTCTGGTGCGCTCTCTGAAGTGAGAGATTTGCCATGGGTAGTGAACTCCCATCACTAATCTATCTCCAATCTGTGCGGCTATGCCAAATCTTCTCTCGCCCGGGTGAATCTCAAAAATTGCTTCATCCAATATTGGGATATCGGGTTTTGTGAGTATAGCGATTCCTTCATCGGCATCTTTTTGGTCAGCACGTACTCGTACATCCATGCCCGTCTCGCTCGCGAGCTTAGCAAGACAATCATCTGCTGAAGATTGCTGTATTTCGCAGACAATAAGAACATCTGGGTCAAGGGTTTGAAAATCGCCAGCTATTTGAGGAATTCGTTCGTGCTGCGGGGGTGTTTGCGCCCGGAGGCGATCGGTATGAGGAGAGAGAATGTTGGCAGAAACGATACTCAAGGACATAGCTATTTTTTATATAATATCACACAAGTCAAATAAATACAACCTCTATAGAGCAGCTTCGAGAGCGGCCCATTCTACTTCGGTGTCATCTTCAGGGAGAACAACGCTGACTTGATCGCCAACTTGGCCTTTAAAGTATGTAACGCTTGCAAGCAGAACCTTGTATTCTTTGTTGGCAACCTCAACAAAATAACCACCATCGCGTTGTATCAAGGTGCCAATCACCTGTTTACGTGGTACAGGGCCAATCTGTTTATAAATAAAACCGCCATCATCTGCAATGGTAAGTTTCAAGATGTCACCTTGCACAAGCTTTGATTTACTCGCATAGTTTGCTGGCACTGGATACGTTTTGCCGTCTGGCCCAAGCATACTCTGGCCGTCAAAAACGCCCTCTATAACCTTACCCGCTACCTCTTCGCGCTGAGATTGAGCCACAACAGGATCTTCTCCTACAAGGCTTGTAAGCAACTCTCGAGCTGCCGCTAAATTTGTTTCGGCCTCTACCAAGAGTGTTTTCAAGCGTTTCACTTGTTTTTCCGGTAATTCTGACATGATAAACCCTTACTTTTTATTTACTCGCATTATCTATCGTTACAGTAGCATGTTGTAAAAACTATGTCAATAAAGTTTTCCACAGCCTCCTATTGTTGTTAATTACTGAATTTTTAGGTTGAAACTAATTGCTGGAAACGGGCAGGGTCACGGTGCTTGCCGGTGATAATTGCAAGGCACTTTTGGTCTACATGATTAGCGTTGGCAATATGCTTTCGAAGACCGGCAAATGAAAGACCTGCTGCAGTTTCGGCTACTACGGCGGTGAGCATATCAAGCTCAGATAGCGCACAACCTAATTGATTCTCCGTAACCGTTATCATACCTCCAAAGTTCTCGCTTTCTAAAACTATGCGTAGCGTCAGCGCGCCGGCACGTTTTACGGCTATGCCGTCAGCCAAGGTGTTTACACTCGAAAGCTCAATAGGATATCCTGCTCTAACACTTTGAGAAAAAGCATCACAGCCTTCAAGCTGTACACCGAACACTTTGGCTGTAGCATCTTTCTCGGAGAAGGCCTTGCAAACACCAGCTAATAGGCTGCCTCCTCCAACAGGTACAAAAACAGCGTCAAAATCGTGGTCGCTGGCGAGGATTTCGTGCCCTAATGAAGATTGCCCATCGATGACGTCCACATCATCAAAAGGGTGTAAGAAGAAGCCGTTTTCGGCTTCACATGCCTCTCGTGCCTCGTCGAGTGCATCGTCAACGGTCCCCGGAACTAAAGTAACAGTTCCGCCAAACCCTTCTACGGCTTTGATTTTGCCAAGCGGAGCGGTGGCTGGCATAAAGATGTGCGAAGCTACGCCAAGCCGTGAGGCTGCAAGTGCGGCACCCTGTCCGGCATTCCCGGCGCTCGGACAGTATACACCGTTTGTTAGGCAGCCAGGATTGCGTAGCAGTGCTTCATGAAGCGCGTGATTTGCACCGCGAATTTTAAAGGAGCCATTCAACTGCCGAGTATCATCGCCGAGCCATATGGTATCTGACCCTGGAAATGGGGTGATTTCGAGTGGCTTTATGACTGTATGTATTTCGTGTGTTGTAGGCATTAGTTCTCTCCTGAAGTATTAAAAAATCCCGCTTGAGCGGGGTTATGGCTTTATGATTTTGGTGTCAGCTAAATAATCCCGCGAATTCTTTTGGGAATAATAATGATCATTTGTGCTGAGTTTCTGCTCATAAAACTCAATGATACGCGGTTTTGCGCTAATGTCAAACAAAATACCGCTCTTCGAGAGCGGTATTTTTGGAAAATCTGGTCGATTTTAGAGTGTTTAGGCGAGTTCAACAGTTGCGCCAGCTTCTTCTAGAGCCTTCTTGGCAGCTTCTGCTTCCTCTTTGTTTGCCTTTTCTTTCACCGCTTTTGGCGCGCCGTCTACAATTGCTTTTGCTTCGCCAAGGCCAAGACCGGTGATTTCTTTCACAGCCTTGATAACAGCTACTTTTTGCGCACCAGCGTCTTTGAGGATAACATCAAATTCGCTCTTTTCGTCTTCTGCAGCACTGCCTTCGGCACCACCAGCAGCTGGACCGGCTACAGCAACTGCTGCTGCGGCAGGCTCAATACCGTATTCATCTTTGAGTAGGTTCTTGAGTTCGTTAACCTCTAGAACGGTTAATTTTGTAAGATCTTCTGCTAATTTCTTGATATCAGCCATATAAAATTCCTTTGTTATTAAATTTCTAATTTCCAAATCCCAATTTCTAAATAAATCGCAATGATCAAAGATTTAAAATTCAAACTTTTGAAATTGCTCAGAGTTTAGTCATTAAGATTTCGATTTCGAGCGCTTTAGGCGCCTGCTTTTGCCTCAATTCCATCAAGCAGACCGTGCAAGTTGCCGGAAAGGCCGCTGACGACATCGTTTAATGGAGATGAGAGTGTTGCGAGAACTTGAGCAATAAGCTCGTTCTTGCTTGGTAGGGTTGCGAGAGATTTAACCTCGTCAATACCTAGTAATTTGCCTTCTGCAGAAATTGCGCCAGCAAGCTTTAGGTTGGCATTTGTTTTGGCAAATGCGGCCAAAGCTTGCGCAGGAGCGACTTCATCTTCTGCGCTGATAGCGTAGAGAAGCTGACCAACCAGGCTGTCGGTATCGACATCCTTGAGGTTCGGATTCTCTTTCACGGCAACACGCACCAGGCGGTTTTTGACCACCTTGATGCTAATGCCTTGCTCGCGTGCAGCGCGACGAAGCTTTTGCAAATCGGCAACGGTCAGGCCATCGTAATGAGCGAATACGGTCATCTTAGCACTGCTAAGAAGCTCATTCAGCTCATTTACCAAGGCCTGTTTTTTATCGCGAGAAATCGCCATAGTTACATTACCTCATATTATAGTTAAATTTGTTCGACCAGATTGTTAATGAACGTATTCGAGAGCAGCAAGACTATAAGAAAAAGCCTTTGGCTCTCGCATTACCAAAGACTTCTTCAAAAATAAAACAAATTGTTTGTTTCATTTCCTCGGCAGGTCTTAACGCTCGTTTCCAAGCCGCCCACTGTCTTTGGCAATGATCGTAATTATAATACAGAAGTGAGAGCAATATGTCAATTCGGTTGCGTGTTTCTAGGGAAGCGATAGCCGATTGGCGTTTGGCGTATTGCCGAAGGCAACTAACGGTGCTTCGTCGCCAGAATAGGGTGTCGATGGTAGAACTATTCGGGCACGAACCGAGGCGCCGTCCTCGGGCCAGCTAACAGCTTCGATGACTCTAGTTATATCGTCGACAGCTGCTCCACCAGACAAAGTGGATGCAAGACGCGCGTTCGCAAAATACTCTGTGATTCGGATTAGTCTACGATAGTGAGCTGGATTCACTTCTAGACTTCTTTGATACCGTGCGATATCTACGGCGCAGCGAATAATCACTCCGACCGTATTTTCAATACGATCAGGTGATAATGGATCGAATTTCTCACAAACAACCCCTTCTTCACTAGTTGGCGGACTTGTTTTCGGGACATACTTATAGCCTTGATCCGGATCGGGAAATACAGTCCTTCTCTTCATAATAATTTTCTCCATAATTAAATAATCGGACTGAAGCCCGATATTTTTCTTGGCTGTGCCTGGCGGATTTAGACGATCACGCTTCGGGCTTCAATATTTCTGAAGCACAGCCGTTGAAGGCTGAGGAGAAGAAAAGCTGAAAAAACCATCAATTGCATAGTTTATATAATATTGCAATGTCATCTGCTTGTCAATAGTGTCTGGCTGTCTATTGTACTTCTAAACGATTTGTTGACTTGACTTAGAGCCAGTAAGGCGTATAATCGGATACGTTATGTTACTTACTACCGTTAGCTATATGATTCTCAAGAGTTATCGCCGCGACTTCGTGCTCGTGGTGCGCTAAATGGTAGATTGAGTACTTTAGTTTAAAGAAGAAAAGAGGCTCGATCTACGCACAGAGATCGAGTTTTTGCTTCTCGCGGTGAATTATAAGCATATGATTTACCGGAAGAAGCAAATCTGCTCTTCCCTGCCTCGAAGGGGCAGCCTTAACAAGCTGGAGACAGACGATGCAATCCGTTTTTGAAATGATTGATGATGCGCTAGAGCAGGGCAATGCCGAAGGTGCTCGGGCAATCCTCCGACAAGAAGACGCCGCCCTTGACCCGGCGGAGCGTGAGCGCCTCTGGAGTCTCGTTCGCGAGGCCGAGGCTCGTCAGGTTGCTTTGTAGTCAACTCAAGACGGGTGTGGCCGGGCAACAACTATGGTGCAAGAGGGGCAAACGAAGCCAAGCCTCTTGCGGCCATATGGTTGACGCAGTATGGTGCGCACGAAATAATAACGCAAAAGCGTTTTTCGTTTGCCCGGTCACCTGGGGACTTTACTTAGAGTCCTAAATACTCTGTCTCCAGCAATTTCTAAACATATGTATGAAGATGATTGATCTCACAGGAACAGAACTGCCGCTTGGTGATGATGTTGTGCAAATGCCCGACTCACTCATTACTCAGCTATGCATGGGCGACCCGGCGTTTGCTCGCGCTACTTTTGCTACGCTTGGCAGGGAGAGCCGACACAATATTACTGCGCTTCGAATGGCAGCCGAGATATTGCAAAGCCTTCACTATGGGCGTATGCCTCGGAGCAGGCCGCTTATGAAGGCCGTTCGACATCGGCATGAGGGGTTAGCCTTGGATCTCGGTGATTCCTCCGGTTTTAATCAGACGCTCCTCGCTACTCTAGGTGTTGATGTAGACTCTTCGGAGAACCCGCGAGCTGCGCTCGAAGATCTGGTAAGCGCCTACGTTGGTGGTTTTGTGGTATGTCTTGATTCAGTTGTCGAATTTAGCCAATTGAGCGGCGAGGAGAGAGACTTCGAAGTTATTCCATTCCCCGCCTTTCGACTTAGCTTTGACCCGATTGATTACTGATTCAGTTGCTCTAACTTAAATTGAGTGGCACGTTCAGCTGCGAGACGGGCCAATTCAGGATCTTCTCCTTGGTTGACGAAGATCATGCCGCCAGCGATGATGGGGTGAACTTCGGCGATTTTATCGTACATTTGTTTGGCGAGTTTGCGATAACCTGGATGGCCTTGCGGACTGGTGCGGAGTTCCATGAAGTGGAAGGCCTCTCGGGCATTGAGCATTACCTTCCAGCGCATACGGTGGCCAAGAAGCGTGGTGTACTGCGCCTCGTACTCATAGCCATTCCCAAGCAAATGGTGGTACAGTGATGCGCTCAGGTCGAAACAAGCTTCGAATAGATCTTCCAGACCAGCTTCGCTTACTAATTTTGGAATCTCATACCCATAATGCGGTGTTAAAAGTTGCCACTCCAGCCCATCTACTATGCGGTGGCGCTGCAAATCTCGGAAGATGCCGTAATCGCATACAAGGTCAAAATTGTAATGCGCAAATTCAAGCGCTCGGCCTGGTTTATGGCGTCGATTTAATCGTTCGCCAAAGGCTGCTTTGAGAGTTTCCTCTTTTTCGGCGTAACCCCATTGGTTAATTGTCCTCGAAAGCTCATCGAGACTTAGGGTACTTTGTTCGTAAAGCACGTGGGGTAATACGTCGAGCTCATTTTTCGGCCAAAAATCTGTCAGTACAACTGGCTCATCACCATTACCTTTAACTGGCCGCAGGCCTTTTTCTTTAGCGATTTCGGCTAATTTGGCGCGGGTTTGTGCGCGGTGAGCAACCCAGGCGCCGCCGCGGTCAGGTTTGTCAGCACGTTCTAAGAAGGTCGGCAGTACCTTGCGGCCTTCTTTAAGAAGTTTGGAGCCAACGGTACGAGATTCGGCAAGTTCGTCGCTCTGCAGGTGCATGATAAGGCTTTCGAGCGCTTGTCCGCTTGCAAAAATCCCTACAGTAGAAGTGGTAGCAGCAGGCAGAACGACCCGCGCTGCGTCACAGGCTTGGGCACGGGTTGCAGCCTTCCAGGCACCATCGCGCTTTTCTTCGGGCTCAGAAGAGTTGCTTCGAACATGATCGGTGATTTTCTGAACAATCTCAGAGTACATATCGAACAGCTTATTCATTTGCCGGTTGTAGTGCTCAGCATCTTTTTCGCGGAGTGTATCTGGAGCGTAGAATTTGTAGCGGCCGTTTTCATCTTTTTGGTCGAAGTAAATATAACGGGTGGACTGCTCGAGATATGCAGCTAATCGGCCCCATTCAAGTTTTTTTGTCAGGAGGTTACTGGCATTTTCAACCACAAAGTGAATACCAGTGAGTTGCTGAACGCTATCATCTCCAAAAGCTGTGATGACACGTCTGAGTAAATCAGTATCCTTCCCCTCTTTTTCGGTGAATTCATCCAAAATTGTGACTCGCATATCGTCAGCGCGACGAGAAAGCCGGGCCATGGCTGCTGCGACGGTTTGATTACTAATTTTATCGGTAAACATATACACATCGTCAGACGTATTGGTTACAGCCTGAGAAAGGTATTCTTTACCGGCTTTGGTGATGCTGTAGCTGCCGTTATTGTTCTTCGCAATATAAGGGTTGTCACTCTTTTTCGGTGCAAAAACTTCAACACTTTCACTCTGATTCTTCTTTTGTTTACGTAATTTTCCAAGCATTGGCTGAACCCTTTCCCAGATTAGATTGTTGATGGTAGGTATGCTCAAAAGCTCCCCTTCTTTTGTGCAATCAAGCGGTGAAAAGCTCTCCTGAAACGTTTCACAGAGCTGTTGGTATACCTCAACAGCACGACTGAGGTGGTTGAGATCGGCCTCGTGGATGTCACGCTTTTTATCGGTATAGCTACGAGCTTCTTTTTGATCTACCAGGCGCTGCGCTGTTTCAGCTGGCACTAAAAGCACGAGGTTAAGGTCTGGTCGCGGAATGCCGAGCATGCCAAATTCAAGCTGATCGAGCCAGTGCCAAAATGCCTGCCGTTCTTCTAGAGTATTAAATTTTGCCCCCTGGTGAGCCATGTTCGAACCCATATATCGGTTACTTACCACGACTTTACCCGCAGCTAAATCGGCAGCAATCGATTGTGCTGCACTAAAGCGATCGAGTGCATAGAACAAAGATGGCGTATAAGGCCCAAGCGCCCCTGCTGTGCCGTAGTTGCCATTAAGATACTCTCGGACAAAGTAAGACGACTCGTTTTCATACTGCGGAAAGTCGTAAGTTGCAACATCGTAGCCTTCAGCCTTGAGACGTTCCACCAATAACTTAAACTGCGTTCCTTTTCCAGAGCCGTCAGAACCTTCAATAGCAATAAATATACCGGTGCTCATTACAGGCCTCGTGGCTTTTGGCGCTTGTCTTTATAAGCTCTCGGCAGCATCTGTTCAGGGCGCCAGTTCTGGATGAGTTTGGGAAGGTCATCTTCCGCAAATTCCTGGTATTTGCCAGAAAGATTTTGGTACTCTCCTTCTACTTCGCCGGTTTCATAAAATACAAGTTGAGCGATACGCTCGCCAACAGGAAGAACAACACTATGATGCTGGTTCATGTTGTAGATTTCCATCGTCCAACGGTTGATGTAGCCTGGATCACCCCATCCAGCATCAAGGCAGCACGCAACACCGTTACGGCCCCACGTGCTGCGTGCTTGCATGGTGCTGGTGCCGGGCGCTTTAATGCCGATAAACTCGTTAGTATGAGCTAAAATTCGCTCGCCAGGACCGAGAATGATAATTGGGTGATCTTCAGGGATTCCAGCTAGCAGCTTAATACCATGTGCATCACACCACTGTTTGTGTGGCTTCGCTTGGTGCGGACCGTCAAAGTAGCGATGAACATCATGCTCGTCAAACGGATTATAAATAGTACTTTTGGTGCTTCTTTCTGTTCGAAAGTACCATTCGCCGAGCGTTACATCAACACTACTGCCATTAATATGCTCTTCGATATAGGGGTACATTACAATATGCCCAGTCGAAATAGCCTTTTTTATTTGTGTATTACTGTAGACCCCCACGTTATTCCCTCTCTCGTTAACGGGCCCACTCTCCGTATGTAGTGATTTCATTGTATCAAATTGTCTGGGTCAATTACTATAGCAATGAGTGGAGATGTTTTTAGTGGGTGGTGCACTTGGGAGTGGAATGTACGGGGGAGATATGGCGAAGGCAAACTTATATGTTGGTTGTGGCCTGAGGTTTCGTAATAGAGATTGCTATCCCATATCATGGGCGTGTATCATTTTTCTCACGATCGTGAATAAAATGATACATTTAACTGTGGTGAAGTTCGAAGGCCTTAGATATTTAGCAGGCTAATTATTTTGTGGTGAATTGTTTGTGGGTCGGAGCTGGCATCGATGATGTGATAATTTTCTGATTTTGCAAGATTAAGATAGGCTTGTCTAATTTGTTCGAAGAAGGCTTTTCCTTGGCGTTCCCAATGGTCTTTTTTGGCGCCGCTTTGATTGATGCGCTGCTCTGCAACTTCGACTGGTACTTCGAGCAGAATTTTAATATCGTAATCAAATCCATCTAGGGCAAAAACATTGATTGCCTGTATGTTCGCAAGCGGTACTCCTTGAACCGACTGATAGACATAACTACTTGGATAGGCACGGTCAGTAACGACCCATCTTCCGTTTGCAAGTGCCTGTTTGGTTTCAATAATATTTGCAGCTCGTCCTGCGGCGGTGAGAAGCGCATCGCTGATGGGGGGGTGATCATGAGGAGATTGTAAATGAAATTCGCGGAGAGCCTGGTAATAATCCGAACCGCCGGGCTCTCGAAGAAAGAGCGTGTCAATCTTTTGCTTTGAGAAGAATGTCTTTAGTAGTTCCACCTGAGTAGATTTACCAGTGCCATCGGTGCCTTCAAGAAAAAGTGATTTCGCCATTAACACTAATTATATAGTGAATAGTGGACGGTGGATAGTATTAGAAAACCCACCGTAAAGTGGGATTCTAAGATCTAACAGCTAACTAAGTTCTATAATCTATTAAACTTCGCTCAGCGCAATCTTCACACCGGGGCCCATGGTAGTGGTCATGGTGATTTTTTGTAGGTAGATACCTTTTACGCTTGCTGGCTTAGCATCAGAGATTGCTTTTAGTACGACTTGCGCGTTTTGGGCGATCTGCTCTGGCTTGAAGCTGACTTTACCAACCGCCAAGTGGACGATTGATTGTTTATCAACACGGAACTCAACTTTACCCGCTTTAGCCTCTTTCACGGCATCAGCTACTTTGGCGGTTACAGTGCCGCTCTTTGGGTTTGGCATTAAACCCTTTGGTCCCAAGATACGAGCGTATTTACCAAGCTTGGCCATGAGCTGTGGTGTGGCAATTAGAACGTCAAAATCAAGTTGTTCTTTATCAAGTTGTTGTAAGAACTCGTCTTCACCCACAATATCAGCACCAGCCTTTTTAGCAGCTTCGTGTTGATCTGCTGGAGCAAATACCGCAATGCGGATTGATTTACCGGTACCGTGAGGCAGTGCTACGGTAGCACGGATGTTTTGGTCGGCCTGACGCGGGTCAACGCCGAGATTAATATGAAGCTCTACCGAAGCATCAAACTTTACTGTGCTGGTTTTTGGCAGCAACTCGGCAGCTTCCTTCAACGTGTATTCTTTTGTTGTATCGATCAGCTCATGAGCTTTTTTGTAGCCCTTGCTGCGGCGCTCTAAGCGAGAACGGGTTTTAGGAGCCGGACCCTTTTTGATACCAGCTTCACTTGGATCAAGCTCGCCACTAGCCACTTTCTCTTTACGTCCTTCTTTTTCAGCCTTTTCTTCAGCTTCTTTGAGTGCTTTGGCGCTGCGTTTACCGGCTTTCGCGATTGTCTTCTCGGCCTCGTCATCTTTAGCGTCAGTCGAAAGATCTGCGTTGTTTTCACTAGATCCCTCCACCCCGGTCGGGATGGCGGCACCTAAGAGTGCTGCTTCAATTTCAGCCACCGTATTCTTCTCAGAAACTTCCAGACCCAGCTTCTGTGCTTCTTCTAATAATTCTGCTTTCTTTGCCATCTTTTTCTCCTTATCTCCGAGATTGGCACCTCGGTCGTGGTTCAAGCCCCAACCATACTAAGGCTAGGTCCCACGTTCTTATTTTTGATCAACTGTATGTAAAACTACCAGGCTGGCCATTGACCATAAATGAAGTGCTTCCCTTGGCGGTCCATCTGTGTCGCCATCGTATTTCTCATGAACAGTTCTAACTACTTCTTCCGGGTTGCGAGTGTCTCCAGTCAACAGGTAAAAAGCATTTGGTGGAAAAGCAACACCCTCGCCCATAACTCTTGTAGCATGGTCAGCTATCGAAGCCCGATGTGAGGCTATACGTTCTTCGTAATCGGTGATGGGTACGCCTTCATCATCACCAGATCGCTCTGCTCGAAGTGCTGTAAGTGCGCGAAAGTGACTATCAACAGCCAGTTGATTTCTGTCTGCGTAGTGATCTAGCCATTTTGAAAACTCGCCAGCCATGTTCAAGCTTATTACCCTTCGATCTCCACGCCCATTGAGCGGGCGGTGCCTGCGATTACTTTTTTAGCAGCCTCGATATCATTTGCATTGAGGTAGTTCATTTTCTGTTCAGCAATTTCTGTTAACTGAGTATCGGTAATTTTACCAACTTTGGTTTTGTGAGATTCGCCTGAACCTTTTTGAATTCCCGCAGCTTTTCTGATGAGGTCATCAGCTGGAACACCGATAACATCAAAATCAAACGAACGATCATCGTAAATACGCAGGTGTACGATTACGTCTGAGCCCATCATATCTTTAGTTTGGTCGTTAAACGGATTAATAAAATCCATCATATTAAGGCCGTATTGACCCAAGGTTGAGCCTACCGGAGGCCCTGCACTGGCTTTACCAGCTGGAATGCGAAGCTTTAGATTCGCAGTGATTTTCTTTGCCATTAAGTTGATTCCTTTGAACTAAATAATAAAGTGAAGCTATATCTTTAGTGCGTAACGGATTGATTATACTATAGAACATGAACACTGTCCACTTTCTGATGTGGTCGCCCACTCTCGTGATAGATCGACAGCTTCAATCTTCCGCAACTACTGAATGAAGCCAGCATGATCGAGATACTTGTCAGTAGTCTCTTCAAGCACTTGTTCATAAGTTCGTGTTGTGGAAGGTTAGCGTTTAATTGATAGTACGACTTTGTGGCTAATAATCCTGGGTATGAATGAGGACTTCGTTGCCTATGAGCCCTTCTAGATACCGATACGATCTAGCAGATGCGAGTTGCTCGCCGCTGTCAGGATTTGAGGCCCTATCGAATAGCTCTTGCAGCACTGTATCAAATTGTTCCACGTGGCCGTGTGCGATAAGTTCTTGGCCAAGCATTTGTAGTTGCATAACACTGCTGGCTTTGAACGCAGCACAGTCTTGGTCGACTGATGGCAGAATAGCTGCTATCTTTTCAGAGCTAGGCATGCTAGACCTTTTTTACCTGGAGGGCATCGAGTTCTACTGGGCTTTCGCGGCCGAACATGCTGACGAGGACTTTGAGCTTGCCTTTGGCGGCGTCGATTTCGTTGATGGCGCCGTCAAAGCCTTTGAATGGGCCGTCGATGATGCTGACAACTTCACCAACTGAGAAGTTAATGTTGTGCTTTGGATCTTCGGCGCCCATACGTTTAAGAATCTTGCTGATTTCATCGTCTGAAACTGGACTTGGATCGGTACCAGAGCCAACGAAGCCAGTTACGTTTGGCGTGTTGCGAACAATGTACCAAACATCCTCGCCCATTTTCATCTGCACCAGTACATAGCCCTGGAAGATCTTTTTTTCAACAACCTTACGTTTGCCGTTTTTGATCTCAATTTGTTTTTCTTTCGGCACAATAACATCGAAGATCTTATCAGCCATATCAAGGCTTTCGGCGCGCTGCTTGATGCTCTCAGCTACTTTCTCTTCGTAGCCGCTGTAAGTGTGGATGGCGTACCATTGTTTGCTTGAATCGTATCGTTTGCTCATGAATGTTTCCTTGTAACTTTCTTATCTACTTTAAAAATATTTCTTTGGCGAGTCTTTCAAAGCCGTAATCAAGGCCGCTTGTAAAAGCGGCAAACAGGGCTGAGAACAAAAATACAGTTAGCGTAAGCTTCCAGGCGGTTCTTCTGCTTGGCCAGGTAACCTGGCGAAGCTCGCGCCACGAGCTGATAAAGTAGCCGCGAAATGGCGAACGTAGAATGGTTCTGCGCAGAAACTTCCAAATTTTAGAATTTCTAATTGGTGCAGTGATCTTTTTAAAGAAGTCTGCAATGTTTTTTCGAATCTTTTTAATTCGCTTGCCCATTATTGCCTCGATTATCTCTTAATTAAAAACAGAGCCTAATTTGGCTCGTTAGGTCAAGTATAGCATCGATTAATAGCAAATAGCAAATAGCAAATAGCAAATAGCAAATAGCAAATAGCAAATAGC
>CAZXUE010000003.1:0-19901 GCA_964643895.1 uncultured Candidatus Saccharibacteria bacterium
GGATGGGCGAACAGCTGCCGGTTGTGAGCGATAATTTGCTCGATTGAGCCGTCCAGATAGCCTGGCAAGTCCATAGTTCTTGCGGAAAATGGCACGGTTTTTTCTCCAGCTATGGAAAGGTTTGCCAGAAAATCGCGGTTGTTGAGCTGGATGAGATCTGTACCTTCAAACTGTGGTTCAAAGTATTTCTGAAGTGAGGTGGCGTCTTCGGGGCTGACACGGAATGAGATGATGCTCCCAACGTTTCCAAAAACAGCTCCACTTACTTCGGGAATCATCTGGGAGATGTACTGGTTGGCAATGGTAAGGTTGAGGCCGTATTTTCGCGCTTCGCTGAGGATGGTCGCGAACGATTCGGTGGCAAAGTTTTGAAACTCATCAACATAAAAGTAGAAGGGGCGGCGATCTTCTACGTTGGCGATATCGGCACGGCTCATGGCTGCAAGTTGTACTTTGGTAACCAGTAGGGAGCCAAGAATGGCTGCGTTATCCTCGCCAATTAAACCGCGCGAAAGGTTCATAACCAGAATTTTCCCTTCATCCATGACCTGACGTACATTAAAGCCGCTGGTTGGTTGCCCAACGATGTTGCGGATGATTGGATTTGCAGTGAAGGCACCAACTTTATTCAGAATTGGTGCAACAGCTTCAGTTCTAAATTTTTCGTTCCAGCTAGCATACTCTTTATCCCAAAAGTTGCGAACGACTGGGTCGGTTACGCGGCTGACAACCTCTTTCTGAAATTTATTATCGGTAAGGAGGCGAGTAATGTCCAACATAGTAGTATTGGGATACTCAAGTAACGAGAGGATAGTGTAGCGCAAAATGTATTCAAGCCTTGGGCCCCAACTGTCAAACATTTTTTTAAGCGAACCGATGATTTCTGAAGCAACGAGCGTTTTTTGCGATTCATTTTGTACCTCAAGCGGATTAAAGCCGATGGGAAATTCGGTATCTGCTGGATTAAAGTAGATGACATCTTTAACTCTCTCGGGTGCGATACGCTGAAGGGTGTTAATTGCAAAGTCGCCGTGAGGATCAATAAGTGCAAATCCTTGATTGGTCGTGATATCAGCTGCCGTCATCAGCTCGAGCAGACCACTCTTACCAACACCGGTTTGACCAATAATATATACATGGCGGCCTCGATCTTTTCGGGTGAGACCGAAGTACTGGTAATCGCCGCGGAAGGTTGTTATGCCGATGGGGCTAATATCGGTAGACCCTTCGGTGTAAATAGGGAGATTGGATGGCGGCTCACCGGTTCGTGCGCGCGCCCAGACGATTCCCGGAGTGGCAACGTTGCTATGCGGGAGGTGGTACACACTAGCAAGCTCTTCAATGTTAAGTATGTAGCCTTTGTCAAAGAAGCTGCGAGTTTTGTATTTATCGAAATCTTCTAGCTTGCTGGTGGTTTGTTTGAAGCCGTTTAAGTTGGTGGTGTTAAATTGTTTAAACGCACCGAGAAGCGCCTGAATCTTCATTCTAGAACTAAGTTGCACTTCAGGCGGACTGCTATAGATAACTCGGATTTTAACTTGATAGCCAAGTTTGCGACTTTTTTCTTCGATAGCTGTAATGCGAGTTTTGTCGCGTTCTGAGATTTCGGTTTTTGTAGTGGTTGTACTTTCTTCAGGCGGCTTCCAAAGCGCACCGCTGGTTTGCGCCAGCCAGCCGTGTCTTGAGGTTGAAGAACCACCACCGTTTTTAATTCGCTCTGCCTTTTTGGCTGAATTTTTGTGCCATGTGTCATCAACAGGTCTAGCCAGGATTTGGATACCGAGCATCTCGTTTTCTGCCTCTAGCTTGGTGAGGGTTGCTGTAATGGCGGCGAGCGGATCCACCTCAAAGCTCAGAAATGTTTTAATTGGCAAGGTTTGATCTTCGGTTAAGCCGATCTCAACCACTTGACGATAGTGGCCTTCGGGGATTTGATGAACGTAATCATCCTCAGGATTAATTTGTTTAATCTGAGCCTCGGGATATTGAGCATATACTTGCCCTTCCACAAAAGAGGTAAGTATAGCCGGTGTCCAGATATAAAACTGAATTTTATTACCGATACTGACAATCTCAAACCCGATATGTTCTTGATATTCTTGATGCGCTTTCAGCTCGCGTTTGTTTTTTAAAATACCGTGCAAGCTTGCAAACATGTGTTCGGCTGAAAGCTCTTTTTTATCGTTTGTGCGAGGTATCTCTATAAGTAGCACCTTCGATTCCATGGCGTTAAACCACGCATGTTTCTTTTTTGTGTCTAAAAAGAGGTTGAAAATAAAAAATATTGCTCCCGCAGTAAGCAATGTTAGAAGTAAGATCAAAAATATTGTCACGCCGTAGCCACCTTGCGTATTAGTTTGGTTGTTAAGAAGGAGGGTGGCTAGCGTAGGGATCTTCAGAATATGAATATATTTGATTCGAGATCTACCTCGACAAGGATCTTCGAGCTGCTGTGCTCGAATTCATACGAATGAGCACAAGTTAGCGAGATCAACTCGCCCTCCTTCTTTACTCTGTTGGCCGAAGCCAATTGAGCTTGACTAAATAGTATCATGCTTGTATAAGAAAGTCAATACATTTCAGGCGTTTAATTCTACCCGAACCTTAAAACACCAACCATTTTAATACACCATCTTAAGCTCGTGAAAATATCTGGTTATTCCACGGATGTTATTTAGTTAGCAATCTGCTACAGTTATGGTAATGGTATATATTCTTCTCGCGATGGTTTTTTATGCGATTGGTATTATGTTTGGAGTCGCAGCTTCCAGAAATGCCAACACTAATCTTGCTGCTGCAATTACTAACTTGATTTCCGCAGTGGTGCCAATAGCGGCAGTTATTCCGTTGCTGGGTAAAAAACTATTCGTAAATAGTAAAAGCGGAATTGTTTTTGCGATGCTGGGCGGTGTCTCGATCGCTTTTTTTGTGATGGCAATTAACAAGGCCTACACGGTAAATAAGGTAGGGATTGTTGCACCAATCGTGTTCGGCGGTGCGATCTTTCTCTCAACTATCGCAAGCTACTTTATTTTTAAAGAAAAAGTTTCCAGCTTACAATTTTTTGGTCTGATACTCCTCGCAGCGGGGTTTGGTGTGATTATTAGTGCTCGTTCTATCGGTAAGTAGTTGATCAACCTTCTTATATCTGTTACTCTATATGAGTAATCATTAATCAGCGGGAGAGGGGATCCTTCTCTGGTGAAAATATCTTTATTTTCTCAGCAGTAGCTTTTCCGTGAAGAACGAAAGGATTTAACAGATGGCAGTATCTGTCGATATGAAAAAATTACTTGAGAGTGGCGTACATTTTGGCCACACAACAAGCCGATGGCACCCAAAGATGGCGCAGTTTATTCACAGTAAACGTGCAGGTAGTCATATTATTGATTTAACCAAAACGGTTGAGGCGCTTGAAGCTGCACTACCAGAGGTAGTAAAAGCTGTTGCCAGTGGTAAACAAGTTCTTTTAGTTGGTACGAAGCGACAGGCAAAGGCGCTCGTTCAGCAGGCAGCGGAAGAAACGGGAATGCCTTACGTGGTTAACCGTTGGGTTGGTGGCATGCTGACTAACACCACAACTATGAATGGCCGCATTAAGCACCTGCAAGATCTTGAAAATAAACTGGCGAGTGGTGAGCTAGCTAACCGTTACAGCAAGCTTGAAGTGCAACGGTTCCAAGAAGAAATTGAGCAAATGAACGTACTGTACGGCGGCATCAAAGATCTTCGCGGAAAGCCTGGCCTTGTGTATGTAACAGATGTAGTTACTGATCATCTAGCGGTTAAAGAGGCGAAACGTCTTGGCGTGCCAGTGATTGGCGTGGTAGACAGCAACGCCGATCCAAGTGGTATCGATTTCCCAATTCCTGCCAACGATGATGCCGTCAAGGCAGTCCAGATTTTGCTTGAGTACGTTGTATCGGCAATCTCTGAAGGTAAAGCAAGCGCAAAAGCACCAAAAGCAGAATAGCTGGTTGTCATCCTGAACTTGATTCAGGATCCCATGAAATAATTAGACTAGATTCCGAATCAAGTTCGGAATGACACGAGGAGAGAACATGGCAGTATCCATTGAAGAAATTAAACGATTAAAAGATCTCACGGGTATTGGTCTTACTGATGCGAAGGTCGCATTAACCGAGGCTGACGGTGATTTTGATAAAGCTCTTGAGGCACTCCGTAAAAAAGGTTTAACTAAGGCTGAGAAAAAAGGTGAGCGAGAAGCCCGCCAGGGGATAGTGGATGCATACGTGCATAGCGAGCGCATCGGTGCCTTGGTAGAGGTGAACTGCGAAACTGATTTTGTGGCTCGAACGGATGGTTTTAAATCATTTGTTCGCGATATTGCGATGCATGTTGCGGCTTCAGCACCAGAGTACGTTTCGGTTGAAGATATTCCGGCAGAAGAGCGTGAGCGAGTTAAAGCTGAATTTTCTGAAAAAGCCAAGAATGAAGGCAAGCCAGAGAATATGATTGAAAATATTGTAGAAGGTATGCTCAAAAAGCATTTTGCCGAAAAGTGCCTGCTTGACCAACCGTACATCAAAAATCCCGACCAAACCGTAGGCGAATACCTCAAAGAAAACATCGCCAAATTCGGTGAGAACACCGTTATCCGCCAGTTCAAACGGGTAGAACTCGGCGAAATCAGCTAAATATAATCTGTTACAATTAACTTTATGAGTGCAAGGCAAATCACCTGGCAGATGGTTGATGCTACAATGGATACGTTTCGGCCAACTACTGGCGGCTATTCGCTTGCAAAACGGGGGATTATCACGCTTGCAGATGGTACGACCGTTTTTATAAAGCTTGCAACAGATGCAGACAGCAAAAGATTCATTGCAAAAGAACTCGTGGCATATAAATGGCTCAAGCAGAAAAGTTATCCGCACATTCCCGAGATCCTACTTGAAAAAGAAGATGGTTTTGTGCTGCCCGATCTTTCACATCTTGATTGGTCAAATCATTGGAATACTCAAAAAGTTGACGCAGTTTTTCAGGCGTTGGATGAACTTTCTGGTATGGCACTCACAGAAGAAGATCGAGCTGTGCTTTCGGATTTTGATGTCGCTAACGGCTGGCAAGAGCTTATTGATGAACCGAAATATCAGGAAAAATTACTGAGCGAGCTAGCTGATTACCCTGAGTACGCACGGGCAATCAAAGCGAATATTCAAGCATACGCAGATGTAGCCAGGGCGTATTTAGGTGAGAAAAGTCAATTTGTACTAACACATTCAGATGTTCGATCTGATAATTTAGCTTATAATCCTAAAGACAGGAGTGTGCAGCTTATTGACTGGAACTGGATGGGTATGGGCAGGAAAGGTATTGAAGAGGTTGCGCTTCTGGTGAACGTTGCGCATAGTGGATTCTCTGTTGAAGAGCATTGCCCTGAACGTCTCGACCCCATAGCGGCCTTGGTGCTGGCAGGCTTCTGGTTTTCGCACAGCACTCAAAGAATTTGGAAGGGTGGAGACCCGGAGCTGCGTACAGTACAATTCAAAAGTGCATTGCAGTCTGCTCTTTGGGCTAATTTGTAGTTAACGGCACGCAGTAACAGGTTTTGTACATGTAGTTCTGCGTTGTTGGCTATTGATTAACTTTGCAGTGCTGGCGACAACCTTGGTGCTGTACTCATAATCTGTGGTTGAGTGCAAGCAAGGACATAGGCTGCTGCAGCTAGTGTACGGTTACCGATAAGGTCTATAAGATATATTGGACCCTCAGGATCTAAGTCTTTGCCTAGCAATACGTTGCCAATGTGTATTGTATTTCTGTCTCCAATAAAGTCCCCAACCCCAGTGCGGATGAGTGATCCTTTCGTTGTGGCATCGAACCGTTCATTTATTCTTCTCGCAGTTGCCCGAAAAAGAGGCCTATCTTTAACAGAGAGACCCTTTAGTGTCGTGGCGTCCTTTGGCAGTCTCTCTTGCAGCATCGAGTAGCAATCACGGACTGTTCTTTGTGCGAGTAGTGGTTGCGGTACAAAAAAGCCAGCATCACGTTCTTCTATGAATTCCTTAAAAGCGTCCATAAAGTAAAGTTCGACAACAAGATTTCTTGGACGCACGGGATGGCCTGCTCGGTGCGGGTATCTGCCTGTCCAGCTGCCAACAGTTTTAACACACAATTCTGGATTATCTTCAGATACGACCACTCGGCCACGGGAGCCTTCGCCGAGATACTCATACTGGGATCCTCTTTGTTGCCTGTCGGCTTCGCTTTTTGCCATTTCAAAAAAACAGGCGAGGGCCTGTGTTTCAACTTCTGCACCAGCATTGGTTGTAAATATGGTGCCGACTTCTGGAGTTAGCACTGTGTTCGGTAGATTACTCAGAATAATAACCTCATAGAGATTGTAGCTTTTTACGATATATTGAGCAAACTTTTAAAGGTCCTATTTGTTACAATAGAATGAGGCAAAGGAGTAGTATGGATTTACAAAGTTACAAAGCGAAAATGCAGGTTGCGGTGGATCATCTTGAAGACGAGCTGAAGAAGGTGCGGACGGGGCGTGCTCACCCGAGCATAGTTGAGGGAATTCGGGTTGAAGTATACGGGCAGCTGATGCCGTTAAATCAGGTTTCTAATATTACTGCGCCAGAGCCGCAACTACTCCAGATTACTCCGTTCGACCCGACTAATCTTCAAGCAATCGCTGCGGCGATTCGTAACGATCAGACTATGGGATTGAACCCGAGTGATGATGGACGAGTTGTTCGTGTGCCGATGCCACCACTAACTGAAGAATTGCGTCGCCAGATTGTCAAAAGTCTTGGCGACACCATTGAAGAGGCAAAAATCACACTCAGAAATATTCGTCACGATGCTATCAAAGAAGCAAAAAGATTGAAAGATGCTAAAGAATTTTCAGATGACGACGTAAAGCGGTCTGAAACGCAGGTAACCGAGATTATTAACGAGTTCAACAGCAAGGTGGAGGCTGCGGCGAAAGTCAAAGAACAAGAAATCATGACGGTCTAACACTTGAATAAGTCTCGAGAGAGGGTTTTATGAAGAAGCGCCTAACACATCTTGGTTTGATACTCGATGGTAATCGGCGGTGGGCTCGTGCTGAGGGTTTGCCAACGCTTGAGGGTCATCGCAAGGGGTACGAAAACCTTAAGACGATTGCTCGTGAGGCGTTTCATAGCGGCGTTGACTACGTGAGCGCATACATTTTTTCTATTGAAAACTGGAATCGCACAAAAGAAGAAGTCGATTATTTAATGAACTTGGCGATCAAAATGGCTCAGCGTGATCTGCGCGAACTGATAGATGAGAACATTAAAATTGTGGTGTTGGGAATTGAAGATCGCGTGCCAAAAAAGGTTATTGATGCGTGGCGTAGTGCCGAGGAAGATTCAAAAAATAATACTGGCGGCGTTCTGGCACTTTGTTTTAATTATGGTGGCTTCCGTGAAATAACAGACGTGGTTAAAAGTATTGTTCAAGCTGGAATCAAGGCTGAAGATATAAGCGATGATCTGGTTCAGGAGCATCTGTATCAAGCAGATATTCCACCGGTTGATTTAATGATTCGTACTAGCGGCGAGCAGCGTCTGAGCGGCTTCATGCTCCCACGTATGGCTTACGCTGAGTTGTATTTCCCTCCAAAACCATGGCCGGCCTTTACAATTGAGGATCTAAAAGCAGCCTTTTTAGAGTATCAAAACCGACAGCGACGCTTTGGCGGCAATTAGTATAAATCGTAGCAAAGGCCACGCAGTAAGCAGCATGCGGGTGAGGGTGGCAAAAGGAAATATGGTGTCTCGCCACTTTCCACTACTCGCAAATAACTATATACTGGAACAATGCTTATAATTTTAGGGATCATTTTGTTTATTTTGCTTGTGGTTGTACACGAGTACGGACATCTTATTGCAGCGAAAAAAGGTGGGGTTGAGGTTGAAGAATTTGGCATTGGTTTTCCGCCAAGGGCAAAAGTTCTAACTAAAAAGAACGGCACAGAATATACGCTCAACTGGCTGCCGCTAGGCGGTTTCGTTAAGCTTAAAGGCGAGCACGATGCGGCAACAGAAAAGGGCAGCTTTGGTGCTGCAAGTTTGCCGCGCAAAGCGTTGATCATTGCTGCCGGCGTTTTAATGAACTGGGTAGCAGCAGCGGTTATTTTTACAGTTGTAGCACTCATTGGCATGCCGCAGCTGATTGATAATCAGTTTAAGATTTCGTCTGATGCTACAACAACCAAGCAGGAGGTGTTCGCAGGTTATATTGAGGCCGATTCGCCGGCTGAAAAAAGCGGACTTCAGCAAGGGGATAGAATCCTCTCGCTTAATAATACTGAATTGAAGAGCGGGCAGCAGCTTCGAAGTATAACAAAGGCTGAGGCTGGCAAAACCGTTCCTGTAGTTTTTTCCCACAATGGAAGTAACCAAACAAAGCAGGTAACGCTGCGCAATGATCCAGAGAAAGGCAACTTTGGCGTGGCTCCCGGTGAGCAAACGCTGGTCCGCTCTACATGGTCAGCGCCAATTGTGGGAGTTGGTACCACGGCTCAGTTTACTTGGGCGACACTTGAGGGTCTTGGCAGCGTAATCGGCAATCTATTTGCCGGAAGAGCTTCAGAGGCTGGTCAGGCCGTAACGGGGCCGGTAGGGATTGTGGTGGTGCTAAGTGATCTTGCTAAGCAGGGATTGGTCTTTGTGCTGTTTCTCATCGGTATTATCTCGGTTTCTTTGGCTGTGATGAACGTATTGCCCATACCCGCACTTGATGGCGGCAGGCTGTTTGTACTCGGGCTATTCAGACTGCTTAAGAAGCCCCTGAGCAAAGAGCTTGAAGAAAAAATCCATGGAACAGGCATGGCGGCGTTGCTGCTTTTGGCCGCTGTGATCACAGTAGTGGACATCCGAAGGTTCTTCTAGTGTCAAGGCTTGAGCAGAACCGGGAGTTTTGGAAGCATCCCGCAGTTGTAGTATTGGGTTCGCTCGTACTTTATTTTGCAGCTCAGCTCCTGGGTGTGATTTTTGTATTACCATTTGTAGGTTTTGTCTCAAATAAGAACGCCCAGTCGATGATTCTGCTGGTTGGAGTTTTTTTAGCTTTCCTCACCCTTCTTGTAGTTGCCATGAGGTCATTGAGGTTCCGGTGGCATGATATCGGTGTATCAGCAGGAAAGTTGCGCTATATCGGCTTGGTTCCAGTAGCGCTAGCGGCATATGTGGTACTTTCCGCTTCGTTCATGACACTTGCGCAAAAAATACCTGGCTTCGATGCAAATCAAGCTCAAGATGTTGGGCTTGTGACAACTGGATCGAGCAATATAGTTCTTGGGTTTATTGTTTTGGTCATCATAACGCCATTATTTGAAGAACTCCTATTCCGGGGTCTCTTGTTTCATGGGCTTCGCAGAAGGCTTCCCTTTCTGGCAGGTGCCGTTATAGGAAGTCTTGCCTTTGCGTTGGCTCACGGTCAGGCAAACGTGGCAGTAGACACCTTCGCGCTCGGCATGCTGCTCTGCTTGCTTACAGAGCACAGTAAGAGCTTGCTTCCGTCAGTCTTGCTTCATGCTCTCAAAAACTTTTTGGCATTCGGCGTCCTATTTCTTAATTGGGGCAAGTAGCTGATGCGACCCAAATCACGAAACCCCAGATGTCATCCTAAACTTGTTTATTTTTTGAATTGTGCTATAATGAAAGTATGAGTTACCAATACACACTATCTGTATTGCCCGTACCGACTCCTGTATAGCAGCTGGGGTTTGTTACCATTAAACTAAAATAAATCAGATCGGACGCCCCAGCCAAGGGGTATTTTTATGCCCAAACCTTTCTGAAGCTGATAAAGGATATTTTAGTATGGCTGAGAATAAAACCAGGTTAGTTGAAGTGGGGTTGGAAGATGGCAGATGGACAGCGGAGGATGCTCACTGGGCATTAAACGGGGATTGGGATCTCTCGGAAGTGGCACAAGATGAAGCCGAAAAACTTAAGTGTCAGGTGATGAGTGGCGCAATTACGATAGATGAGCTAAGGGGCGGTGTGCGTTGGGCCAACGCTCTCGATCAGGAGGCCGTTGAAATATATGGCTCTGATCTTGGCTGTGGAGAGCAGGTTGCAGAGCGTGTGGCTCGCCGACTGATGCATTTTGCTGGCAGGAGTGCTCTGAGGTCTCTACGTAATAAGAGGCTGAGAGTACTAGAAGTAGCAGCTACTTATAGCGCAGGGCGCTTTCCTAGAATAGGAAATCTTGAAATGCATGACATCCGTGATTAAGATCTAGTACAATAAAGTTAAAGAAAGAGAGTGTTATGGCAAAGAATTTACTACCAAAGAAAGATATTAATTCAGCTGAGTGGTATACCGCAGTTGTTCAGCTAGCGGAACTAGCAGATTATGGACCAAGTAAGGGAACAATAATATTCCGACCGTACTCTTACGCGATCTGGGAGCTCGTCCAAGCCGCCTTTGATAAAATGATAAAGGATTACGGTGTCGAGAATGTCTACTTCCCAATGTTTATACCAATGTCGTTTTTGGAAAAAGAGAAAAACCACGTTGAGGGCTTTGCGCCAGAACTGGCTGTTGTAACTCATGGGGGTGGACAAGAGCTCGAAGAGAAGTTGGCAATTCGGCCTACTAGCGAAACAACTATCAACAATAGTTTTAGTAAGTGGGTTCAGAGCTATCGAGATTTGCCCATGAAAGTTAATCAGTGGTGTAGCGCTGTGCGCTGGGAAAAGCGGACACTGCCATTTCTAAGAACAACTGAGTTTTTGTGGCAAGAAGGGCATACAGTTCATAGAACGCATGAGGATGCCAAGGCAATGCAGCAGTATGCTATGGATAGCTATGTAAAGCTCTATCGTGATTACTTTGCACTCGATGGATATGTTGGTAAGAAGTCTAAAATGGAGACCTTCGCGGGAGCAGATGAAACTTTGACTTTCGAGACAATGTTGCCAAGCGGCAAAGCTCTGCAAAGCTGTACCTCGCATGATCTAGGCCAGAATTTTGCAAAAGCCTTCGAAACTAGTTTTCAGGATGAAGATGGCGAAACAAAGTATGTTTGGCAAACTAGCTGGGGTATTTCAACGCGAAGCATAGGCGGTCTTATCCTAGGACACGGCGACAACAACGGTTTGATCTTGCCACCTAAACTTGCACCTGTTCAGGTTATAATTATTCCAGTTGAGACAAGTGAAAAGTTGCTTGAATACTGCAATGAGCTTGAAAACGATCTTCTAGCTGCTGACATTCGTGTAAGAGTTGACGATCGGGATGATGAACGGTTTGGCTTCAAGCTCAATAAGTGGGAGGTCAAAGGGGTGCCAGTAGCACTTAAGATAGGTTCTAAAGAAGCAGAGGCTGGTACTGCAACCGCAAAACGTCGAGATACAGAAGAAGAAGTCTCGCTCGATAAGAGCGATATTGCCGAGAAGGTAGAATGGCTTCTCAATAGTATACAAAATGAGTTGCTGGAGAAATCACGCAAAATTAGAGACGAAAACACTCGAGTGGCTACAAGCTATGACGAAATGAAGCAGATCCTAAAGGAGCACAAAGGTTTTGTTAAGGTCTTCTGGAATGATAATCCTGAGATCGAAGCCAAAATTAAGGAAGAAACCAAAGCGGTCAGTCGATGCCGAATCGCAGCTGATCAAGAGGGGATTGATTTTTATACTGGTGAGTCAGCCACTGAGCAGTGGCTATTTGCGCAGAGTTACTAATTACGAGAGTATTTGCAAAATGTGATTGTGCACCATATATAGCGTATACCCTATATATGGTGCACAAAATATGGTATAAATGCTCATTTACAAACTAAAATCGGCATGCTACAATCGTGGCACGTAGAGAACCAACTACGAGAAAAATGCGTTCGTAACGCGTTTATTTTTTACTCGTTTTTGGTCTTGCGTGGTCGTTAAGTAAAAGGAATATAGGGTTATGAAAAAAGAATTTCAACTCACCAAAGAGGGCGTTTCTGAACTACAGGCTGAACTTGCTGAGCTTAAGGCAAAGCTTTTGGATGTGATTGAGTCAATTAAAACTGCCCGTGATCAAGGTGATCTTTCTGAAAATGCTGAATATCATGCTGCAAAAGAGGAGCAAGAGCGGGTTGATAACCGTATTGCCGAGGTGGAGCATATTCTGGCGAATGCCGAGGTTATTGCAAAAAGAAGCAAAAATTCCGTAGGAATTGGCTGTTCGGTAACACTCAAAAACGGTAGCAAAACAGTAACATATCACATTGTTGATTCCGTTGAGGCCGATCCGCTCGAGGCGAAGATTTCAGACGAATCACCAATCGGCAAAGCCTTGCTTGGCAAAAAAGTTGGAGATAAGGTAGAAATTACCCTTCCAGCTGGTGCCAAAACCTACGAAGTGCAAGAAATCGCTTAGTATCTTTCGGCTGTATCATAGCCTAGCGTAACAACATTTGCGTTTGGGCTATTTCTGAGTATACTTTCTGCGACAGCTAGCCCCATTAGTGAACTCCGGCCGAGATGCGGAGCATGGCACCGCATTGCATCACGATCTTTCGAGCTAACAATTACATCGGCATCGAGCAACTCCAGATCTTTAAAGCGCAGAGGAACATCCGGCACGTTGGTTCCGTAGTTTTCGGTTTTGCCATCAGTGACCTCACTCGAGTATCCGGTTATGTGCACGGATGGTTTGAGCGTACGAAGCCTTTTTGCAATGCCGGATATGGTGGTCCAATTTCCTTCAGCAAGTACGATATGGCTGATATCTGGAGTATCATCGAGTATTTCACTAGCGATTGGTGCGAACGAAGCTGGAGAGAGTTCGTTTTCGGAATGATTGAGGTAGCAGATTCTTACGCCATCTTTTTTAAAAGTCAAGGCTCGGCCGCTTCTGTCGGCTGGGCGAGTTCCTTGCCATTCGGGATCTTCCCTATAGCCTAAGATTTCATCAGTTTGAACAACACTTGCGTGGGGTACGTAGCCTTCGCCCGAACTAACGAGTTGTGCGCCAAACTGCAGCATAGGGTAAAGGCGGTTAGCCGGTAGTTCGGTAGGGATGATAATACGCGATTTATACCCAAGAAACCGACTTATTAATGCCAGTGAGATACCAGCACTGCCCGAGGTAATGTCACGTATTTCATCGCCAGGTTGAATGAACCCAATTTCTTCAAAGTGCTTGATGGTGGCAAAGTAGGCACGGTCATAGTGCGAGCCTGAAGGGTTCTGGTACTCCATTTTGGTCATCACGCTGAGGCCATTATCAAGCTGGATACGCTCAAGGGGCGTATAGCCAATTATTGCTTCGAGCCGCGTAAATTGTTCTTCCCGGGGAAGCTGCCACCAGGTCGCATCTCCAATTCCGCTAGCTGCGAGCCGTGCCAAGCGCGATTCACCGTCTTGAGCTGCTTCTGGGGCGACTTTTCTGGAGATATAGCGAAAGCCTTCGTGACCAGTCTCTAGCCTTATGGATTGGTGGGCCGGTAGGTTAAAAAGCTGACCCACCTTAATGGTCTCGCCATCGAGCAAAAGCTCGCCATCAGTTGCAAGGACTACTTTAGGTGATTGAACAGTGTAGCTCTCAAGTTGGGTGCCGGGCTGTATAAACCCTTCGCGGGCGGGTTCGTCATTGTAGGTTATATCAATGCTTTCAAAGTTTCTTGAAACAGTTCTGTTAACGGTAGGGGATGTTTCTCGTGCATTTGTCATAATCGTAACTCCTTTGAGGATTCAGTGCCTCTATATTCAGCATATGAAATTTGTGTAAATATATGAATAGTTTTTTAATATGTTTTAATAAAAATATGTTAAAATGTAATTATGCGCACAGCTCAATCAATATATGTTCCTGAGTTGCCAGATGAAGTGCTGGAGTATTTACGGTTGCTTGGGCTGAGTGATCATGAACTGCAGTTATATACGGTGATGGCAGCAAAGAGATGTCCAATGAGTGCACAAGATGTAGCGGGGCAGCTAATGGTGTTTCCGAATGCGGTGTATAGAATGTTTGTGGCGCTAGAGCAGAAGGGTCTTATTCGATTTGTTGCAAAGCGGCCGATCCGTTACGAAGTAATTGCTCGGGAGAATGGCTTGAGGGCTGCTTACAGCACTCATGTACATGATCTGGCGGGGCTGCTTGGCCGGGCGATTGGCGGTGATCTTGCGGGTACTACAGATACGGGTGGTGCACGACTGATTGTGGGTCGGGAGTCGATGTATCGTGAGTATATGAAGTTGGCTCATCAGGCACAAAAAACAATAGATGTCTTTGCGATCGGAATCGCATTTTCAGATGATTTGTACCAAGTGCAACGAGAGGCGATAGCGCGTGGCGTTTACATTCGGCATGTGGTGCAAGAGCTGCAGCCGTCGAACTACCATATTGTAAGTAAGTGGCAAAGGCTCGGGGTTTCAGTGCGGCATTACAGAGAAGAGCGCGGTTTTCACATAACGATAATTGATGGTTTAGCCGCTATGATAACTTTCAGTGATCCTGATAATACAATAGATCGCCTCAGCCTTGTATTGAATCAAGCATTTGCCGTACGCTTATTTCAGGCGCAGTTTGAATCAATTTGGCAGCAAGCAAAAGTTATTGACAATAATATAAAATAGGTATAAAATACAAAAATCATGAATATGATTCATCAAGTAGTGCAAAAGACAAAGCTTCGGTCGTAGTACCTGAAGCCTGCTTTATTCTTACAAAAAAGCTCCCCGGTACTGCGACATGTATGCGGGGAGCTTTAAATTAACGATGAGAAAGTAAACTATGGCGGAAGTAGCAAAATTTGGCGGAACGTCCATGGCACAGATAGACACAGTGCTTAGAATTGTGGAAGAGGAGAGCCCGGCTGTGCTGGTCGTGTCTGCGCCAGGAAAAGATGTGAGCCTCGATGGTTTTCATAGCTCTGAGCTTGGCGCTCATAAAATGACAGATATGCTGCTGCAGGGTGATGTTGACCGGGCAGAGGCCCGCGCACTCGAGATTATTGAACGCTCAGGACTTGGCGCTAGAGAGGGCGCTGGGATTATAGAGAGTATGCGTGGTTGGTTGCAGCAGAACGCTGACGACCAGGCTGCTTGTGCAGCAACAGGGGAGCGGTTTTCAGCCGAACTCATAGCTAGGCTTACCGGCAGAATACTACTCGATCCCAGAGCATTAGTTTCTATTAACAGAGATCGTACTCCCGACGCTAACGTGACGGTGCACAATCTGAGGAGTGCGATTGATACTAAAAAACACTATGTATTGCCAGGTTTTTATGGTTACGACAATGGTGGTGGTCTTGGTGGTGTTCAGATATTAGATCGCGGTGGAAGTGACACATCAGGGGCACTAGCGGCTGCCGCACTGGGGTTGCCGTATTTTAACTTTACTGATGTCAATGGCTTTTATACAACTGATCCACGCCTTAATGTATTTGCGCGACAAATTCCAAACTTAACCTACGAACAAGCTCGTGCACTTGCTCTTGGGGGTTCAAAACTACTGCATCCAGAGGTGGCAAGAATAATGAGAGACAGTAACCTTGCTACTACAGTTCGTAACACCTTTAATGTAAGTGCCGCCGGTACGAAAATCACAAACATCAGTGAGCGTCAGCAGGGCGATATAGTGGGTGTGGCTTCTCGCCAAGTACGCGCTCTTGACATTCGAAGAACAGGAATGGACGAAAGCGCCGGGGTGATGAGTGGCGTATACGAAGCGCTCGCCGAATCGGGAATACCGTATTTACTTACAAATGATGGGTCAGACGAGACTGCCATCTTCTTCGATGCCGAATCTGTCGATGGGCCAAACGAACTACGTGAAATTGCGGAAAGTGCAATTAGAGACGCGGAGATATCGGTGACTGAATTTGGACTTGTCGTGGCAGTATTTTCTAAGACACGTCCGTACGCGTACTCGTTTATGGAGACTGTGGCAGCCGCTACGGCAGTTGATACTAGTGTTATACCTTCGAGCTCAATCTCAAGGCAGAGTGTAGAGCTTTTTACTAAGCCCCAGTTGGTAGGTGATGTCGAAGCAGGTGTACACGAGCTGATCCTACATTAACACTCGTGTTTGATCTGATAGTACGATAGAATAGAAGTTAACATGGCGAACTTAAAAGAACTGCGCGATGAGCGCCTAAGAAAACTGGGAGAGCTAAAAAAGCTGGGCCTTAACCCGTACCCCGCAAAATCGAACCGAACCCATATGATGGGTGACGTTATTGCTAAGTTCGATGACTTAGAAGACCAGATAGCAACGGTTGCAGGCAGAATTATCGGCATTCGTAAGTTTGGCAAACTTGCCTTCATAGTTTTGAAGGATGCATCAGGACAAGTACAGCTTTTTTTGAAAGATGGCGGTGTGCAATCCACCAATCCCGTAGCTGGTTTTATTGGTCTTGACCACCTAAACCTGCTTGATGCGGGAGACTTTCTTGAAGCAACTGGCCCCATCATCAAAAGCAAAACAGGTGAAATCTCAATTGACGTGCAGACCTTGCGGCTTTTGGCTAAGTCGCTTCGACCAATGCCCACAGCACAAGACGGTTTTACTAACAAGGAGGAGCGCATGCGTCGGCGCTACGTGGACATGAACGTTAATGAGGATGTTCGTCAACGATTCATTCGACGCTCAAAGTTTTGGCAGGCAACACGCGATTTTCTTCTGAACAATAATTTTACGGAAATTAATATTCCAGTGCTGGAGCATACTACCGGCGGCGCCGATGCGAATCCGTTTGTAACGCACATGGACGCTTTGAATCAAGATTTTTACCTTCGTATTTCGCACGAGCTACCACTAAAGCGCTTGATTGGCGCTGGTTATGAAAAAGTCTTTGATATTGGTCCACGTTTTCGAAACGAGAACTACTCGGACGAACATTTACCGGAGCACATTGCAATGGAATGGTACTGGGCATATGCTGACTGGCAAGATGGCATGGTATTCATGGAGGGGATGTTCAAAAAAGTGCTGCAAGAAGCATTCGGTACTCTGCAGTTTATTCTCAACGGCCAAGAAGTTGATATGAGCAAGCCGTGGGAGCGATGGGATTATGCGACCGTTATTCGCGAACATTACGGTATCGAGGTGTTCGACTGCACAATCGACGAAGTGAAGGCCGCACTGAAGAAGCATGGGCTTGAAGTAGAAAAAACTGAGAATATTTCGCGCGGTATTGATAAGCTCTGGAAGAAGGTTCGTGCAACCGTGGCTGGTCCAGTCTGGCTTATTAACACACCAACATTTATTTCTCCCCTCAGTAAGGCAGATGATGCTAACCCTCATTTTGTGCAGCGATTTCAGGCAGTCATTGGCGGTAGCGAACTGTGTAACGGTTGGAGCGAGCTGAATGACCCGGTTGATCAGCTTAATCGTTTCTTGGAGCAGCAAAAAATGCGCGATGCGGGTGATGATGAGGCGCAAATGCTTGATATCGATTATGTGGAGATGCTTGAATATGGTATGCCGCCTGCATGTGGACTTGGTTTTTCCGAAAGAGTGTTTTGGATTTTTGAAGGTGTAACAGCACGCGAAGGAGTGCCATTCCCGCAGCTCAGATCAGAGGTAGATGAGGTTACAAAGAGCATATATCCAGAGATCAACTTTGAGCAACAGGGTGTCGAGGGCGGAGCGGGACCTACGAATAAGCAGTTAGACTCGGCAGTTAACCAGGGTACACAAAAGCTTTATCTCGTTGACTACACTATTCATGAATTTGATGCGCATGTCGCTACTATCCAAAAAAATGAGGATGAAACAGTACGAATTATTTTAGATCAGACGGCATTCTATCCGGGTGGTGGGGGCCAAGATTTTGATTTGGGAGAAGTGACATGGTCATCCGGTCGTCTTCAGCTTACAAGAGTAGGTAAAGATCAAAATGGAATTGTTGCTCACGAAGGAATAATTGAGGGTGTTGCTCCGCACGAGGGTCAAGCAGTGAAAGGATCTGTTGACGTAGAGCGAAGGCTGCTTAATTCACGCTTGCATTGTGCAGGACATCTTATTGATCGTGCCCTGGAGCTTATTGGTAAAAATTGGCAGCCAGGAAAGGGCGCCCATTATCCAGATATGTCGTTCGTTGAATACTCAGGAGAATATATCTTTGATGAAACGGAAGGCCTAGCTCACGAGATTGAGGAAAAAATAGCAGATATTGTAGCCGCGGGTGGCAAGATTAGGATTAAAGAAGTATCAAGTGACCAGGCTCGTTCACTCAGTAAGTATATTCCGGAGGCTGTACTTAAGACATATCAGAGGGTGCAGCTAGCGGTGTATCCGGATAATTTTCATATTTGCTGTGGGGGTACGCACCTCAATGACGTTTCTGAACTTGGCAAGATTGTCATAACTAAGATCAAAAAGAAGAACGGCAATATTAGAATTAGCTATCGCTTGGAAGCAATGTAAATTTATGGCTCTTGAAGTAGCGCGGAGGTATTTAAGAAAATGATTGAAGTAAGGAGTATCTCCAAAACATACGGGAGAAAAAAGACCGAGTTTCATGCTCTAAAAGATATTAGTTTTACGATTGCATCTGGCGCAAGTGTGGCGATTATTGGTAAGTCTGGCTCTGGGAAGTCCACTTTAATGCATGCAATGAGTGGCTTGGATCGTCCGCAAACGGGGCAGATTTTGGTAGATGGCATTAACATTCTCGATTTAAAACCAAAACAGGTTGATCGGTTTCGTTCTGAAAAAATTGGTTTTATTTTTCAAAGCTTTTTTGTACAAGCCAACGAAAGCTGTTTTGACAACGTGAGTTTGCCGCTTGAGATAGCTAAAATTTCACGTACTCGACGGAAAAAGATGGTTGAACAGGCTCTGAAGGAAGTGGAGCTGTTTGATAAAAAGAAGAGTCGTGCTCGCGATCTTTCTGGAGGCCAAAAACAGCGTCTTGCAATTGCCAGGGCGATTGTTGGTGAGCCAGAGATTTTATTTGCAGATGAACCAACTGGCAATCTCGATTCTGTAACTGGGCAAAAAGTAGAAGATCTTCTATTTGGCTTTAATAAGCAAAAAGGCATGACCTTAATAATTGTCACACACGATGAAGATCTGGCTCAAAAATGTGATGTACGTATTTACGTTAAAGACGGTAAGGTTGCGACTATCGAACAGAAGTCGTCACGTAGCACACGCAGAAAGGTGGGGGCATAGCTATGAAAATTATTGATATTGCCAGGCGAGCGGGCAGAAGTCTGCGTCATGCCAAAATCCGTACCATTTTAACGGCACTTGCTATCGGTGTTGGAGCGTTCACTCTCACACTTACCATGGCTGCAAGCACCGGCGCACGCCAATTTATAGATGGTGTTATTAGTGATAATTTTGATCCAGCCGAGCTGATTGTTACGAAAGATGAGCAAATACTTGGTGCAGCAGATGCTAGCAAGCCCCTTGAGTACGATCCAAGCTTTGGCGCATCGAGCAGCAGTGCGGGTGCGGCAATTCAAGTGAAGCGTCTCTCGCAAGACGATCTGCAAAAAATACGAGAGTTACAAGAGGTGGAATCTCTTCGAGAAGGCGTCAGTGTGAACGCCGCCTACGTAACTCGAGAGGGTCAAAAGAAGTACGTGGCAACACTCGGTGCTCTCAATCCATTCCAGAGCCCCGATCTTCTGGCTGGCACTATGCCGAAGCCGCTTAAAAATGGATCGGTCCTGATGCCGGAGGGTTTTCTTGAACCACTTGGTTTTAAGAATGCCGAAGATTCGATTGGCAAAACTGTGACAGGAGCTTTCAGGTCATCGGTAGACCCTGCTGAACTGGCGGGTCGCATTGCTCGGGGTATTTCACCAGAAGAGCTAGCCGCATTAAGCTCAGGCTCATTAAAAGAGGAGACTTTCACCATAGTAGGAGTTCTTAAAAAGCCTGTAACTGCGCAGCCTGGCACGGAACTATACTTCCTTATCAATAACGAGGAGGCGCTCCGCC
>CAZXUE010000003.1:19911-43314 GCA_964643895.1 uncultured Candidatus Saccharibacteria bacterium
CCTGAATGAAATTTCAACAAAAGGGACCGATGATTACCAAAAGTATACCTCCGTTTACGTGCGCATTAAGGACGGCGAAGATGCACAAAAACTCAGCACGGCACAAGATACATTAAAGAAATTGGGCTACACCACGCTTTCGGCTAAAGAAACTCAGCAATTTTTAATGCAGTTTATCAATATCTTACAAGGAATAGTTGTCGGTTTCGCATTCTTGGCCGTTATTGCCTCGGTATTTGGTGTGATTAATACGCAGTACATTAGTGTACTTGAGCGTACCCAGCAGATTGGGTTGATGAAGGCGCTTGGTATGCGCCGAAGAGACATTTCTCGACTTTTTCGAGTTGAGGCGGCATGGATCGGTCTGCTCGGCGGCGCACTTGGTTCGGGACTGGCATTTGCCTTAGGTACGCTTCTGAACCCATGGATTACTGAAACAGTAGATCTTGGTGCAGGCAATAGGTTGCTTGTGTTCCAGCTACTACCAATTATAGCGTTGGTGGTTGGCTTGATGTTGGTGGCAATTTTTGCCGGTATTTTACCAGCACGAAAAGCGGGTAAGCTCGACCCAGTTGAAGCTTTAAGAACTGAATAAAAACTATATACAAATCAAACGATTGAAAATACTACTTGTGCTTATAGATATCCAATCTGGTAAAATCTGGCTATGTCTAATTTTGAGATGGAGCCTTCTACCCCGGTTGACTACCCATTCTCTGATATCGATGTGGCGTTGAAGCAATTTGCAATGCAGGTAGCCGAAGTAGAGACAGTTTTTGATTACCGCTTAGGTGGTAAAAGGCAGTTACGTGCCATGTTGGCGCGTGAGTGTGAAGCAAGTTCGTATTCTGGAGAGCTGGTGGTCATAGTTCCGCAACCCGGAGCAGTCAGGTTAGTGAATCATACATCAGGTGTTTCCCTTGCTTGCGAAGGACCATTTGTAGGCTATCTCGAGCAGTTTTTCCCGGTACCGGAGATTTATGAGGTAGCCGACTTTTCAACACCTGATGATATCAACTATATACCGAGTGCGTCGGAGGAAGAACCTTGGCTAAATCGTCGTAACTTAGTTATTCCAAAGCTTGGTCTTAGGGTCCGTCCGGCAATTCCGCATAACGGCTACGAAGACGATGATCTAATATACGAAGTTTTAGCCGAAGACGTACTTGATTTGTTCGAAGCCGACGACATGCACCCCTTACTTGGTGAGGAGGGTATCTTTAACCAGATGGCCGCAACCTTGCTGAGGGGTGTGGGCTCGGGGCGAGTGGATCTTGGTCAAGTAAGTTCTCGGCTTACGGAGGCTGTTTTTGAGCAATCACAAGAAACCCAATATAAGGACGCTCACTTAAGGTTCGTCCTTCACCCAGATGCAGAGCTATTTATTACTGATGACCTCTCAAGCGCTCGTGCGTTTATCACTAATGAAGGCAAAGAGGACTCAGTGTTTCCAGATAGAGTTGAGTTGCCTACAGACACTTTGCACTCATTCAAGCTTCTTGGATTCGATTGGCTTTGGGTGAGCGATCTCGAATCTTCAGATGATAATGATGTTACGCTGTTTGCCGTGGTTGAGCTCTTGGATGAATCTGATCAGGAACTTGCTGGTGGGGCACGCGTTGCATGTGTGGCGGTGGATAACTTCAGGCTGGGAGATATATTGGAAAAGAGGCAGACAATACAAAATCCTCAAGATATTTTTGCGTATGAAAAAAAATTGTTCAATAGTTCACTTGAATGGCTTGCAACACAAAATGGCAAACTAAGCCAAGAGGATATGGTGCGCGTAATTCAGAACATTCTTGCCGCAGTTAATGTTGTTGACGAAGATGGCGCACAAAACTTATATACGAGCAGAACACTAGGAAGCGAGATCATACTCAATCTTGAACAATATAGAGTTGTAAGAGGGTGGTACTTATCAGATGATCAGTGCTATGAATGTACGGTAAATATTCGAGACTTCCAGGATGTGCGTGGCATTATTACGGAGTATGTAGCTGGCGACATCTCTCCTGACGATGAGAGCACGGAACTAATCCTGAGGTGTGTACTAGATGTCAGAAGTGATAGAGAGCTAAGATCACTCGGTGTTGATGCAATTGAAGTTCCGGTTGAAGAAGTCTCGCGGGCACAGCTTGTTACAGGCTTGGAGGTTGGCAAGTTGGGAGCTTTGCTACGATCCCGATATCCTCACGCCAACTAGTGGCTTTGCAAGCTTGTGCTTTTTACCGACCCAGCTATACTCTAACGTAACAATAAAGGAGTATGTATGGACAATTTTCAAAAACCGCAAGAAACGGCTCAAGCTTCAGCACCAGAGGCTGCACCACAGACTCCTGCGCCACCCCCAGTAACTTTCGTTACGCCACCCGAGCCAGCAAACTTACGAAAGTCGAATAAAAAAGGTCTATTTATTGGTTTTGCGCTCGCGTTCGTGGTTCTGCTGACCGGAGGTGGAGCCTTTGCATTTTATACCTATCAAAACAACAATCCCGAGAAGGTCCTGGCTGATGCATTAGCAAATACAATCAGCTCTTTTGGCGAAAAGAGTCCGAGCACTACCCTCGGGTCACTTACGTATGAGTACAAGGGCGACTAATCGGTGAAAGTAAAGGTGGCTTTTGAGGGTAAGGCAACTGGAGAGGACGGGCAAGGTAGCGCGGATATCACACTTGATTTTGCAGGCCGAACTTACACAGTCAAAACCTCTGCTGTCGTATTTGGAGAAGATGAGGTGTATTTTAAGGTCGAAAAGCTCAAGGCCCTAGTAGATCAGTTGCTCTCGAACAATCCCGAGGCTGCGGCTTACGGAGAGTATGTTAACCCGATTGTAGCTAAGGTCGATAACCGTTGGATCAAAATTACTAAAGACGACATCAGCAAGCTTTCAAGTGCTAGTGAAGATGAGGTTGATACATGCACTGAGGCGCTGAAGAGCTTTAAAATATCAAAAAACGATTCAAAGCAGCTCAAAAAACTCTTCAAGGAAAATCAGTTTATTATCGTCAGTGAAAAATTAAAGAACGAGACTGCCGCAAACGAAAATAGCTTTCACTACAAACTTGATTTTAATAATGCTGCAGCAGAAGGTTTTGCTAAACAAGTCATCACGCTTGAATCTTTCAAAAGTATTACGCAAAGCTGCGAGCTTGATGAAAAAAAGATAGCAGAAGGTTTTAAAGATGCCAAAGATGGAGTTGCTAAAGAAGCGTCAAAACCAGTTGTGGAACTTTGGGTTGGCAAAGAAACACGTCGACCAACTAAGTTTCGCGTGAGCGCGGACGATAAAGACGTTACGGTTGATTTTAGCAGTGAGTTCCGTCTCGGTGCCGAAAATGTCTTGATTGAAAAGCCAAAAACCTCAGTTTCAATCACTGATTTAAAAGAAGAATTTGAAAACCTTATGCCAAGCGGTGGAGCACCGCAAACAAGCACAAGAAGTACCACCAGAATGAATTCACTGTAGTATACTAAAATTAAACAAACAGCAGAAAAAGCCGGCCAAATGCTGGCTTTTTTCATCTGGCTATAAGATATATGACAACATATTGTCATATAGCCGACGAATACAGTACAAAACACCAGCCACTCAAGCTCCGCGCTCCAAGCGTGTAAAGTGGCTGCTTTATTACTACATATAGTAGAATATCAATAGATGAGAGAGTTTACAGGGCTTGAAATACAACAAGAGCTAGAGCTGCCTCCGGAAGAGAAAGTATTAGTAGTTAATCTAGACCGACTGACAGATAGATACTTACGTGCAGCTCAATTTACATGCGGCCTTACTGTAACAGGCGTAGCGGTCGATTGTGCGACGCCTTATCTTGAGATGACGGAGGAAGCCCTACGTCTTAGTGCCCCGATCGTTGGTCTGTCGGCGAGCCAACCTGACGAAGACATTACGGTGACATATGCGCAGCACCGTGTAAGGTTCCCAGCATGGGCAAGGCTCCGGCTAAAGGAGTTGGCATGCGTCACAGGTTTCAACCAAGCAAACATCCTGCGAAGTATACTCACCTTTGAGTTACCCAGCTTACTCGGTGGTATGTCACTCGATGAGGCGGAGGCCGAACAATTGCGATCGCAAGAAGAGGCAATAGTTGCTTACTTTGAGTGGGCTGACAGAATTCAGGCAGGCGGTGATCCAAACGAGTCCCCGCCAATATAAGTGGGTCTCTGCCTATTATTGATAAACTTACGGTATACTATTTAGCATGCTCGACATTCAATTTATCAGAGAAAATGCACAAAAAGTAAAAAGTGCTGCTGCAGCCAAAAATGTAGTAGTCGATGTAGATAAGCTTCTGGAGCTTGACTTCAAACGCCGAGAATTACTTCAAGAGGTTGAAAAGCTCAGAAAAGCTCGCAACGAAACTGCCGCCCAAATGAAGAATGGTCAACCGTCGCCCGAGCTGATTGCCGAAGGTAAACGAATAAAAGAAGTACTCAGCGAGCTGGAGGCCCAACTTGAACCCACAGAGAGAGAATACAGGGCGCTTCTGGGCGATGTACCTAATCTTTTCTCAGAAGATACACCGTTGGGCGGCGAAGAGTCTAATCAGGTTATTGAACAGTGGGGTGGTACTGAGAAGCGGCCGATCAAAGACCATCTTACATGGCTTGAAGAGCGTGATCTTGTTGATTTTGAGCGGGGTGCCAAGGTCGCGGGAAGTAAATTCTATTACTCAATAGGCGATTTGGCGGAGTTAGAGCTCTCGCTCACGCAATACGCCATGCAAAAAGCAATTAGTCATGGGTTTACTCCAATGCTGGTTCCAAATATGGTGAATGGCGATGTCATTGGTGGTACGGGCTATGCGCCGCGTGGCGAAGAAAAACAGATCTACTCCATTGAAGGTGAAGATTTGCACTTGATTGCCACCGCCGAGATTCCGCTTACTGCGTATCATAAAGATGAAATCGTAGATCTAAAGCAACTTCCTTTGCTCTATGTTGGCTGGAGCCCGTGTTATCGAATGGAAGCAGGTGCTTACGGCAAGCACAGCAAGGGTATATTCAGAGTTCATCAGTTTTATAAGGTTGAAATGTACGTTTTCTGTGAGCCAGAAAAGAGCGAAGTGTGGCATGAAAAACTCATGCAGATTGAGGAGGAGATTTTACAAGAGCTCGGTATTCCATATCGTAAACTTGCAATTGCTGCCGGAGATCTGGGGGCGCCTGCTTATAAAAAATTTGATCTTGAATATTTTAGCCCACTTGATGGCGAGTATCGAGAATTAACGAGCTGCTCAAATGTAACTGACTATCAGGCACGACGGCTTAATATCCGTTACAAAAATAGTGAAGGAAAAGTGCAATTTGTTCATACACTGAACGGAACGGCGATGGTATCCAGCCGCGGACCAATCGCAATTATCGAAAACTTCCAAACAGAAGAAGGTAATGTCATTATCCCCGAAGTGCTTCGACCATATATGGGTGGTAAAGATAAGATTTAGTTTCTGCCCCTTCTGTCATTTCCGCCAGGCCGGGAATGACGAGAAGGAGAAATCTAAGGTACAATAGGACTGCAAACAAAAGGAGGGTGAATGATTTCACATATCGAGATTTCAGGAATTCATTACGAAGTCAGCGACGATTTAAAAAAGTACGTTACTAAAAAAGTTGGCCGGCTTGATCGATTTGTGCCCCGTCATGCTCGCAAATCTATGTACATTGAGGTAAAGCTTTCTGAGCTTAAGACGAAGAGTGACCGAAATCAATGTGAAATTATAGTACATCTGCCCGAACAACAGATTACGGCCAAGCAATCAACAGTAAATATGTTTGCCGCAATTGATATTGTTGAAACCAAAATTAAAAACCAACTCCGTAAATACAAAGCCTCTCACGGTGGCGATAAACAAGACCATCGGGGCATTCTGCGTCGCTTCCGACGCTCGCGTCAAAAGTCTGAAAATCAAATATAGCCTTTGATTGGCGCGTTGTCATATTGAGCCTGCCAAGTATCCTGTTTCAAGGATAGATCTCTTGACATACTGTAGAGTATGCTCTATAATGTTTTTATGATCAGTTAAAGCTGATTGTACTTTCCAAGTAAATCGTTGTAAGACGGAGTGAGGACACCATAGAGTTACATCTGTAAATTAAGATAAACTCGTGTAACTGCTTTGCTTTATAACTCGTCATTTTCTCGGCCTCTAGAGGATATTATTGTGGTCGCAGTATTTTTTAGCACCTCATTTACTCAACAGGGGTAGAGTATTGACAAAGTAGAACATTCTTGCTATAATTATAGGCGTGACATTTTTTATTATGTCACGTAATCGATTTGGTCATTCCATATATGTAGTTGTACCAGAGTACATCGGTATATATGGGAGGGCGCAAGTCCTTCTGGCTGAGGAGCTTACCTCGGTTGGGACCGTTACTTCCCGTACATTCACATTTCCCAATTGAAAGGAAACTGATACGATGCGAACCTGGAAGGGTAAGCTCGGAGCCCTCGCCGCATGGTGGGGGTGGATGCCAGGCCTATACGGCCTGGTGTGGCTCGTGCGCCGATTCCTCTTCGAAGGCATGAAGCTCAACCAGGACATGGACCAGTTCATGCTGGCCAATGTTTGGTCGGGCTCATGGTGGCTGTGGGCCTGGCTCACGGTCGGCTTCATCGGCTCCGCTGTCATCGTGATGGCGGACCTCGAGGAGCGCGAGGTGGGCCGCTATGGTCGCACCGAAGACCGCATCTTCGTTTCGCGGCAGCGCATCAGCATGGTCGTCGCGATCATCATGGTGCTTGCCACTGTGGGCGGCGTGTTCAAGCTGACCACCGTCGGTTGGGATAACGACAAGGACGAGGCTCGGTACTACAACCGCGCCACGACCTTCGTCGTGCCCAACCTGGATGAGACACCGGCGACGGTGCGTTACCTCCTGGAGGGTGCCACCGAGTCCAGCCGCTCCGGCTGTGACATGGTGGGTGCCAGCGACATGCACACCTGCCTTCGGGAGGGTGAGCTGGACCAGGCGGGTTGGGAGCCGCGCATCGGCTCCCTCGACGGCGCCGTCTTCGCCATCAAGCGGACCAGTGGTGACGAGCAGCGGATCTCGCTCAATAAGGGCATGGTGACATACCTCAACGAGTGGGGCGAGCAGCCCGCCCGCTGGAGCGGTGTGCTCGACGGCAGCGGTACTGAGCAGGGTCTGGGCGGCGTCAGTGAGTGGGATGGTTCCAACCAGACCACCATTTGCAAGTTCGAGGGCAAGTACGACCTCGACCGAGCATTCGCTGGCGAGCGAGGCAACTCGATGCCCAACCTGTTGGCTGAGCGCTACCCGGCGCTTCGCTACGAGCAGTCCGACGTGTGGGGCTACTGCGACGGCGATGAGCCGATCGTGGTGATCCCGACCACCAAGCAGATCCAGTTCAAGGATCGCACGGTGGACACGGCTGGTGGGCTGATCATCGTGCGAGGTCAAGACGGCCAGGTCAAGCTGACGTATGTCAGCGAAGCCAAAGCCGGTGACTACCCCGGTCCGGTGTACCCCACGAGCTTGGTCGAGCGGCAACGCGACATGACCAGGTGGGCTGCCGGGCGCAAGAACGAGGACCGTCGGAGCTTCGGCTTCGAACCGGCCACCTCGGAGGCACAGGCCGGCAACACCAGTGAGTACTTGCTCAAGAACAAGACCACTGGTCGCCTGGAGTGGGTGACCCCGCTGACGCTGCGCAAGAGCACTTCGGAGCTCTTCGTCGCGTACGCGATCACCCCGGCCGACGTTGTGGACGGCGGACACCTCAACTCGCTGTCGGTGTACATCCTCGGTGAGGATGATCCGCGTCGGATCAACATCGACAACCTGGAAGCCGATGCGTTGGACTACCTGGCCAAGAATGCCGGGACGTTCATCAGCAACGGTGGAAAGCTCGTCGAGTTCACGCCTGTCGACGGTGACGTCTGGCGGGCGTTCGGCGAGCTGAAGGGGCGAGTGGTCTACCGGCTGGAGATCAGCGCTAGTGACAACATCACGTCGCAGCTGGTCAGCGTTGGTGCCACGGGCAACGACAACGAGAGCGAAGGTGACGGCAACGACACCAAGTTCTGTGGTCAGAACCCCAGTGAGCTGACGCCCAACCAGCTGGTGAGCTGCATCCAGGCGATGGCCGACGAGCTCGACCAGCGTCAGCAGCCTGGCTCGGAGCCCAGCGAGGACTCCGGCAGCAACTAGCAGACTGGCTACCGGAGCACATCCGGCCTTTCAAAAGGACATGTGAAACTCTGACTGTAGAGTAATCCAATGATGTGAGCGCTTCTTGCGCTCTCGGAGGAAAACAGTTGGCGGGGAGACGCCATATCCAAATATCTTCACTGAGAGCGCACCCTTCGGGGTGAAGCTCTCAGGCGATCCTTAGAGTAAAAGCTAAGCTGATGAGCTGTAATGGCAGCGAAATCGTTTATAAAAGCAAAAATCAATCATCAAAAATCTTTTTCACATCTGCTACAATAAGAGGGCTATTTTCTGAGATGAGAGAGGGAAGAATACTGAGATGAAATTATCACTGAAGACTGTTTTTGGAGATCCGCAGGCTAAGACTGTTAAACGGTTGAAGAAGCAAGTTGTCAAAATTAACGAGCTGGAATCGGTTTACGAAAAGATGAGCCTTGCAAAGCTCGCTAAACAAACAGAAGAATTTAAAAAACAATTGAAAGAGAAGAAGACACTCGATGATATTATGCCGCATGCTTTTGCAGTGGTGCGAGAGGTTTCAAAACGAACACTCGGTAAGCGTCATTTTGATGTTCAGCTAATTGGCGGTATGGCGCTGCACGAAGGCAACGTGGCGCAAATGGGTACGGGTGAGGGCAAGACCTTAGTGGCCACTCTACCGGTGTACCTTAATGCACTCAGCGGTAAGGGTGTGCATGTGGTAACAGTTAATGATTATCTGGCACAGCGTGATGCAGGATGGAACGCAGCAATTTACGATGCACTTGGTATGAGTGTAGGCGTAATCATCGCTGAGGAATCGTATATTTATGATGCCAACTTTACCAATGAAAAGCATGATGATGAACGTATGCAGCACCTCAGGCCTTGTACACGCAAAGAGGCCTATGCGGCAGATATCACGTACGGCACTAATAACGAGTTTGGCTTTGATTATCTGCGCGACAACATGGTAAACGGGGCAGAAAACTTGCGCCAGCGAGAGCTAAATTTTGCGATTGTTGATGAGGTAGACTCAATTTTGATCGACGAGGCTCGTACGCCGCTGATTATCTCCGCTCCTTCAAGCGAGAGTGGCTCGGGCTATGCCATGTTTGCCGAAGTGGCTCGTCAGCTTAACCCTGATGATTACGAACTTGATGAAAAACGTCGTTCGGTGGCACTCAATGATAACGGTGTTGAAAAGGTGCAGAAGCTACTTAAAATTGATAACTTATATGATCCTGAACATATCAAACTAATCTATCATATGGATCAAGCCTTGAAGGCGCAGACGCTATTCCATCGAGAAAAAGAGTACGTAATCTCGCGTGATGGTGAAATTATCATTGTCGATGAGTTTACTGGGCGCTTGATGCATGGTCGTCGTTATAACGAAGGCTTGCATCAGGCGATTGAAGCCAAAGAGGGTGTTGAGGTGCAGCAGGAGAGTCAAACATTGGCAACCATCTCTTTCCAAAATTATTTTCGGTTGTACGATAAACTCTCTGGTATGACCGGTACAGCCTCAACCGAGGCTGAGGAGTTTAACCAAATTTACGGCATTGATGTAATTGAGATCCCGCCGAACATGCCAGTTGCACGTATCGATAAAACCGACCGTATATATAAAAACGAGGCGGGTAAGTTCAAAGCATTAATTGCTGAAGTCAAAGAACTGCACAAAAAAGGACAGCCGGTGCTGATCGGTACTGTTTCGATCGAGAAGAATGAGCTGCTTTCAGGTTTGCTTACTCAGGCTAAGGTGCCGCATCAAATTTTGAATGCTAAGAACAATGAAAGTGAGGCTGCAATTGTAGCACAGGCTGGCCAAAAGGGAGCTGTTACACTGGCGACCAACATTGCAGGTCGTGGTACTGATATCGTGCTTGGTAAGGGTGTAAAAGAGCTCGGCGGCTTGGTGGTGATTGGTTCTGAGCGGCACGAATCTCGTCGTATCGACAACCAGCTGCGCGGCCGCTGTGGCCGTCAGGGTGATCCGGGTATGACCCAGTTTTATGTTTCCTGCGAAGATGATTTGATGCGTATCTTCGGTGGTGATCGGGTGAAGGCCTTGATGGATCGTCTGGGCATTGAAGATGATCAGGCCATTGAGAACCGGGCTGTTTCGCGCACACTTGAGAACGCGCAGAAGAAGGTAGAAGGCTACAACTACGATTCACGCAAAAATGTTGTTCAATACGATGACGTCATGAACCGCCATCGCAAGGCTGTCTACACCATTCGCCGCCGTGCGCTATTGGCTGAAGATATCAGCAAGCAGATCAAGCAAATGGTGGAGCAAGAGGCCGAAACCTGGGCACGTATTACACCGCTGGATAAAAAAGAGTTTTACCGCGAGCTGCAAACCGTCTTCCCGCTTAGCGAGAAGCAGCTTAAAGATCTAAAAACAACCGAAGACGAAAAAGAGCGGCTCAAGCGCTTTAAAGAATATGCTTACGAACTCTATGTTGACCGCGAGGAAGCGCTTGGAACTGATTTAATGCGCCAGGTAGAACGTGAGGCGGTGATGCAAGTGCTCGACCAGCTTTGGATGGAGCATCTGGAGAATATGGAACATCTGAGGAATGGTATTGGCTGGCGCTCTATTGGGCAAAAAGATCCGCTGGTAGAATATCGCCGTGAAGGCCAAATCCTGTTTGAAACTATGCAGTCAACTCTGCGGGGTGAGGTGGTGAAGGGTCTCAATCATTTGCAGCCGCATCATGTACAACACGCTGTTGAAACTGAGCTGACCAAAATGGCGCGCCAATCAACCGATAACGCCAACGAAATCACCAGCGGAGTGGCTTCCAGCGCAGAAGATTTTGATGCCACCGTAGTAAGGCGCACTAAAATTCCAACCGCTAAAAAGAAAACCACCATCAAAAAAGTCCGCAAGCAACAACGCCAAAACCGCAAAAAGAAGCACTAGTTCGTACTGCCTAAAACCTGTAGACTGGATACATATGCAACATAAAGTTCGGGAAGTGACGCTTAAGAATGGCTTAAAAGGCTTGCTTATTGATGTGCCGCAGGCAACGGTGATGAGCTACGATTTTAATTTACGTGCTGGTTACTATCTTGCCGAAGCGGGCAAGTGGGAAGTGCCGCATGTAATGGAGCATCTGCTTTGCGGAGCGAACTCCGAGTTTCGCAAGGCACGGTTGTTTGAGGCGGAGGTGAAGAAGAACGGGGCTTACACAAACGCATATACAAACACGTATAATGTGGGATATGTAGGGGAGTGTGCTGATTTTGAGTGGGATCGAATATTGAACTTATTGATGCTTTCAATTTCACAGCCGCACTTTTTGCAAGAAGAGTTTCAGGCCGAAGTCGGTAATGTAAAAGAGGAGTTGACTGGTTATCTGAGTAATTACTTTCGCCAGCTTGGCATTGCGCTTTCAGAACGAGTTGGGTTTTTGGTGAAGGGTGATCGCGCTCGACTCAATAAACTCCCAGATATCACTATTCAAGATGTTAAAAAGCACTACCAAAAAACTCATAATCTGGAAAACATTCGTTTTGCGATAGCAGGAAATCTTAAAGGACGACGCGATCAAATTCAACATATTATCGAACGGAAGCTCCTTTTGCCTGAAGGCGAGAGAATTGCGCTACCTGAAACCGTGCTACAAAGGCAAGACGGACCCCTCTATATTGAAAATAACACGGTAGAATCTCTCTACGTGAGCTTTAGTATGCTGATTCCAAGAAGAATTTCTGAAGCAGAGATTGATGCACTTAATGCACTTAATAATATCCTGACTGGAACCATGAACTCGCTGATACTTGGTGATATTCGAGAAAAAGGTCTAGCGTATTACATTTGGTCTTCTGGTAGTCGCGGCCATGATTATAGTGTGTGGGATTTTGACTTTCAGGTAAGTCCTGAAAATGCAAAAAAAGCCATTCAGGTTATTGTAAAGCACCTCAGGACTGTTCTTGATGGTGGCATTACTCCGGAATTATTAAAAGCTGCCAAAAATTATGCACTCGGCAGCTTCCAGATGGGGGCTCAAACAGTCAATAGTATCTTAAATGGCTATAGCTACGAATATGGACTAACTGGTGAAATCATGGATTACGACCGCGTTCCAGAGCGCATAAAAGGGGTTACAACCACTCGTGTTACTAAAATTGCCCGAGCATTTCATCAAGAAGCCCTCTGGGATTTCGGTGTTCTTGGCAACTGCGGACAACCCTTGGTAGACGACCTCCATGCCGAACTTGCTAAACTCTGGCAATAAATGAGATAGAATAGGACTATGAAAGTTGCGATTGCTGGCTATGGTGCTGAAGGCGAGGCGAGTTGCCGGTACTGGCTTGATAAAGGCGCCGAAGTTGCTGTTTTTGATGAAAAAATGCCTTCTCATCAATTGCCTGGAGGGGTAGATAGTATTATTGGTACAGATGCTTTTGAGCGCCTAGAAGGCTACGATATGGTGATTCGGACGGCGAGTTTGCGGCCGGATAAAATTAAAACTGATGGTAAAGTTTGGTCGGCAACGAATGAGTTTTTTGCGCAGTGTCCAACGCCGATTATTGGAGTAACCGGCACCAAGGGTAAAGGTACAACCTGTTCTTTAATTAGCGAGATACTAAAAGCTGCTGGGAAAACGGTGCATGTGGTTGGCAATATCGGCGTGCCGGCGCTTGAGGTGCTCGGCGAGGTTCAAAAAGAGGATGTTGTGGTATTTGAGCTCTCGAGTTTTCAGTTATGGGATCTGGAGAAATCGCCTGAAACGGCAGTTGTTTTGATGATAGAGGCTGATCATATGGATATTCACGCCTCGATGGAAGAGTACGTGGCGGCCAAAGCGAATATCACCACCCATCAAAAATCAGAAGACTTACTTATCTATCATCCGACAAATCGGTATGCCGCTGAGATTGCCGCACAGACTGCTGCCAGGAGAAGAAAGTTTTTCACCCCTGAAGGAGCCTATGTGGATGGGCAGAATATTGTCATTGAAAGCCAGGCTGTTTGCAATACTTCAGATATCGGTCTGATTGGTGCACATAACCTTGAAAATGTTTGTGCGGCCGTTACTGCAACGTGGCGCTACACACAGGACATAAGAGCGATTAGGTCGGCGGTCATTAACTTTAAAGGATTGCCACATCGATTAGAGTTTGTCGATGAGATTAAAGGTGTAGCGTATTACAACGATAGCTTTTCTTCTGCACCAGGGGCGGCAGTCGCGGCCATTCGTTCTTTTGACCAACCAATAGTGCTCATTTGCGGGGGGTTTGACAGAGGGCTTGATTATTCTGAGCTTACAGCGGCCATTTCTGAACAACAAAATATCAAAAAAGTGTTACTCATTGGTCAGACTGGAGCTGTAATCGCGAACTCGTTTGATACAGCCACTTTTGACAAGTTCGAGATTTTAACAGATATGGATATGCCTCAAATCCTTCAGAAGGCTGCTAGCGAAAGTGCGGATGGAGACGTCGTGCTGCTTAGCCCAGGTTGTGCGAGTTTTGATATGTTTAAAGATTTTAAAGATCGCGGAGAACAATTTAAGGCGGCAGTGGGGAAGCTGGCATGAGCTATCAATCACCATATCAAGCGTTTATTTTTGAATCATACAGCTATGATGAGGCAACACATACGGCACGGTTTAATTACAGTTTTGACGGCCAGCGACATTTTTCTGAAACCGCTGTATTTGACGAACACAGCCAAGTTGGCCAAAACAGCGCAGTGCTTGAAAGCGCACTAAAACTCGCTTTTTATGTGGCGGGAACGTCGTATTATAAAGCCTTCCCAACCAAAAAAGTGATTTTTAAGAGTGCCCAGCCAGATTCATGGCAGGCGGAATTTTTGCAAAAGGTATACACCGAAGGCCTCAGCCAATTCTTGTTTGAAAATAAACTTACGCTCGAGGATGTTGCTGTATTTGCAGCCAATGGGGTTCATCACACGGCAGCCTCGTATCAGGGCGGTGGTACGGTTGCCCTGCAAAGCGGCGGTAAGGATTCTCTGCTTTTGGCAGCCCTTCTTCGTGAAAAGAGACGTGATTTCACGCCACTCTACATTACTTCTGCCCAGGCGCACCCGCGGGTTCTTGATACGCTGAGCAAGCCGCTTCGCACCATTCACCGACACATCGATAGAGACGGGCTTATGCAGGCAAAGGCGGACGGCGGCATGAATGGACATGTTCCAGTGACGTACATAGTAGAGGCGTATGCGCTGATTGATGCAATTCTCCATGGTCAGAACATGGTGTTGGCAGCGATCGGCCAAGAGGGCGAGGAGCCGCATGAATATATTGGACAGATGCCAGTTAATCACCAATGGTCAAAAACATGGCAGGCCGAGCAATTGCTAAGTGAATATGTTCAGGCGTATGTTTCGGCGGATATGCAGATTGGTTCGCCTCTACGGGGTTTTTCGGAACTTAAAATTGCCGAGCTTTTCATGGAGTATGCCTGGGAACAGTTTGGGCACACATTTTCCTCATGTAACCAAGCTAACTATCGGCAAGGCAAGGATAACAGCCAGCTTCAGTGGTGTGGGCAGTGCCCGAAGTGTGCCAACAGCTATCTTTTGTTTGCACCGTTTATCGAGCCGGAGCAGCTTAGAACGCTCTTTGGCGGCCAGGATTTGTTTGCAAAACTAGGCCTCACGGAAACATTTAAGGGATTACTGGGAATTGATGGTGTTATGAAACCATTTGAATGTGTTGGCGAAACAGGGGAGCTTCGCACGGCGTATCATATGGCACAAAGACGCAGTTCGGAGTATCAACTATCTTTTGAGGTTCCTGAAAGCTCGTTTGATTACCAAAAGCTTGGTCGGTCTCAACCCTGGGCGTATGAGCTTATTCGCTGAGGCTGTATACTAACAGCATGCAGGAGTTGAAAAAACAGATCACGAATTTACAGAGTGAGTTTGAAGCGGCTTGGCAAGAGGCAGGCTTGGCAGAAAAAGCAGAAAAGCTCTCGTCTCTTACGAAGCAATTGGAAGATCCGGATATTTGGAAAGATAACTTGCAGGCGCAGGATTTTTCTAAGCAGCAAGCGAAACTTTCTGCGGCGGTTCAGCCTTGGGTAGATCTCAGATCTCAGATCTCAGATCTCAGAGAGCTGGCGGAGTTAGATGACGAATCACTTAAAGGTGATATCGAGGTGCAGTTTAAGCATGTTTTTGAGAAATATACAGAGTTGCAGCAGGAGCTAAAATATAACGGTCCATATGATAATCACGATGCAGTTCTTAGATTGCAGGCTGGAGCCGGAGGCGTGGACGCCATGGACTGGACGGCGATATTGCTGCGTATGTACTTGAGATGGGCAGAAAAAGCTGGTTATAAAGCCGAGCTTCTGGAAGAATCGACTGGTGACGAAGCTGGGATAAAATCAGCGGTAGTTTCAATCAGCGGTGTAAATGCTTTTGGCAAATTACAGGGCGAGCACGGTGTACATCGTTTAGTGAGGCTCAGCCCATTTAATGCTGACAATCTTCGCCAAACCAGCTTTGCGATGGTGGAGGTATTGCCGCAAATTGACGCGCCTGACGAGGTAGAAATTGATGAGAAAGATGTGCGAATCGACACCTTCCGAGCATCAGGACATGGTGGCCAAAGCGTTAATACTACCGATTCCGCAGTGCGTGTCACACATATTCCAACCAATATTGTGGTCTCAATTCAAAATGAGAAATCACAAATACAGAATAAAGAGGTTGCCATGAAGATTCTGCGCTCAAAACTAGCGCAACTGCAAATGGAGCAACATGCTGAAAGAATATCGGAACTCAAAGGGCCCAACCAAGAGGCCGCATGGGGCAACCAAATTCGCAACTACGTACTGCATCCGTATACGCTTGTGAAAGACACGCGTACCAAATTTGAGGTAAAAGACGCACAAAAAATACTTGATGGTGACCTCGACCCGTTTTTAAAATAGTTGTATTTAAAATATAAATATGTTATAATAAAATGATATGACGTCATTACCTCAAGAAGATTATCCTAGGGAGGGCAGCTTAGCTCTCACAGAAGCCCAACTTAGTCGTCTGTTGGCTATTGCTGATTGCGTTTCCGCTACTGGTATAGAAGGGCTTATGAGTCAGGCAAGCAGTCATGGCCTGACTGAGCGTGGAGCGAGAGTTCTAGACCGAACGTACAAGGAGCTTATGGCTCCACATGGTCTGCCCTCCGGTTTTCAAGATGGATTTTTTGCAGGTGTCCTTGCTGGTGAAGTGCTGTTCCCAAGAGTAAACAGCGAAAGTCTGATTTTTGCCATGAAGGAGTTAACTGTGGGCGGTCCGGGTACCGATGCACCTGTAGTCGCACAATTTCAACGAGAAGCGATATTGCGAGAAAAAGCCGAGAGCGCGATACAGCAAGATCCTCGATTTAAAGCTTTTGTTGAACAAGTTGCAAGGGGTGTGGGCGGGGAGGAGTATTCCGCGGCTCTGGCAGGTGTTGGTTTGGGTATGTCCATCTTTCTTGAGGCAGACAGATCTACACGGAACGTTCATTAACGCTAATCCATACCAAAAGTTAATCGGGAGTTTGCGGCATACCAACAGTTTGATACAATCATAAGCGTGATATTGCTTGATAGGGTTACAAAACGGTACGGGAGAAAAGGCCTGGCACTGGATAGGGTCTCGCTTCATATTGCCTCAAAAGAATTTGTTTTGATTGTTGGAAGCTCAGGAGCTGGCAAGTCCACGCTTCTCAAGCTTTTAACTCGCGAAGAGAAGCCCACCTCTGGCAAGATTGTTGTTGGCGGTATCGATTACGATCGTCTGAAAGACAAAGAGGTGCCACTGCTGCGCCGGAAGATAGGTACCATTTTTCAAGATTTTAAATTGTTGCCAAACCGAACGGTGTTTGAGAACATCGCCTTCGCACTCGAGATAGTTGGTATGACCAATAAAGAAATTAACTATACGGTGCCTCGGGTGATTGAGCTCGTTGGCCTTACTGGCAAAGAAAAGAATTTTCCGCGGGAACTCTCTGGTGGTGAACAGCAGCGTGTAGCGATTGCTCGTGCTGTGGTGCGCCAGCCGAAAATTTTGATTGCAGATGAGCCAACAGGTAACCTTGATCCAAAGCACGCATGGGACGTTGTTTCGGTTCTAGAGAAGATCAATCAGCACGGTACGACAGTGCTGATGACCACCCACAACCAAGATATCGTTAAGAAGCTGAAGCGTCGGGTAATCACGATTGATGGTGGGCGAGTAGCCCAAGATACTGCAGGAGGAAAGCAGTAATGCACGGAAGTAGCTTTAAGCGAAAACTCATCAATGCGCGGCGTGTGTTTGTAATTGGCTCGCACAGCTTTTTAAGAAACGCCTGGCTTTCAGTGGCGGCAACTGTTGTGATGACCATCACGCTAGGCTGTATCCTGCTCACTTTCTTTGCAAGCTATACTCTCAACAGTACGGTGGAAACATTTACTGAGAAGATTGATGTTTCGATCTTCTTTAAAACTGATGCTATGAAATCTGATATCGACAAGCTTTCTGCTGACCTTCGAAGTAATTCGGAGCTTGGTGTGAAACAGGTAACCTATATCTCTAAAGAAGACGCGCGTCAAAGTTTTGAAGAGCAAAATAAAGATGATATCAAGACACTGCAAGCTATAGCTCAGGCTAAAGATGCTTTTCCGGCCAGTATTCGTGTTAAAACCCTCGATACCGCTAAACTCGAAGAAGTAGTGAAAGTTGCACGTCAGGAAAAGTATGAAGAGGTTTACGACAAAGATTCATACAAAGATGACGCAAAGCGAACAGCCGTTGATAGGTTAGGTAACATTGCAAAGTTTTTGCGTAATGGCGGGTTGGTGGCCAGCATTATTTTTGGTTCAATTTCAATCTTAGTAATTTTAAACACTATCCGCATGACAATATTTAACCGCCGTGATGAAATTGAAATTATGCAGCTGATTGGGGCAAGCAAATGGTATATTCGCGGCCCATTCTTGGTGGAAGCGGCAATATATGGTGCAATTGCTGGTGTGTTCGCTAATCTGTTCTTTTACTTGCTGGTATTGGGGCAGGCACCGAAGTTGAGTAGTTATGTAGAAGAAATTCGACCGAGCGTTGAGCATTTTCAGCAGCTTGCGTGGCTGGTTGTTCCGCTTACCGTTTTTGTCGGTATCCTTATTGGATCGTTCTCCTCGTATCTTGCGATTCGTAAGCACCTCAAGCTGAAACATAGTAAATAATTGTTGTGTTAAGTACCTGGTTTGATTGACTTAGTATTACGCTTATGCTAATATTGAATTAACTATGGTCCACCACACAAACCACAGTAAAACAACAATCAAACTCTCACCACTTATTGCTGGTGCGGTCTTCGTTGTTTCTGCCGTATTGGCGCCGACGCTCACGAGAGCCGCAGACCTTAACCAGTTGATACGTCAGAAGCAGGCGGAGCAGGCACAAGCACAGGCACAGGCAAGCGCGTTAGGACAACAAGCACAGGGTGTTCAAGGCGAGATTAATGCATTGCAAGAGCAGATTGCAGCTATTCAAGCGCAAATTGATGTTAACACCGCAAGGCAGGCTGAATTAACGCAGCAGATAGAATCTGCCCAAAAGAAACTTGATGAGCAAAAAGAACTCCTCTCGGCAAACATTCGCTCGATGTACATAGAAGGGGATATTTCTCCCCTTGAGATGATCGCCTCTAGCAAAAATCTTGGAGACTTTGTTGATAAGCAAGAGTATCGTGATCGTATTAAAGAAAACATCAGCTCTACCATGGATGAAATCGAGCGTCTTAAAAAGCAACTCGACGATCAACGTAAAGAGGTGACAAAGATTTTAGATGAGCAAAAAACGCTTCGTGCTTCACTTGATGAAAAAAATGCCGAAGCTGGTGCTAAACTTGCCTCAATTAACCAAGACAAAGCAGTCTTCGATGGTCAGGTGCGCGAGCGAGCATCTGAGGTTCGGGCGCTGATAGCGCAGCAGGCTGCAATTGAACGAGCACGAAATGCATGGACTGGTGGATACATTACAACTGGCGGCACAGGTGGCTACCCTTGGGCGAATGCGCCTATAGGTCCTGGTGGCTGGTCAAGAGTGGTAGATGACTGGGCCTTATACGCACGACAATGTACAAGCTATGTGGCCTGGAAGCTTTCGAGCCAAGGATATGGCGTGAAATCATTCAATGGTGCTGGTAATGCAAATGAGTGGCCATCAACAACAGCTTCATACACGAGTCAAACCTACGGTATTCCACATAAGGGTGATGCTGCTGTGCAATATTTGGGTGAATTTGGTCATGTTATGTATGTCGAGAGTGTTAACGGAGATAACACCATAGATATCAGTGAGTATAACTGGATTCAAAACTCGTATTCAGAACGAAGAATACCAAAATCAAGCTATCAGTATTACACCTTTATCACTTTTCCACGCAGATAGAGTTGCCGGGATTGATGTATTCGATCTATCTAGAGAATTTTGCGCTTTAGTTTGATAAGAGTACGCAAGGCTTCGTATCGAAGTGCGCTGAGCGGAAGATCGTATGTAACAGGAACTTTTACAAAGTTCTTGGTAAATTTAGTCTTGAACTGGGTAACGTTTCTGAGTGCTGGATAATGTTCGCCAGCAATTCCCATAAAATCATAGCGCTTATTACCTCGGTCCTTCATCTTCTTCATGATTTCCCAGTGCAGTAGGTAAGCGGCAGAGGTTTCGCGTGCTTTGGCACTGCTGCCGCCGTAGTAATACATGGCGGTGTCACTATATTCTGTTGTGATTGCCCAAGCTTCCACATCATCTCTTATCCCCGAAACGTACAAACGAGCAATGCCGTCTAAGTTGTTCAGAAAATGTTCATAGAGATGTAGTGGGTGGATCCCAAAACCATCTCGCGTGCCGGTTTCTTGTAGGATTGGGTAGCAATATTTTGCAAAAAACTTCGCTGGATCTGTAGTAATTTCTCGTACAGTCACCTCGGTCTTAAGGGCTTTTCTTACTCCTTGTCGACCACTTTGACTCATGCCGGCAAAAAGCTCCTCTTCTGACTGCGCCAGGTTTGCAACAACCGTTTCGTCGTACATGGTGTGCTCGTAAGGGAGGCGAAGCGGCGGTGCCTGCGTTGCGCAGCTCAGACGAACAAAAACAGGTTTTATTTCATGCGAGCCAAACTGAGCTTTTAAAGTTGCACACATTTTTTTTACCGTCTCGGTGTTCGGCACCTGTGCAAAGAGCGGACCGTGCTTAAACCAGATCCAACTGCGGCCCTTCTGCTGGTAAAATGTGGCACTGCCAAGAGCAATTAACTTGCCATTTTGGTCGTCATAACGGAAGCTGCCAAGAAACTTTCTACCGTCAATAGCATTATCAAACGTGCCCCAAATTGGCGATTGCTCAAGCGGCACCGAGACAGGGGCAAGCGCTTTGGCAATACGCACAAATTCTTTATCCGAAATGGGGCGGTACGAAAAAGTCTCGGTTTTTAGCATTAGTTCCATGGTACAATTTTTAGAGTATGAATGAAAGAGAATCACTTGCTTCTCGATCTTTAAAGAGATCCCGGAGCGTTTCCTATGGGGTGCTACTTATTGCAATTTTGCTGGCCTTTTTAGCTGGTAATCGTTTTCAAACAATTGGCGATTACTTTTTTGCGCCCTATACCAACAAAGGTAATCAGACATTAAGCCAAAATCTTGATTTTTCATCAGTTGAAAAGGTATATGATCTGCTCAAAAGTAAATACGATGGCAAACTCGACATGGTCAAGCTGCAAGATGGCCTTAGTAAAGGCCTGGTGGATGCCGCAGGCGATCCGTACACGGTCTACATGAGCGAAAAAGAGGCTCAGGAGTTTGAGAGCGATCTGAACGGTACGTTTAGCGGCATTGGCGCCGAGCTTGGCAAGCGAGACGAAAAGCTGGTGGTAATTGCGCCAATTAGTGGCTCTCCGGCAGAAAAAGCTGGAGTACGAGCAGGGGATGTTATAGCCAAGATCAACAACGAAGATTCCATCAGCATGAACGTTGATGTTGCGGTTGGTAAAATTCGAGGCGAGGCTGGTACAGAGGTAAAGTTAAGTTTAATTCGCGATGGTTCACCGCTAGAGGTAGTAATTACCCGGGCGCAAATAACCGTGCCAAGCGTGAAGAGCGAGATCCTTGAAGGTAGCATCGGCTACCTGCAAATTACCCGCTTTAGTGATGATACAGCTGAGTTGGCAAACCGCGCGGCAGCAGATTTTAAGGCCAAAAATGTGAAAGGTATTGTAGTGGATGTACGCAATAACGGCGGAGGCCTCCTTGATTCGGCAGTGAAGATTTCGGGTCTATGGCTGGATAATAAGGTGGTGGTTGAAGAACGCGAAGGCGGTAAAACTAAGACTTCGCTGAGATCAGGTAACAACCCTATCTTGGTAGGAATACCAACCACAGTTTTAATTAACGAAGGAAGTGCCAGTGCCAGTGAGATTTTGGCCGGCGCACTTCACGATCACAGTGCAGCTAAACTAGTAGGTGAAAAAACGTTTGGCAAGGGGAGCGTGCAAGAGTTAATTGATCTACCAAATGGTGCCAAACTGAAAGTTACCGTTGCCCGCTGGTACACGCCAAAAGGCAAAAATATCGATAAAGAAGGCATCTCGCCAGATGAAGAAGTCAAGCTAACAACCGAAGACTTCAGTGCCAACCGCGACCCTCAAAAAGACCGTGCTATATCTGAGTTACGCTAGGTATCGCTTCATGAGCTGTCTACCTATAACTGATATGTCATGTTTCCTAGCTTTGTCAGTTTGAGCTAGTCTTACTTGTGATCGTAACGTTTCGTTATCAATGTAGGCATTAATGATGGTACTCATATGGCCTAGGTTGGTTGGATCAAACGAAAGTGGGGCGTCCGGACGAGGATGGTCGCTTGTAAGTACATGTTCGTATCCTGGATTGTTGCCACCGAATACTATGGGTCTGCCTGCTGACATGGCTTCAAGCAAGATAATCCCAAAGCTCTCGCCACCTGTAGCCGGAAAGACTGCAAGGTCGCTGGACTTAAATAAACTTGCCTTATCTTCATCGCTAATACTCCCCAGGAATATGATCTCATATCCAGGATATGTAATATGAGCCGCCTGCTTACGTAGTTCATCTTCCATGGGGCCCGCACCGGCTATCGTAAGGCGGACCTTCCTCTCGTTACAATTAAGCAATCCTTCTTGCATCAAAGCTATAAGGTGTTGAGCGCCTTTTCGTTCCACTAATCGCCCAACGAAGACAATGTCAACGTACTCATCATCGGGTTCTTCTGGTGATGGGTATTCATTGTAGAAGCTAAAATTAACGGGGTTTGGCACTACGTCCGCTTTGATTTTGTATGCCCATCGCGCAAACTCTTGAGCCGCCGGAGATGGAGCTACCGAGGCATCGAAACGTTGTAGAGTAGATTGTTGTGCTCTTCCGACAACCCAGCTGCCAAGACGTTCTTTTCGGCCAAAAGGGAGAATATGGAAGGTTCCCACAAGTCTTTCTTGCTCTGCTGCCGCAATAAGTTTTCCTGCATACCACGGGGCATAAGGCATTTGCACATGCAGCACATCAAGTTCGGCCTTCGTCAGAAAGTCTTGAGCAGAGCGTCTAGAGACTGGCTTTGGGACCGTAAGCCTATTACCGTTAATCCCGACCTCATAGTTTCCTGTGGTAAGACTGTGCAGGGTTCCTTCAGAGACAGGTTCATTGGTAGGGCCGGCTATGTAGTGGACATCGTGGCCCTCCCGAGTAAGCCATCTACCAAGATCTTTAACATATGTTCCAACGCCATGATGTCCATTGAGACTATCATCTATCATTAACCCAACTCTGAGTGGATTTGTCTCACCAGTTGCTCGCATAAGATTAGTATGCCACATAACAAGAGAAAACGTTAAATACTTGTATATTCACTCAACTTTATGTAGCATAAATACATTAAGGGAGTTTTGAGTGATTTTTGTGGTTGCAAAAATTTTGCAGGAAAAAGATGGATCAAAGATCATAGCAAACTCACCCCAAAAAGAGGCCATTTTGAAAGCCTCTTTTTCTATGGCAAATAAAAACAGGAGTGAAGCATGAGCAAACAACCAAAATATATTTTTGTAACCGGTGGTGTGCTTTCAGGAGTTGGCAAGGGGATTACCGCGGCATCAATTGGCAATATCCTCAAAAGCCGAGGGCTGAAGGTAAATATTCAAAAGTGTGATCCGTATTTAAACACTGATGCCGGTACGCTTAATCCTGCCG
>CAZXUE010000003.1:43324-71705 GCA_964643895.1 uncultured Candidatus Saccharibacteria bacterium
TGAATGTTTTGTGACTCATGATGGCGCTGAAACCGATCTCGATCTCGGCCATTACGAACGCTTCCTCGATATCGAACTCACTCAAGCGAGCTCAACTATGAGCGGCCGTGTGCTGCGCCAGGTGCTTGATGATGAGCGTGCTGGTAAATATTTGGGTAAAACCGTTCAGATCGTCCCGCATGTTACACAGGCCATGCAGCAGCATATTGAGGTGGCAGCCGAAGGTTTTGATGTGCACATTGTAGAAGTTGGCGGCACAGTGGGCGATATCGAAGGTCAAGCTTTTATTGAGGCTATTCGCGAGATGGGCATACGTCATGGCCGTGAAAATTGCATTTATGTGCATGTTGTCTACATTCCGTATCTTGGAGCAAGTAAAGAGTTTAAAACAAAACCGGCGCAAAATGCGGTGAAAGATCTCAGAAACACCGGTATTGCGCCAGATATGCTGATGGCACGTTCCGAAGATGCTGCGCCGGAAAGTGTCATTCAAAAACTTAGTTTGTTCGGGGGAATCCCAGAGGCAGCAATCGCGCTGCTGCCGAATGCCAAAACAATCTATCAGGTGCCGTTAACGCTTGAAGAGCGAGGCATCGGTGATTATATCGTGCAGCGGCTCAGCTTGAAGACTGGCAAACCAAATAACAAAGAGTGGCAGAAGTTGGTTAATGCCGTCATTCAGCCAAAAGCGGCTACTGTTAAAGTGGGTATGGTGGCAAAATACCTTGATAACGAAGACAGTTATTTTTCAGTTGTCGAGGCGCTGCGGGCAGCAGCCTGGAAGCATGGGGTAGGTGTAGAAATTCATTGGGTGAATGCCGAAGCAATTGAAAGAGGTAAACTCTCGCTTAAAGACCTAGAGAAGCAGGTTGATGGTATCGTGGTTCCTGGCGGTTTTGGCTCGCGTGGGGTAGAGGGCAAAATCACTGCTGCCGATTGGGCGCTTTCACACAACATCCCGTATCTTGGGCTTTGTCTTGGTATGCAAGTTGCGGCTATTGCAGCTGTGCGGCAAAGTGGTGTGAAAGATGCAAATTCCACCGAGTTTGATCCAAAAACGCCAGATCCGGTTATTAATACTATGGAAGATCAAGTTGGCAAAGAAGGTACCGGCGGTACCATGCGGCTCGGTGATTACGAGTGTGCACTTAAACCAAAAACTACCACGGCCAAGCTTTATGGTGCAAAAACAGTACACGAGCGCCATCGTCACCGTTATGAATTTAATAATGCTTACCGTCGACAGCTTGAGCTAGCGGGCATCACAGTAAGCGGCGAATGGCAAAAAGGTGGCTTGGTGGAGATTATTGAGAAAACAGATCATCCTTTCTTTATCGCGAGCCAGTTCCACCCAGAATTTACTTCGCGGCCAAATCGCCCTCAACCATTATTTGACGGCTTCATAAGCGCATTGAAGAAACGTAAAAAATAAGTTAAACTTTACCTATGGCACAACACAAAATTTTACTCGTAGAAGATGACGAAGCGCTCGCGCAAATGTATACTATGCGGCTCACTGCCGAAGATTTTGATGTCAAACACGTCGGCAACGGAGAAGACGCGCTCTCAGCTGCGGTTGAATATCACCCCGATCTTATTCTGCTTGATGCAATGATGCCGAAAATAAGCGGCTTTGATGTACTCGATATTTTGCGTAACACCCCAGAAACAGCTAACAGTCGCATTATTATGCTCACAGCACTAAGCCAAGCAAAAGATAAAGAGCGCGCCGAAAGCCTAGGCGTAGACGATTACCTCGTGAAATCACAAGTTGTTATAGCCGATGTCATAGAGCGCATCAAATACCATATTGGCATAAACAAGTAAAAATAGTATAATATACAAACTATGGAAACGCATCGTATGAAAGATGCGGTGGGCAATTTTGTATGTAACAGGCGAGCGGCCGTCGCACTTGGTGTGGCAACGCTTATTGCTGGAGTGCTCAGAATTAAAAACGACTATAATCCACCACAGCGCGGCGGCTGGCAAAAATCTCCCCCAATGAGTTCCTTATGCAAGATCCTGAAACTCCAAACGAATAGAGCCCAAGCTATCCTTAAGCCACCGTCATCCTTAACTCGTTTCAGGATCCATAATCGTCCAGCTAGATCCTGAAACGAGTTCAGGATGGCAGAGCAGCCACAAGATTAAATTCCAAACACCCTATTGACATTTAAACAAGCTTATGCTAATATTATATCTGTAAATAAGTAAAACAAATATGTCAGAACAAACGCGCTCAGATAAATATGCACCCCCTCAGGAATACGCTCTTGATAAAGAGGCTCAGAGGTTTCAGACAGAAAAACCAATTTGTAGCTCAGATATTATTGGCCTAAGTCCTGTCCTAGTTAGTGGTGAAACAACCACGGTCGTTGCTTTTGTGGATGTTAGAAGCTCGGACGGACAAGAGGTGAGAGCCGCCATAGTCCGCATTTCAGCTTTGCGCCAAGCAGAAGAAGAGGCAGCAAACGATCAATTTGTTATATGGGGCTTGGTTGATTCGCGCGTTCAGGAGGACGAGGCGATGGTGGCACCTATTGAACAAGATGCCAACCCGGTGGAGATTGGTCGGGCAGGGCTAGATTTATGGAGGGGTGCTTTGCGCGAGAACCCGCACGCTTCAAGGCGACATACCTCAGTACGTGTCGTTGATGGTGTGCTTGAGGTCGCCGATACGTCCGGAGAAGGTAACGCCACAGTAGTTGAAGGGCAGCTCTTTGCGGAGGAAGTAGTGAGTGGCAACGCAGACCCTAGTATTTTGTCCGATGAAGTTATTTCTGAACCTGAACCTGAAGCTGCGGAGGAGGAAACGCAATCCCAAGTCGAAAGCGAGAGAGTAGTAGAGCTGGCTGATATTATGTCAAGTCCAGAGGCGATGCTCAATGCATTACACAGTAGGGAGCTGAGTTTCGATGTTAAGTCTCAACTTCATCAAATAGTTTCTGCCTGGAGTAGGTTCAAGCTCGCTACGGCGACTCGTCAGGCCTGGGAAGAGGTCGTGATGCCGCAGCTAGATAGACTTGACGGCCCACTTCAGGATATGGGCGGACGCCTTCATAGGGCAAGTGGTGAGATTGAGCAGCTCGTGGGCGGCTTAAATCAGCTTGCTACCGCTGCTGAATACGGTGATTATGAGACCATGGGTGACTTGGGTCGAAGATATAAGTTTGTCCAACAGTTTGATGGCATTCTTCGGTCGCTACAGCCGGTTATGGTCGAAACTGGTTTAGGTGAAAATGTAAGAAGACTAGATGCTGACCAGTTAGAGTCTAGCGAAAATTTACGTCGGCTTCGACGTGGCGAATCATCAGAAGAGTTTTCAGTAGATGATGCCGCTGAGTTGCTTAGCGCAGTCGAAATACGTGCGGGCACGACAGCGGCTGATATACGGGGGCAGATAGAGGGGCTGGACGAATCTGGCCTTGTCAGCAAGCTGTCTCGTCGTAGAGAAACCGTAGAGGCCATGATTCAGTTTGCCCGTATTGCGAATAATGATCCCCTCGTACAAGACTATATGGCAACAAAGCAAATTATCATGAATCGTGTAGAAGAATTATTTTCAGGGCGTTCACGAATGACTTCAGTTGAAGTTCATATGCTTCGAAGTTATGTTGAAGCTCAGCTGCTTGAGCCGCTGAGGCAGGTAGAGAAGTTTGTTCGACTTGCGGCTTTGTATCAAAAAGAGGCTGCGCATTAAGGCATTTTTGTAGTATGAACAGGATTTGCTATTTAACCGAAACTTCAACTCGGGGGACTGAGCGTCCGGTGAAGGTTTTAACCTTCTTTTTGGTGAATTCTACGACGCCATCTTTGGCGGCGTGAATAGTGAAGTTTTTACTGATAAACGTGCCTTCACCAGCTCGTTTTGTCATACCAACCTGGCGAACAATAACTTCGCCGGTTTTTACTTTTTGGCCACCATAGCGCTTAACGCCAAGCCGCTGGCCGGGTGAGTCTTTAAGGTTTTTGGCTGAGCCGCCAGCTTTGACATGTGACATACTATTTCTTCTCCAAAATGGTTAATTCTCTTGCCACAACCTGATTTTCTCTGTGATAGATTAAATCTTTTTTATCGGCGTGGACTAAATCTAATCGATTGTACCCCAGATCTGCCAGATGGTCAAGCACTTTGAGGTGTTTAAACTTGCTATTTCCCAGATACCAGGCGGGGAATGCTAAGCAGAGCCGAGTCCCTTTTTTGAGCTGACTGGAGATATTTTGCAAAAAACCTTCAGCAATTGTATTGGCTTCATCCATGATTACGTCTAATTGATGCGTCTCCGGAAGCGAGGTGAGCGGTGTACCGAGATATGTTTCGCACACCACAGAGATCTGAGGGTTTAAAGAATGGATTTTAGAGAAATCCCAGTGGTGGTTTATAGCATCGCCTGCTTCAATACGCCATTGCAGTGGGTCATCCTGAGCTTGTCGACCTGTCCGCCGTAGCTTCAGCGAAGGAGGAAGGATCTGGTCTCGTAGCCACTTTATGTTTTCAGTACTATATTCAACCATTTTCTCCGAGATGTCAGAGCCATAGACGGCGAAGCCCATCAGCATGGCCTCCTGTAGTACTACGCCGGTGCCACAAAATGGGTCGAGAATGCAGATTTCAGATGTTGCTCCATCTGTTATCTGCTTGCTGTTATCTACTATCCTTGATGTGGCAAGGTTGATCATAATCTGCGCAAGTTTCGGTGGCAGCATACCCACAAATGCATCGCGTTTTGGTCGCTCAAAATCTCGGGCGGCGTAGGCATCGATATCTTGTACGGCATAGGTTTGGGCCAAGATGACATCGTCACCATCTTTTATAAGTAGTAACTCCCAACCAAGCGGGCCTGTAAGTTTATTGTAGAGAACTTGCGCACTCTCTAACGCTTCAGATTTATTTTCAATAATACGAACGCTGCGCCCGTGCTTTTTAATGACTTTTTTCAGCTCCAACATCTGTTTCAGCAGCCAATTTTTCTGCGCCTTAAAGCCGTAGATACTTACGCCAAACTGGAGTTTTCCATCTGGAAGATACTGAAGGTGTTCAGGAATGTTTGACTGCAAATATGAAAAAGCGCCGGAAAGATCCGTATTTTCTAGCCGAGAAAGCAGGCGAGCACACTTCATGGTGCCGCCAAATCGTGCTTGAGGTAGAGGATCCTCACTCGTCACAAGTGCCGCATAGTCCGATATCTCAATAATTTTTTCAGCACCAAACAAACTCTCCAGCTCCGCCAAAGAAAGTTTCGGTTGCCTCCCTAAAATCGCAATCTGCATAGTTACAGTATGAAGCACTTGCTAAAACCAGAAAAGTATTGACAAATATTGATTAATCAGGTACAATAATTTATGATAGCTAAACAAGGGTAAAAGGTAAAATAAAATGAATAGAATGCGCGTAAATACTGATCCAAATGATATTAAACGAGAAGCTAGACGTCCGCGGTCGGGTAGTCGGGTAGCGGCTGCAGCATTAACGCTCGCAACGCTAGTTCCTGCAGGAGCTGTCGGTTATGCAGTTGGTGAAAACGATGGACGGAATAGTGAAGCGCGGCAGCGACGAGAGCAAGAGGCGGCTGCCACAAGACAGGCTGAGGAGCGTGACCATACTGAGAAAGTTGATCAAACTGTAGGCGAGCAGCTTATGCAACAAGCATTTGGTTGGTTTCAAAATCAAACTGCTGAAATCGCAGATCAAGAACGACAAGGCACCGAGTTTGATTTTAGATTTTCTTCAGATTTCCAGCGTTTTAATGTGAGGTTTGTGTTTGACGAACAGGCATCACGAAAGGTTGCCGAACTAGACTGGGCAGATGTGAGCCAAGTTCGTGTTTCCCTCGTAAATGACAGCCAGCCTGATATAGCGTTTGATCCAGAGACGCATACAACAATAGTGGTAGATCCTCGTGGCATGGGGAAGGATGAGGGTGGGAATCGCCCACAGGAGCGTGATATTGAAATTAGTCGACTGCCCGGTAATAAAGCACCTCAAGATTATTTGGGCGACCAAGCCACAACTTCTAATAGCCCATGGAGGTACCAGGTTGATGTAGGCGGGCAGTTTGAAGGTCGTAAGCTGAGAGGAGAACTGGCGCAGCTTTTTGCACTAGCCAGTGACGGCTCTTTCGAAGAAAATACCTAAGGCTATAACACGCACTGCCTAGCGCTGGAGCGAGTTGTCAAATAGTACTAAAAAACGTCCAATCGGACAAAAAGTAGTATGGTTTATTCAAGCGGCTAGGTGATAGAAAGGGGCGAGCAGTGCATACATGGGTAGTTATAATACGATTAATGTTATTTTTATGATTTGTATCGAATAAGATCGTGTAATTTTAAGGCAACGTATTTGTACTAAAAAACGTCCGATTGGACGGAAAATGGTATTTTTGTACGATGCGATTTTTTGAACGGCTGGTATACTAGGTGCTGATGCTTGGGATTATTTTGTTGATTGCTACTGCTGGGTTGCCTCTTGTGGTGATCTACTGGTATCAAACATGTATTCTTAAAAGTGGCTATAGTTGGCGGCGAGATGATCTGTTGGTGCCACTTTTGGCGGCTGGCGTGCAGTTTGCGGCTTCGACAATTCCGTATTATTTTCTTGATCGTTTGCCGGCGAATTTTTTGCATCACGCTATTGGCGGGGGGGTGGCGGTGGCAATTATGACAGCGTATGTTACGAGGCGACTATGGCCAAAATTACCTCTGTGGCAACGGTTTCTTTTACTCTTTTCTGCAGTGAATATTCTGGGAAATATGAACGAGATTGCCGAGCTGTTTTCTGAGCTGCTGACTGGCAGGGTGTATATTTCTACCAAGCTTGATACTAATATTGATTTGGTTGCCAATAATGTGGGGGCGTTGTTGGGTTTTCTGGTGATACTTGGAGTTTTGCGGGTATATAAAAGGCAGAGGTTGTAATGCAGTACCTCAGACGGCGTTGGAAGCTGCTCCTTAATATTGTAACGTTCGGGCTACTGGGCTTAGCGGTTTTTTTAGTACGCCACGATATCGCTAAGGCATTTACTGATCTGGGGCGCATTAATGCGATTGCACTGCTTCTCATGATTCCGCTGCAGGTGCAAAACTATGCCGCATACGCACACTTGTATCACGAGTTTTTAAAGATCTTGGGTAGTAAACAGCCGATGAAGTTGATGTATAAAGTAACGCTGGAGCTTAATTTTGTGAACCACGTATTCCCAAGCGGCGGGGTTTCGGGCTTTAGTTATTTTGCAGCTCGATTAAAGTCGGCCGGTGTGAGTACCGCGCAGTCAACACTTACTCAGACCATGCGGTTTGTTTTAACATTTGCGAGCTATGTTTTTTTGTTGTTCGTTGGGCTATTTTTGCTTGCTCTTGGCGGCAGTGCGAGCAATATGACGATTTTAATCACCTGTAGTCTGAGTTTTCTTACGGTCTTTATTATTCTTGTTGGCGGATATATCGTGAGCCGTAAAAGCAGAATTAAAGCTTTCACAAAAGCGCTTACAAAGGTAGCTAACAGGGCAATCCATATTATTAGACCCAAGCATCCTGAAACAATCAACTTGCGGCGGGTTTATATTATTGTTAAGGAGATGAACGAGATCTACACTATGCTGCGAGTGAAGTTGCCGCAGTTGAAAACGCCGTTCTTTTATTCGGCACTAGCGAATATAACCGAACTAGCTACTATTTACGTTGTGTATATCGCCTATGGCCAATTTGTGAACCCCGGAGCGATTATTATTGCCTATGCGCTGGCTAATTTTGCGGGCTTGGTTGCAGTATTGCCTGGCGGCATTGGTATATATGAGGGCTTGATGGCGGCTGTGTTAGTTTCAGCAGGTGTACCAGCTGGTCTTGCTATTTCGGTAACGGTTATGTACAGAGTGTTGAACCTGATACTTAGCTTGCCAGTGGGGTACTACTTTTACCACAAGGCGCTGCCGAGTCTGGGCAAAACGCCGGACGAGCTCAAGCATGCATGACGTAACACTTGGTGTAAGCGATGCAGTCGACTTAATTAATCAGACGCTTGATGAGGCGTATCCGTTTATTCTCGTTGAAGGTGAGGTGGCAAGCTTTAAGGTGAATCAGGGTAAGTTTGTTTTTTTTGATGTGAAGGATGAGGGGGCGAGCCTCGGCTGTTTTATGATGGCATTTGCACTGAAGTTTCCGCTGCAAGATGGCATGAAGGTGCGGATTTTGGCGCAGCCAAAACTTACTCAGTGGGGTAAGTTTAGCCTGACGGTTCGAGAGGTTATGCCAGTGGGCGAGGGGAGTTTAAAAAAATCGTTTGAGCTTTTGAAGGCAAAGCTGGTGGCTGAAGGGCTTTTTGATGAGGGACGCAAGCGGCTCTTGCCAAAAATTCCAAGACGTATTGGCGTGGTCAGCTCTTCTCAGGCTGCCGGTTATGCTGATTTCATTAAGATTTTAGATAATCGGTGGGGGGATCTCCGGATCGTTTTGGCGGATTGCACGGTACAAGGTGTTGAAGCTCCGGCTCAGCTTATCGGTGCATTGAAACATTTAAATGAGCTGGCGGAGCCGCTCGATGTGATCGCGGTAATTCGCGGCGGCGGCAGTGCTGATGATTTGGCAGCGTTTAATCATGAAGATGTGGTGCGTGCTGTAGCTGGCAGCAGAACACCAATAATAAGCGGAGTAGGTCATGAGGTTGATATCACGCTGGCTGATCTTGCGGCAGATCTGCGAGCTGCGACACCGAGCAATGCCGCTGAGTTTTTAGTGCCAAATAAACGTGAAGTTTTAGCTCAAGCTGAGCGGCTTGCCGCGATGGCTTATAACGGTGTAACGGCCGCGGTTCGGGTGTTTGCCGAAGATCGGGAAGCGGCGCAAGCTAGTGTTGAAAAATCGTTTCAAAATTTTCTCTCGCAGATTGAAACTCGTTTTTCACTGATGAACCAAATGCTCGTGCAGCTAAACCCAGAAGTTGTGCTGAAAAGGGGGTATAGCTTGGTCAAAAAAGGCGAGAAGATTATTAGCTCAGCCTCGGCTGTTATACTAGATGATAAACTAAACATTCAATTGAAAGATGGTGTTATTGGAGCAAGGGTAACAGATGTCAGAAAGTAAAAAAACTACGATTGCCCAGAAGATGGAGCAGCTTGAGGCCTTGCTAGCTTGGTTTGAGTCTGAAGAAATTACGGTGGAAGAATCGCTTGAAAAGTACGAGCAGGCCTTGAAGCTTTCGCAGGGACTAGAAGCTCAGCTGAAAGATGCCAAAAATCAGGTAGAAATCATAAAACAAAAGTTTACCCCATGATAAATTATTTCAAGCGAAGCTTGGCAATTTCCACCCACCCATTTAAAAATCAAAACTCTCCTGTGCCGCCGCAGCCCCTCCAGCCATCGATCCAACCGAGTGGAGAGCGGTTAGTAGCTCCCGGCGCTGTGAGGATGTCTGAGCGAACAAGGAGAGCGAGTTCCGCAGCAGCCCGAGAGTTACTGACTGCTCGTAACATCGTCTTGGTGAGTTCTGGTTGGCAGTTTTGCTCCACTTTTGCTGCCAAAAGTGGTAAAGAAGAACGTAAGGTATTTTTCTCTTCGCTTTTGACAGCAAAAGCAAAACAAAACTGCCGCCTAGGTTCAAAAAGCACGATGGTCGCCAAACCTTGTCATACTCTGGATCCTGCGGAACTCGGCCTGATTACATCAGGCCTCAGACATCCTCAGCTCGCAGGGTACAACAAGGCTTGGCTCTCTCGGTTTTTGAGTAGGCGGGGGGAAGTTGTCTTGCTAAGCAAGTATTTTATATTGGGTGCAGCGAGATGATCTGGGGGGTGCTGTGTCTGCTGGTGCTTCCGTTCGCTTTCGTACTACTTTATGGGGCGCCGTATTTGCCGACGCGGCGCGAGCAGGCTGAGCAGGCGCTTGATATGCTGGGTCTTACAGAGGGTGGAGTGTTTGTTGATTTGGGCTGCGGTGATGGCGCCCTTTTGATTGCTGCGGCGCGGCGTGGTCTTCGCTGCTATGGCTATGAGCTAAACCCGTTTGTATGGGCAGTTGCCGTCTGGCGCACCAGAAAGTTTCGAGATTTAGTTACGGTGCGCTGTAAAAACTTCTGGAAGATTACTCTGCCGCCAGAAACCAAAGGCGTGTTCGTCTTTTTGCTGGATAAATACATGCCAAAACTCGATACAAAACTTTCAAAAGAACTAAAAAAGGGTAGTCAACTGGTCAGTTATACTTTTCAAATTCCTAGCAAGAAGCCAAAAGCCGTTCAGGGTGCCCTGTACCTCTATAAGTATTGACTTTTATATACTACTTATGCTATAATATAACGTATGGATGGTAAAAACCCAAACTACGAAATAATCGATCATAGGGATCGTCCAGAACCAAGCCCAGAAAGTATCATCGAGCAGCTAGATTCGGAAATTGAGCATGGTACGATCGCTATTGTATATGATAGTACGAAAGATGGCGCATTGCTTTCTAGCAGGGAGAGCGATGTTGAAATTGAAGGTGTAGAAAAAACGGCACGTATTATCGAGCTTAAGATTGCTGAGGCATTTTATGACCGATCTACCGAGTTTAGTGATGTGGCGGATGAGGATACTCGTGTAAGAACTGCGAGCTGCGTGCTTGATGATGGGCGTATTATCTCTGTGTATAGATATTACGGGCCAGATGGCTTCACTGATGATCCTGTAAGTGTATTGGTTGAGGTCTCTTCTATACCAGAAGTTGCACCTGCAGCTTGATACTCTGAGCAATTTTCGGTACCATTAAACATATGCGTAAACTTAATCAAACTGGGATACTCAATCCGCTTCTGATCCCTTTGATCATTGCGGGTATTGTGCTCATTGTCGCCTCTGTCATGGCGGTGGTATATTATGGTAAATTTGTTGATCAGCGAGATGGTAATCAACCTCGTATCGAAGCTGCCGTTAAAGAGGCCGAAGATACACAGCGGAAAGATCTTGAAAAGGATTTTGCCGATCGCGAGAAGCTCCCTACAAGAAGTTATACATCGCCAACCGAGTTGGGTAGTGTTCAATTGACCTTCCCGAAAACATGGAGTAGCTATGTTGATATCAATGGTAATGCTGGCATTGATTACTACGGACATCCAAACTATGTACCATCTAAAAACGTGAACTACGCACTGCGCATGAGTGTTGTCACGAAGGCGTTTGCGGATGAGATGAGAACTTATGAATCTCAGTTGAAAAAGGGTGATTTGAAGGCGAGTTCCGTGCAAGTTTCAGGCGTGAAGGGTTCACGGTTGGATGGTTTTCTGAAGAAAGATCAAGAAGGAAGCTTGGTGATTTTCCCGCTGAGGGATAAAACCTTGAAGGTGTGGACTGAAAACGTCGAGTTCCGAGGCGATTTTGATAAGATCGTTCTCCCTGGTTTGAGCTTTGTCCCATAGTAGATAACAGATAATAGCAAATAGATCTTAGCTCTTAAGGTGTGCCACAAGCTCATATATGCCGTCATCTTGAGCCTGTCGAAAGATCTATTTTCAGTCAATTTCTAAAATTCAAGAACTATAAACTACGAACTAATAAACACAAGCACTCGATTTTTGGTACTAGCTCCAGCTATAATAAGGCTACAAAAGTAAGGAGGGAAGTGAGCCAATTGCGAGACGAGGCTGACGGGGGCTTAGAGGCTGTAAACCAACAGCTTATTGCCAGTGTGGCGCACGAGTTAAAATCACCCCTAACACTTATTAGCGGTCTCAGCGCACAGCTGCAAGATTCAGCCATTGATCCACGACAATATCAACAGTATCTAGAGCGTATTCAATTTTCATCAGATCGGCTGCTTGGATTAATTGATGGCATTTTACGAGGATATGAGCTTGATCAACACATGCTTGAACTTCATCTTGAACCACTCTGCCCGCAGCTTATTCTAGAGGAGGTCGCGCACGAACTTGAGCCGCATGCGCGCAAACAGGCGCAACTTATTCAAGTAAAAAGTGGGCGCCAAAAACAGATGGTGCTTGCTGATAAAAGCTGTTTGCACGCGGTAGTGTTTAATCTGCTCGATAACGCTATTAAATACTCTGAAGCAGAATGTACGATCGAGCTTGAAAGCCGGCTCAGGCGCGGCAGGGCACAGGTGGCCGTGAAAGATTACGGGCAGGGCATGAAGCGGGCAGATCTCAAGCGGCTTTTCTCTCAATTTGGCCGTATGCAGCGTCCAGTCCCGCAATGGGCAACCAGCACCGGCCTGGGGCTGTATATTGCTAAGCAACTGACCGAGGCAATGAATGGAAGCTTAGAGCTTGCCAGAAGAAAAGATGGTTCAAGCTTTCTGGTTAACCTCCAGCTTTCGCATCAACTGAGTTTATTTGAGCTATGACATATACAATCTTGCTCGTTGAGGACGATGTGTGGTTAGCTGAGCTTTACCGCGATATTCTCCAAACCATCGATGGGTGCAAAGTGCTACATGCACCAAATGCTGAGGCCGCGCTTGCGCACATAGATACTCATTCTCGACCTGATCTTATTATTCTTGATATGTTTTTACCTCAGCATAATGGTATTGAGCTACTTCATGAATTGGCTTCATATGATGACAGCGGCAAGGTACCGGTCGTTATTTTAAGCAGTGTCCCGTCTCGTGATTTTGGCATGAGTGACGAGCGCTGGCGGCAATATGGTGTTCAGCGCTATTTAGATAAATCAAAGACAAAGCCGCAAGATCTGGTGGTTGCAGTTAAAAAGCAGCTCGCCTATGCAGGAGACCGCATATGAGACAGCAGACTTCGCCGGCCATTGTGCTCAGACGCACCAATTACGGGGAGGCAGACCGAATTGTTACTTTTCTGACGCCAATCGGCAAGGTAAAGGCCATGGTTAAGGGTGTACGACGCTCTAAAAGTAAACTTGCCGGAGGCATTGAGCTTTTTTCAGAAAGTACCATTACGTTTTTGCAGACCCAGGGTGATCTTCAGCGGATCATCAGCACGCGCCTTGAAACTCATTGGGATGGTATTGTGGGAGATTTGCAGCGGATGATGTTTGGCTACGAAGCGATGAAGCTGATGGACACCATTGTTGAAGCTGAGGCCGAGCGAGATTACTACGAACTACTGCGGGATACCCTTGCTATTTTAGGAGAGGTCGAAGTCTCGCTCTCAGGTATAAAAACGTGGTTTTACCTCCGCCTTTTGAAGCTGCAGGGAAGAGAACCAAACTTATATACCGATCAAGGAGGCGCGAAGCTGGTAGATGATGAACTGTACGGGTTTTCGGCAGAAGAGATGTGTTTTTACTCGAGCCCCAACGGTACATTTCGTACAGAGCACATCAAATTACTGCGCCTGCTCGCCTCGCACAAATCTCAAGTACTGCGCCAAGTGAAAGATTTAAGTGCAACCGCAAAACCACTCGAAATCCTCCTTGAGCAAATTGCCAAATTATAGCGAAAGGGCATAAAGCATTGACATTTACGCTTATGTTTGCTATAATAAAAATATAGTCGTAAGATGAAATAAACAAGGAACAAAAAATGCCAACACCATTAGAACGAGCAAATGGCGATGCCGAGGTAAGATTGCGTGATCTGCGACAAGAACAGGCTTTAGCGGCCATGGCAGTTAGGGACGCGCTAGGGAAGGCCGCAGAGAGTAATCCGGTCTTGGATCGTAATTTGTCTCAAAGAATTCATCACGAAACAGCCGAAGCACCTGTAGTACCAGTGGTTGAAGGGGAGTAGACCCTATACATTTATGACAACTATAAGTTCAGGCTCGGAATCTATGGCCGTAGTAAAAGAGCGGTCATCAAGCCCTTTCGTGGCTGACCTTTTTAGGTCAGACGAGCTTCGTGCCTTAGTAGATAGGGCTAAGATTAACGAAGCTGCTGTCATTTGGGATGTTGGCATGCCAATGATTGATGACAGACCGGTTCTTGACGATAGTCTTATCAGGTCTGGAGTTACACGAAAAGAGCGGGTTGAAATGACTGCTTCTTATGACCAGGTGCAAGGATCGTTAATGATTGAGCTGAGCAATCGCCATCTTTCGCGTGACGATACAAAGCGGTCTTCTTTTGGCGTACCAATTATTAGTGATGCACAAGTCGGAAGTATATTTCGGAGTGGGCCAGTAGATCTGTTTGAGGGATTAAGATTGGCAATTAGCAGAACTGGTCATGTACGAATGGATGGCATCTCGGAAGGCGAGATTGATCAGAGCCTCTTTGCGGCAGACTACCCTGTAGACCCTGACTATGATAGGACTATTAATTTTGCTTTGCGCATGCTTAGGGTGCCAATGATCGATAACGTTTATCGAGCACCTATAGATACCATTGTCCAGATACCAGCTAGCAGTGGCACTGTGACATAAGTAAGGAATTAAGGTATAATCTTGCTGAGTATGATAACTGTTACTAAATCAGCATTGTTTTCTGTTGAGGCGCGTATTGCCTTCTTTGCTGGTCGTGGTTTTGGTGGCGCTGCTTAGCAGCGCTTTTTCTTTAACACTATTTTTGACTTTTCTAAAACAACCTAACAAATAAGGGTAACTAATTATGAGTAGCGAATTAAATTTAGAGACAATCACCAGCCTCTGTAAGCGGCGTGGGTTTATTTATCAGGGTAGTGAGGTGTATGGCGGGCTTTCCGGAACCTGGGATTACGGCCCTTTGGGTGTCATCTTGAAGCGCAATATCATGAATCTCTGGTGGAAGATGTTTGTGGAAGACCGCGAGGATATGTACGGTGTCGATGCGGCAATTTTAATGAACCAGAAGGTTTGGCAGGCAAGCGGGCATGTTGATACATTCGTTGATCCACTTTGTGAGGATACTGTAACGAAGAAGCGGTATCGTACTGATCATATTCTGAAAGATAGTGGTATTGACCCGACCGGCATGACGATGGCGCAGATGGATGCGGCGATTAAAGAAAACAATATTATAAGCCCTGAAAAAAACCCGCTTTCGGAATCAAGAACCTTTAATATGATGTTCACAACCCATGTTGGGCCGGTGAGTGATGAAAGCTCGGTGAGTTATCTTCGGCCGGAAACTGCGCAGGGTATCTTCACGAACTTTAAGAACGTGGTGGATAGTTTTTATCCTGATTTACCGTTTGGTATTGCCCAGCAAGGTAAGGCGTTTCGGAATGAAATTAGCCCGCGTGATTTTGTGTTTCGTTCGCGCGAATTTGAGCAAATGGAGATTGAATACTTTGTTGACCCAGAGCAGTGGGAGGAGCTTTTTGAGCAGTGGCGTGTAAAAATTCATGAGTGGTTTGAGGCGTTGGGTCTACCAAAAGAGAGTGTGCATGAACTTGAAGTTCCAGAGGAGGATAGGGCGCATTATAGCAAGCGCACGATCGATTTTGAGTTCGACTTTCCGCATGGCCGGGATGAGCTTTTGGGTATGGCGTATCGCACAGATTTTGACCTGATGAATATTCAGAATAATTCTGGCAAGAGCATGGAATACACTATAAAAGGTTCGAACACAAAATTTGTTCCTCATGTGATTGAGCCTTCATTCGGTGTTGAGCGAGCGTTGATGGCGGTGCTATGTGCTGCGTACCAAGAGGATGAGGTGAATAGTGAGGCGCGTGCGTACTTGAAGCTGCCAACCCATCTTGCGCCATATCAATTCTGTGTTTCGCCACTGCTAAAGAACAAGCCGGAGTTGGTGGAGAAGGCGAGAAAGGTGTTTGCTGCACTGAAGAAGAAATACGGTAACGTAACCTGGGACGATAACGGGAATATTGGTAAACGTTATCGCCGTCAAGATGAAATCGGTACACCATACTGTGTAGTAATCGACTTTGATACGCTCGAAGACGGAACAGTTACAGTTCGTGATCGGGATACCACTGAACAAAAACGGGTGAAGATCGAAGAGATTTAAGAATGAAGCTACTTCTTACGTCCCAGATGATTTATAACCAGTCAATTGCGGATGCACTTTCTTCGTTGCTCGAGAAGCCGTTTTCCGAAGCCACAGTTGCGTACATTGTCACATCGCATAATGGTGCGAGGGGTGATAAATCATGGTTTGTACAGAACTTGAACAGCGTGTACGATCTTGGCTGGAGAAATTTCTACATGCTTGATGTGGCGGGCCTCGATGGCATTGATAGGGATGTATGGATGCCGCAAATTGAGGAAGCTGATGTAATTGTAATGGGCGGCGGCGCAAACTACATTCTGAGCTATTGGCTTGAAAGATCTGGCTTGCTTGCGGAACTCCCTGGGTTGCTCGAGAGTAAGGTGTACGTTGGTTCCTCTGCAGGCAGTATGCTTGCTCAGCCCTTGCTGTGTACAAGTTCTCAGGCAGTGAAACAGTTTGCTACAGGCAACTGGGATATTGATTTTGACGAGCTTGGCCCGAAAGATCGTTCCTCTGGAAAATCACTTAATATCGTGGATTTCCTCATCAGGCCGCATTACGGTAGTGAGGATCGTGATTTTGTTACTGACGATCTCCTGCAAAATATAGCGCAGCATTTTAAGATGCCACTATATGCGCTTGACGATGATTCAGCAGTTAGGGTGAATGGAGATCAAGTTGCGGTGGTAAGCGAAGGATCTTGGAAACTCTTTAGCTAACTTTCGATTACGTCCATCTCGTATAATTGTAGGTTGAGTATCTGAGCAAGTTTATCGAGCTGTTGGAATTTGCAGTATTTGATGGGGGAGCCATCGGCTCGGTAGATGCGGTAATAATGGTCGAAGTGGCGAAGCTCGCCCTTAAAGTTTTTTGCAGAAGTCGGCTTGTTGATTCTTTTAACATACCAGCCAGGTGGTTCGGTTTCTAAAATTCGTTTTATTTTTGCATAATGGTTAAACGCCATAGCTCGATATTACACTGAAATTTGACCGATCGGCCACATTTAGTGCAAATTTTCGGGAATGGACGCTACTTCAGATAAACATCGGTATTACCTTGACACTAGGTATTACTTTTGATACAGTAATACCTATGAAAACATTTAATACTACAATTACGAGCAAAGGTCAGGTAACGGTACCGGCAGCAATTCGTAAAAAACTGGGCATTTCACCATCTGATAGACTGAAGGTAAAAGAGGTGAAGGGCCAGATAATTTTGGAGAAAGATGACTACTGGGTGGAATTTGAGCGGCTTCAAAAGAAGGTACAGAAACATCGGAAAGAGCGGCGTATTGCACCACTCTTGGTTGAAGAGATTGAGCAGCTTCGCGATCAAGCTTGGAAAGATCGAGCATAGCATATGAGCAGTTCGGTTGCATTTGACACAAACTTATTGTTGCGTTGGATACTGCAAGACATTCCAGATCAAGCAAAGCAGGTGATTGCTATTCTTAAGGATCCGAGCGTGAAAGAAGTACATATTGCAGATCTTGCGTGGGCGGAGGTTGTGTGGATTTTACATTCCTCACGCCTCGGCTATTCGCGCAAAGATGTTTCAGAGATTGCCGAGATTATCCTGAGGCACCCCAAGGTAAATTGTAATCGAGAGCCGCTGGCAAAAGCCTTGCCGTTTTATGTTGAGCATCCGGCAATCTCTTTTGCCGACGCCTGCCTTGCTGCCTATGCAGAGCTGCAAGGCGTGCAGCTCCTTACTTTCGATAAAAAGCTCTCTCGGCAGAGCAAGCACGCCAGACTGGTTTAAGCCTGGCCTACGCGTACCCTTCGCTATCTCGAATATAGTCAACAGATCTGCTCTCTACTTTCAATTAGATCTTTCCTCCTTCGCTGAAGCTACGGTGGACAGGTCGACTGTGCTCAAGATGACGGATATAAGAAGTTGGTGCCGGAGACGAGAAGGTGCGTGCGGGGTCGGGTTTGGGCTGGCTGGTCTGTTACAATAAACATATGAACAATAAAACTACTCTTCGGGTTTGTTCGTGGGGGCTGGGGTTGTTTGTTGTCGCGCTGGCTACTGTTGTATGGGCTGGAGAGCGACTTGATGGCGGTTCTTTGACTACCTATGATGTCTTTCCACTACTTGGTTTAGCAGCATTTAGTTTGATGTGGACACATTATGTGCTCGGCTCGTTGAGAAGACTGCTCGGCGTATCTGCGAAAGAGAATAAACTGTATTCTGCGATAAGTAGCTATCTTGTTTTGGCATTTATTCTTTTACACCCTGGCCTACTCATTTTTCAACTCTACAAAGATGGTTTTGGCTTGCCGCCGCAAAGCTATTTAGAGGTTTACGGTGCAATGAAATTTGCGATTGGGCTCGGTAGTATTAGCCTGCTCATCTTTTTGTTGTTTGAGTTGAAGCGGAGGTTTCAGAAGAAATCGTGGTGGAAGTATATCGATTGGGCACAGGTTGTCGCGATGGCAATGATTTTTTATCATGGTCTGAGCTTGGGGCGCGAACTTTCTGTAAGCTGGTATAAAGCTGTTTGGTATGTGTACGGTGTCAGCTTGATTGCGGCGATCGTGTATAATTACTGGTACGATAAGCGAGGCATGAAGGAACAAGTATGAGTAAAAAAGTCATAATAGGAATTGGTGTAGTGGCAATCTTGGCAGCTATTTTGGTAGCAGTATTTGCGCTCAATCAGGATGCGAACGCGCCAGCTAGCGAGGTAACGGATACTCAGACGAATGAAGGTACTGAACCTGAAGAAGCTTCTGCTGGGTCAAGTGAAGAAGAGGCGGGTGCTCAGAATGCCACAATTACTTTTACCAACAATGGCTTTTCGCCCAATAATCTCACTGTTAAGAAGGGTGCGATAATAACAATAAAAAATGACTCTTCAACACAAGTGCAATTTTCATCAGATGACCACCCAACACATCGTTTAAATACGGAAATGAATGTGCGTGTGTTGGCGCCCGGTGAATCTGCCACTTTCACTGCCGAAACCGTCGGTACCCACGGCTTCCACGACCACATCGACGACCGTCACGTCGGCATGCTCACCGTTACTGAGTAATAACACTAGTTTAATATCTTTGCTTGGCTCCAGAGGAGGTTGAAGAGTTGGGTCTGTTGGCGGGCGAGTTTTTCGCTGTAGATTTCGACACCAAAAATATCATCGCTTTCGTAGCTGAGCAGGCCAACCACATTATCGTAAATGTAGGTTTCAAATTCGATCTTGAATACACTAGGTGATATGTATGCCGTTTGCGAGCCGGGTAGTTCGGCGCCTGGTTCTTTGGCTCGGTCTAGATTGTTTGTGATATCGAAGCTTTTCAGGTTGCGCTCTTGATAGCGCTCGCGCATCTTCTGGGCAAAATGTGTGCCAAGGTGCTTATCAAGGCCAGCTAGCTCAAAAACACGGTACTCTTTGGTGGCCTTGCTTAGGTTAAAGTTCATCTGCTTGAGGCCATCGACACCTCGATATTCCACTATCTTGGTGTGGGTGGGGGATTGTTTCTTCAGGTTTTCTAAAATATTCAGTGCAGCAGGGAGCGAGCTTCGGAGCGCTTCGGTCTTTCGTTCGCGTTCACTTACTAAAAACTCAATGACCTCTGGTTTTTGAGCTTCGTAACTAGTGCCATAATGTCTCTCGTGAATGATAATCAACTGTTTTTCGGCAAGCTCTTCCAAAAGAGGGTAGAGTTTGGTGCGACCGGTTTTCAGGCCCTTACTGATGGCAAGAACGGTGTTCGGCCCGTATTGCAGTAAAAAGAGGTATACCAAAGCCTGTTCTTGCTCTAAGCCCAGTTGTTTTAAATACCTGACAACTTTATTTTGCAGTGAGTTATCAACATGCATGTGGTTATCATAGCAAAAAAATGTCTGAATGTCCAGACAACTTTTTAACATATCATGAAAAAAGTATTATAGTAACTCAGTAACAGATAAGGAGTTACTATGAACGAGAAATTTAGACAAAGGATTGAAGATCATCTTGAAGTAGCATCAGTCGCTGCTTTGGAACGTCGCAGACAACGTAGTATGCCAGATGGTCATCCAGATAAGATAACCGGTTATGGTCGGCTATATCCAATCATACCGTTTTACGATGCTGCAATAAAACGAGCAAGAGAAATAAGGCTACAGATGAGACAAGAAATTATCACGCACAAAAGAGTTGCTGGCGACCAGGACGTGGTAAAGCGCTACCTGGATGAGGTTGATGGTGGCACTAGAATTCCTCAGTCGGAAAGCATACTGTTTGGAGGAAGATCGGTGCGTTTTATAAGATCACATGATCCCTACGAAAATATTGAATGTGATGAATATGCGTTTGCCGATACGATATCTGAGGACGTGGCCGTGGTAGAAGTAGCGGCAAATGCGAAAACGCCTAATCAACGGGTGCTGGGCGGTACGAAAACGGTCGAGCAGTTTATTAGAGGAGTAGGGGTGCTTACGGTAGTTTCCGAAGATGGTGTAGTGCAAGAATATACTTTTGATGATACTACCCCTGACAATGCACGATCTGTTGAGGTTGAGATAGGTCAAGTTATGCAGTGGCAGGCGGGTGAGAGCGGTCTCATATTTGCCGAGATTTGTGAACCTCCTTATAAAGATGGGAGATTTGAAAACTTATAACTCAAGTGTTGATCTTTATTATAATATTGTTATAATGTTTTGTATGATACAAAGTACGCAAAAGATTATCAAAATTGGCTCGAGCGCTGGGGTAACTATTCCTGCAAAACTGCTCAAACAAGAGGGGATTAAGATAGGTGATGAAGTAGAAGTAGAAATTACTCCGATTAATCAACGTTCTCACAAGAAGAACGCTGCTGATAAAGATATCGATGCATTGACCCGCCGGTTTATAAAAAAATACGAACAGGCACTTAAAAATCTAGCAGATCGTTAGAGGAGTAAGTTGTTTCTGTTATGATTGGATATATGAAGAATATCTTGTTGTATGGGGATTCGTTTTTTTGGGGTGTTGACGCAGTGAACAGTGGTAGGCATAGATTTGAGGATCGTATTGGCGTAGTGTGTCAAAAGGAACTGGGTCATGGTTTCTTGGTTGTAGCCGAAGGGCTGCGGGGACGGACAATGTTCAGCGAGAACGGCTGGTTTCCAGAAAGGGATGGACTGACGCAATTTGGTCCGATTTTTGCAAGCCATCTTCCGCTTGATGTAGTTGTTATTATGCTCGGTACAAATGATTTGAATTCCAAGACACATCATCAACCAAATGAAATTGCAAAAGCGATTGATGGGTATAAAGAAAAAATGCAGTTCTGGTGTGATTTTATGAAATACGGTATTCCGAAACTTGTCATCATTGCACCTCCTGAGATTGACGAGGAGGGGCTAGATTCCTTTAGGGAGGTGTTTGAGGGAAGTGCATTACTTGTTTCTGAGTTGCGGGATAGCCTTGAAGCATATGCACAAACAAATGGCGACATCTTTTTAGATGCGTCAGAAGTAGTGGTTTCTAAAAACACTGACGGAATTCACCTTGATGCAGCCGAAAGCCGTAAGCTTGGCCAGAAGATCGCTGGGGTCGTAAAAGGAGCGGTAGCATGAAGATTTATTATACCGATGGGAGTTGTAGTCCTAATCCGGGGCCAGGGGGCTTTTCGGTTATTTTAGTTGATGGCGAGAAGATGGAACCGGTGCGGCTTGGATTTGGCGGGGATTCTACCAATATTCGCATGGAAGGAAGGGCGTTGATTGCTGCCTTGGAGCATGCGAACGGCGGAGAGTGTGAGATTTTTACAGATAGCGAATTCTGGATCAACGTGATTACCAAATGGTCGCTAACCTGGGAGGCTAACGGCTGGCAGAAAAAAGGTGGCATTAAAAATCTTGATCTCGTGCAAGAAGTATGCCCGTTATATCGAAGCTCGAGGGCCAAACTTACCTGGGTTCGAGGGCATGTCGGTGACCCGGGTAACGAAATGGCTGACCAGTGGGCAAATAAGGCTCGAATTGAGCTGCTTAACAGATAAGCTTATGCTTGTGTTTTTATGATGTTGTACGTACATTGTAGGTATGAGCAGAAGATCTGAAGCGTTGCCGTGTTACGAAGCGATTGCAGATGTTGACGCAGCAATGCGCAGTGCTATCGGTGATGAGCCAAATTACTTTGTGCTGGGTGGAATTCCAAGTAGTGCGCTGAAGCATCCGGATACAGTGTTTAACCATGCAACACAAACAATAAGCGCATCGGCGGCTGCCAGCGAAGGGACGATTAGGCCGAATGGTACCGTTAGAGATATAGATATTCTCGTTGATAGAGTCATGAGCGATAGTGAGGCTGCCGCGGTGGTGGCCGAAGTTGAGAGGGCGGTTCAGGGCGAGTTGGTGGTTTCGGTATTTGGTTTTGAACGCTACCAGCCTCAAACAAGGTTGGGTGGCACGAAGTCGCTGTTTACTGATTGGATATCGCAGCGCACAATTGATTATGATGGCGTGAGGCGTTATGAGCTTGGCCCGCTTTCTCAAGAGGTTGCCGAAGGCTCGTATACTCCATGGACACTTGTAACCGAACCTGGCCCAAGTATTTCTGTGCTGAGCCCTGCTGGGCATGTGCTTGCGTATGGTTTGAGATCAATTTCTGGCGTGAGAGCAAAGGACGCAGATAAGCTTGATGCAATGCTCAAAAGAGTGCTCGATGAGCCTGAATTTAAAGAAGCGATTACCCAAGGAGATTTTAGGGATTGGTTGGATTTTGCAGTCAGTATTTATGATTTGCGTGATGGTATTGATCATTCAGAAATTGGTAGAATTGCAAGAGGTGCTTTTAGATTTAAAGGAAGGTTACTTGGCTTACTTGAAGCAAACGAAGGTATAGTTGAGCGTGCACAAAGTGGTAAGGTTCAAGATCTACTTGGTTATTTTGTTCACGCAAAGTAATGAGCAATCACGTCGTGAGCTGCTATACTTAAACGAGTAACTTGAAAGTGGGGCGATGAAACAAATACAGGCTTTGAGGGTGATGATGAGCGGTGAATCAGTTTTTCTGACTGGTGCTCCTGGAAGTGGTAAGACATATGTACTAAACCAATTTATTGACTGGGCTAAAAAACAAAAGAAGCGCGTGGCAATTACGGCAATTACCGGTATTGCGGCCACGCATATTGGTGGCACGACAATTCATAGCTGGTCAGGTCTTGGCATTCGAGATGAAATCAGTGATCGCGACGAAAAGTGGCTGAAAGATAACGACCGATTGCTGAAGCGTTACAACAATACGGACACTCTGATTATTGACGAGGTTTCGATGATTCACGGTAAACGGCTTGATATGGTCAATCAGGTGGCAAAGTGGCTGCGCGATTCAGATGAGCCGTTTGGCGGCATGCAGGTTATTTTAACGGGGGATTTGTTTCAATTGCCACCGATTAATCGTAGTGATACCTCAATTGATTTTGCGCACCTTTCCAATACTTGGCAAGAGCTTAATCCAAAGATCTGTTATTTGAGTGAGCAGCACCGACAGCAAAATGATCAACTGCTTGATTTGCTTGAAGCAATGCGAGCCGGCGAGGTACTTGATGTTCATTTCGATGCCTTGAGCGAACGTCTCGGCGTGGAGGTACCAGATGATGCTTCGGTAACAAAACTCTATTCGCACAACCAGGATGTCGAGCAGATTAACGATTCGCATCTTAAGGCGCTGAGCGATGATGCGCGAACATTTGTTATGGAAACATATGGCGTGCAAGCTAAGGTTGAGCAGTTGGTTAAAAGTGTTCTCGCTCCCGAGATCTTAGAGCTAAAAGTTGGTGCTGAGGTGATGTTTGTGGCGAATAACTTTTCCGAAGGGTTCGCGAATGGATCCCGGGGCAGGGTGGTGGACTTTCATGATGGCAAGCCAGTCGTTGAGATGCAAAAGGGCAGAAGAACGCTCACAGTAGAGCCGCATAGTTGGGCGCTTGAAGAAGATGGCAAAGAGCGGGCACGCGTTACTCAATTGCCGCTTCGGTTAGCCTGGGCCATAACAATTCATAAAAGCCAAGGCATGAGCCTTGATGGTGCCGAGATCGATCTTTCTCGGGCGTTTACACCAGGCATGGGGTATGTGGCGCTTTCTCGGGTACGTAGTCTTGACGGCCTGTATCTTAAAGGAATTAATAATACGGCAATGGCAATGCATCCGGAAATCTTTACATTTGATGAACAGATAAGGCAGCTTTCGGAGGCAATCGCCCGCGAAACACCGGAAGAGATGCTGGCAGAGGGGGAGAACACGGCAACGAGCAGCAGCGGTCTTGATGAAGCACTTTTACAGCTGTTAAAGACCTGGCGTTCGCAGGAAGGCTCAAAACGCAGCGTGCCGCTTTATATGGTTGCCAGTAATAAAACGCTTGACGCCCTGGCTACGAATAAACCATCGTCACAAAATCAACTCAAGCTCATTTCTGGTATTGGGCCAAAAATGATCGAACGCTACGGGGAGGAGCTGCTGGCCTTGATCCGAGAACATACTGGTGAAGCAGCCCCTATACAGCCCCGTGATGAGCTGGAGGCATTCTTAACCGCTCGAGACATTGCACTGAGCGAGGAAGATCTTGCGCAGCTACGAGATATTTTAAAGTGATTGTCTGTCATGGCAACGCTTTTATGGTTTCATACGGTATACTAATCAGTAATGACGCAGGGTACAAAAATAAATTTGAAGTTTCCTAAAAAGTTTTTGTGGGGGGCGAGTATTTCAACTCACCAGGTTGAAGGCGGCAATCACAATCAGTGGACGGCGTGGGAGCTGGAGACGGCTCAGGTAAAAGTGGCTCAGGCACCATATATGTATCAGCATCTGCCGATTTGGGATGAAATTAAAGACCAGGCGCTGAATCCCTCTAACTATGTTTCAGGTAGAACGGCAGATCATTTTAAACGTTACGAGGCCGATTTTGATTTGGCTAAAAAACTTCATTTGAACACACTTCGCTTAGGTATAGAATGGTCGCGAATTGAGCCAAAAGAGGGTGAATTTAATAAAGCTGCATTGAAACACTACCAAAATTATTTTGAAGCGCTTAAAGAACGAGGCATTACCCCTATTATTACATTATGGCATTGGACGTTTCCGGAATGGTTTGCCGAGAAGGGTGGCTTTTTGCATCGACGTAACGTGAAGTATTTCGTACGTTACGTACGTCACTTGGCAGAACACCTCGATATCGATTTTCGTTACGTCATTACCCTTAATGAACCAACGGTGTACGCCGCTATGAGCTACCATGAGCGGCGCTGGCCACCGGAAGGCGGCTCAAAGTTTGCTATGATCGCTGTCATGCGAAATCTGGCCCGAGCACACCGTAAAAGCTATAGATTGCTCAAAAAGTTGCATCCCAAGGCGCAAATTGGGCTGGCTCATAACTGTGCCTATTATTACGGCGGCTACGATTCATGGATCTCTCACTTCATTGCACGCTGGGCGCATTATTTTGCAAATGAATGGTTCGTAGATAGGGTGAAGCGAACGCAAGACTTCTTTGGTCTGAATTATTATTTTGCAAATCAAGTACTCGGCACACGGGTGCATAATCCTGAAGATAACAAAAAGAATGATCTTGGCTGGGATATGCAGCCCGATAAAATCCGGCCGCTACTCATGCAGCTGCATCAAAAATACAAGTTGCCCTTTATCATCACCGAAAGTGGCGTAGCGGATCGAAACGACAAGTACAGAAAGTGGTGGATTGCCCAAAGCGTGAAGGCGATGGATGAAGCCATGAAAGACGGCGTGAAATTGCAGGGCTACATTCACTGGAGCCTGCTTGATAACTTTGAATGGGCCGAAGGCTTCTGGCCACGTTTTGGCCTTTTGGAAGTCAACTACAAAACCATGAAACGCCGCCCCCGCCAAAGCGCCATCTGGTACTCTCGGTTAATTAAGACACTGCAGTGAGTGCTATGGCGCATATCAGCACACTATCTATAGAGGTTCCTGCCATGAACGCAGCCTGTAATATTGCTAAAACAATGGACGACGTGAAGGCGTTTTGCAAAACAAAAGCAGGCTTGGTCCTCATAGGTTCAATTACAGTAGAACCTCGAGAGGGGAATGCTGAACCGCGCTGGTTTGTGAGTGATAATCATGCACTCAATTCGTTCGGCATGCCGAATGGTGGCCTCAAGTTTTATAAAATTGAGTTGCCAAAAATGACCCGGGTAATACATACTGCAAAAAAGCTGGCCGTGCTCAGCATCACAGGATTTTCTAAACAGGAGTATGTGCAGCTTGCAGAGCTGGCAGAAAAGAGCAATATTGATATTCTAGAACTTAACTTTGGCTGCCCGAATGTACACCAGGATGGGCAGCAAGGGCCAATTGTGAGTTTTGATTTTAGCTTGATGGAGGCGATTATCCGCGCGGTTCAGGCTGTGGTGAATTTGCCGCTGACCATAAAGCTTTCACCGTACAGTAACCCCGAAGATTTAAAAAGAGCAGCGCAGATACTCACCCAAACAAAGGTGGCAGGCGTGGTTGCCAGTAATACATTTCCGAACGGCTTTATGGGTGGGGAGGATGGCAGGTCTGTTCTAGCGGTGGAGCTTGCAGGGGTAAGCGGTGGGGCACTCCTTGCAATCAATCTAGGCCAGGTGCGCCAATTCAGGAGGCTTTTACCAGATGATATGGCAATTATCGGCGTAGGCGGGGTAGAGACTAAAGCTGATGCCGATCTTTATTTTCAAGCAGGTGCTGATATTGTTCAGGCGGCTACATTGATAGTAAGAGATGGCCATGAGGCAATTAATAGGTTAGTTTAAATTCTGTCATATTGTAGACATTGAAGGCTTGGCAGCGTGCATTCCATAGAGTGCAGAGTAGTACTAGATACTGATATTGACAATATTAGTACTTTATGTTACAATTAATACTGTAATAAGAAAATAAAAACATGATAGAACAAACGATTACCGCCACCCCTAATTATGAGACCGATACTAGTCTCGAGCGTGATCTAGCGGTTATTCAAGAGACTGAAAACTTTATCAGAACTAGCTTAGGTGCGACTAGCTACAAAGGACTGCATCCAAATTTAAAATCTGAAGCAGCTATTCAACAAGTTATCGACGAGGTGCGCAGTGGTAAAATTAGTTTAGACATTATGGCGCCATGGGCTCTGGAGATGGTTGGGTATGTCAAGTTACGTTCCAGCCTCAGAGAAGGGGTGAGTGATGAAGAGGTTGAAAAAGCCGTAGGTTTTGTAGACGAAGATAGCTTTGCGTTTGTCTGGGAGGTTATGGACCGTATATCTGAGGTTGATGCTGCTTCGTTAGAGATAGAAAGAACAGCCGAAAGAATGTTGACTCAGTTCACTTGGTTTACTCAGCAAGAAGATGGCTACGAGCGATTGGCCAGAGACCCACGGTTAGCTGGAATTTTTCACTTGCATGCCGCTGTAGAACTAGCTCAGATACGTGATTTCGAAGCTGCCCTCACAGAGTTGGAGTTTATACAGGAACCAGGCTTAAGAGATCGTTTTATGAAATTGTTAGCCGAAGTTTTTGAGGCTGATATTACTCCAGTCGATGCAGATGAGTCGCGTCATAATCTGGAGAAAAATGCTGAATATATTTGTGCCCGCGAGGTCCCTCCAGTCGATGCTGAGATCGATACTCGTGTTACTAGCAATCGTTCGTTAAATACGTTTTTGCAAATGTTTGATCCCCTGTCTGAGGGTAGAGTAAAGGCATCGGTGTATGGTTATGAAAACCGACCTGGCAAGGCTCCCAGCAACCGGCCTAGTAGCGGCGACCACAGTGTTAGGCAGAATAATGAACGAATGCTAGGTCATCAGAGGCGACTTTTCTCGCCGCGCGTTATTTACGGTTCGGTCATTCAGGCCGAGCATATTGCGGATAAAGATGATCCGGCTTGGTCATATGGACAGGCCCGGTTTGTATTAAAAGAAGATAGTTCGGCAGTTCGGCAGGCTACGTTTGCCTTTGGTGATACCTTGAACGGAAGGCCTTTCACCTTAGACCGAAGACTACTACGGTCAGATGCCGATAGGGGCAGTAAAATACTACAAGATACTTTTCAGGGCCACCGTCGCGATACTGGGCATGGTAGTCTTCAGCATTACATCGAAGCTCAGGTAGAAGGACTACATATTAAAGATATTGAGGCGATTGTACTCAGGCCTCGACCAATGCCTGCCGAAGAATCTGATGTACTCATGGCTACCGCAGAGACCGCTGCGTTGCATGGGATAGACGTTTCTTGTGTTTTTGACTGGCAGGGAATAAAGTCTCGCAATGGAGGCCACGGCACAGAAGAATTAGTCAACACCGTGATAGCACGGATGACTGAACTAAAGGCGCGTAATCCACACGTTAGGCTGACACTTGAAGTTGGCGATGAAACTGATAGCTGGCTTTTTGCTGGATTCGATCAATCGGTGGCTTCAATTAGTTAACACTGCTTATAAATTGTTAAACGGATAGCGTATTACCTTGTTCGTTTGCGATAGGGATTATCCTAGTCGAGGTGGGGTGCTGAGTTTGGTGTTTATCCCCAGAACTGTGGAAAAGTTGTGGGGATTTTGATTTTGGTGGGTAAAATG
>CAZXUE010000004.1:0-8798 GCA_964643895.1 uncultured Candidatus Saccharibacteria bacterium
CCATGGGTGCACTAGTGGTAGATATCCCAGAAAAAGCTCCCGCAGCTCCATCTGGTGGCGGCATGGACCCATCAATGATGGGGATGTAGTACCCCATTCCACATTAAAAAGCCTTGGTTCGTCCAAGGCTTTTTCAATCTCTGAGAGCAGGTAGCAGTTTATTACTGATGAAAAAGGTCGGACACGACTTAAAGGAGAATGATTACGCAGTTTGCTGGTTGGCGGTGATGTAGTTGATCTCGTTGATGATGTCCAGGAGTGCCTGGGCTTTCTCTTTTTCGCCAGGGATGCCTTGAGCAGCGTCAAATGCTGGCTTGATTAGGGCTGGGTCATCTGATGCGCGGAGCATCATGAGATACTTATCAAACTTATCTGCTGGTTCGAGATCTAATTTTTCAATAAGTGGGCGGAGCTGTTCAAGTGCAGATTTCTTAACGTCATCAAGCTCTCCGTTGTCGCCCGTTCCTTCAGTTGGTGTATCCTCTGGGCTGAGGTGCGCGTCGGCATCTGAGCTGAGGCCAACAGGAATGTCGTTGCCATCAAAATTAATACCCGCAACAGGGTCGGCTGGCTCAGCAGGCAGTGGTGAATTAGCTGTATCCACAGCTTCTTGGACTGGCGGCTCAGCTGGAGCATCGCTGGTGTCTGCACCATCACTTACACCGGCAGACACCACTTGAGGATCGGCGGCAATAGCGGCGTCATCTGGTGCGGCACTTGGTGTGATGCCTGGCTGCATGGCACCAACGTTGTTGGCATCTTCCAGTGCTTGCACTAACGCATCGGTATTATCATCTTTTTTTAGCGGATTTAAGTTCATGTTCCCACCCGTGATCTTAATATTTCTAGTTGTTCAAGTATAATAGTACCTGATACCATAAGTGTTTTGCAAGAGGGAGTATTTTTACAGTATGCTGGACGATCTCAAATTAGTAGCAAAGGTGGACAAAAGCGATGCGCTTGGCTTTATTGAAAAGCAGCCTCGACAGCTGCTACACGCATTTGGTTTGGGGGATATCAAACTGGACCGAAAAGTTACCAAGGTAGTTTTTAGCGGCATGGGAGGCAGTAGTCTGGTGGCAGAGCTGGCGCATACCTGGCCGGCATTATCGGTTCCTTTTGTTGTGGTAAAAGGGTATGAGCTGCCAGCATGGGTTGATGAGCAAACGTTGGTGATCTGCGCCAGTTATTCGGGCAATACCGAGGAAACTTTGGCAACATTTGAGCAAGCGCAGGAGAAAGATGCGTTAGTGGTAATTTTTGCACATGGCGGGAAACTGCTTGAATATGCCACCAGCCAACAGTTGTCGTATGCCGAGATCCCTGAGTGTACACAGCCGCGGACGGGTATTTTATACATGTATCGGGCGCTTGTGGAGCTGTTTGTCGCTGCTGGGCTTGTATCTGATACCGTACTTGCCGAGCTCGAAGCCGCTGTATCACCGCTCGAAGCCGCCGCTAAGAGCTGGGCTGCTGATGTGTCGATTAAAGATAATCCCGCAAAACAGCTGGCGCTCGAGATGGAAGGCAAAACGCCGATCATCTACGGCGGCGCACTAACGTACCCGGCTGCGTACAAGTGGAAGATTAATGTCAACGAGAACGCTAAGAACACGGCGTGGTGTAATCAGTTGCCGGAGTTTAATCACAATGAATTTATTGGCTGGAGTTCGCACCCGATAGAGAAGCCATTTGCGGTTATTGATCTGATCTCTTCTTTCGAACATCCAAGAGTTTTAAAGCGTTTTGAAGTAAGCGATCGGCTGCTTTCCGGTAAGCGTCCCAAGGCACACAGGGTTGAGGCTGTCGGTGAATCTGTCGTGGAGCAGCTACTGTATCTGGTGTTGCTGGGTGATTTCGCTACCGCTTACTTTGGCATTCTCAACAATGTCGATCCAAGCCCAGTGGAACTGGTCGAAAAGTTTAAGAAGGAGCTGCAATAACCATGCAAACAATACCAACTTTTGATCCTAAAGATTTCACCACAAGCTCGTATATTCGACGCATTGAAAAGCCGTGGGGTTATGAGTTACATTGGGTTCCAGAAGACGCACCGTATATGGGCAAGTTGATCCATATCAATGCAGGTGCACGGCTCTCACTGCAGGTGCATGATGAAAAAGTGGAGAGCTGGTTCCTTGCCTCAGGTGAGGCGTCAGTTATTTGGGAGAACGAATTAGGGCAGATGGTAGAGACCAAGCTTGAAAAAGGGGTTGGTTACAGTACCAAGCTTGGCCAAAAACACCGACTAGTTGGCATAACGAATTGCGATATTGTAGAAGTATCTACCCCAGAAAAGGGTACTACCTGGCGTCTTGAAGATGATTACTCGCGTCCAAACGAAACCCCGGAGCAACGAGTAAAAGAACGAACCTAAGCAGTCATTCTGGGCCTGTTCCTGAATATCCTCCCCCTGTTATTCCCGCCTGCGCAGGAGTGACGGAAGGCTAATCGTGGCGGAGGGCTTCGATGGGGTCTTTGCGGGCGGCACGGATGGCGGGCCAGGTGCCGAAGATGATGCCGACCATTAAAGATACGCCAGTGGCGAGAAGGATGATCCAGAGATCCATGGCGGGTTTGACGGCGGTTTGGGTGCGAATGATGTAACCAGCAAGCAAGCTCGTTAAAATACCAATTAGGCCGCCCGCAAGCGTGATAGCGAGCGCTTCAACCAGGAATTGCATCATAATCTGAAGTTTGGTTGCGCCAACAGCTTTTCGAACGCCGATCTCACGGGTTCGCTCTGTAACGGTTACCAGCATAATGTTCATGACGCCAATCCCGCCCACGAGCAGTGAAATAGAGGCCACGGCGGCAGTAAAGCCGGTGAGAACCCGAAACACGTAATCGGTGGTATTAACCAACTGATCTTGGGTGGTAACGGTGAAATCCTCTTCGCCGCTGTGATTTTTCAGGAGAGCATCGTTAATTGCTTCTGCAGTGGCTTTGCTTTGATTGATATCTTTTACTTTAACGGTGATCTGTTGCAGCTGAGCGGTATCTTGATTGAGCATTTTGCCAGTAGGGAGGGGGATCAAGACTAGGTCGTTGATTGGTCTGCCAAGATTGAAGCCCTTGGAGGCATCAAGCACGCCAATGATGACAAAATTAGTACTGCGGATGGTCACGCTGCTGCCGATAGGGTCGTCGCTGCCAAAAAGTTCTTGAGCCACATTACTGGCAAGAATAACAGTGTTATTGTTTTCTAAATTACCCCCAAAAAATTGGCCGCTAGTGAGCTTCTGGCGGGTAAGTTCAAGGTAGTCCTCACCAACAGCCAGGACTTTAATGTTACGCTTCTTCTCACCCCTGGCGATTGAGCTATCAAGCTGCATAACACCACCGGCGGCATCAATGTTCTGTAGTTTTGAGACGCTAGTAAGGTCGGCTTCACTGAGACGCGCGCTCGAAGTATTACTTCCGAGTATGCCGCTGAGCGAATCAAAGCCACTAATGGTTGCATTTCGGCCAGGTACAATAGTAATCAAGTCGCTTCCAAGATCATTTATCTGTTGGTTCACTTGCCGTTTGACACCCTCGCCAAGCCCAATCACGGTGGTAACTGAGGTGACACCAATGATAATACCGAGTAAAGTCAAAAAGGTGCGAACTTTATTACTGCGAAGAGAATTAACGGCCATTCGAGCGTGTTGTTTGATCATTTCTTGGCCCCTTTTCTGCGCGAACCTGTCTTCTTGGCTTTCTTGTTATCCCTTATCTGCTTACTGTGTGCAGCCTTCCTCCTTCTTGGCTTTCTGACTGCCAGGCTAGTTGCGGCTTTCACAATCTCTTCCGCCTCTTTCTTCTGCTCCTGTAAGTCCTTAGTGATTGAGCTACCCGTTAGCTCTTCGGTAATGCGGCCATCGAGCATTTTTATAACACGATCACCATACGCGGCAAGATCTGGATTATGCGTGACCATGACGATAGTGTTGCCGGCTTCGTGAATCTCTCTGAGGGCTGCCATGATAATTTTCGTAGCCTTGGTGTCGAGATTGCCAGTTGGCTCGTCAGCTAGCACAATACTTGGGCGATTAACCATGGCACGGGCGATGGCTGCGCGTTGCAGCTGGCCGCCGGAAAGCTGGTTTGGCAGGTAATACTCTTTTTCTTGAATGCCAAGATATCTCAAAATTTCACTGGCGCGTTCATATCGTTTGATGGTAGCGATGCCTTTGTAGAGGAGCGGCAGACTGACGTTCTCTAAAATATTCATCCGGCCGATCAGGTTGAAGTTCTGAAAGATAAAACCAATGTGATTGCGGCGGATTTTGGCACGGCGACGTTGGCTTAGAAAAGCAACATCTCGGCCATCAAGCTTGTATTCGCCATCATCCGGCTGATCAAGCAGACCAATAATATTGAGCAGTGTGCTTTTACCAGATCCGCTTGGCCCCATGATTACCAAAAACTCACCCTTGGGCACGCTCAAATTCACCCCTTTGAGCGCTCGAGTGGCGCCATTCCCCAGTCCAAAAACGCGGCTGATTTCGGTGAGTTCAATAACATTCATTGCCTTTATTGTAGCGCAGTAAAAAGCATAAACCAACCATAAGCGTACCGGTTTTCATCTGTTAGTTTCGTTGTTCGTGAGTAGTGAATCATGTATAGTAAAACCACCAAATTGAAAAACAAAGCCAAGGGCGACTTTTTCAATTTGAAAGGAGGCGTATCGGAATGTGAAGGCTTTTAGGCTTTAGCCTGAAACCGAAACTTGAAGTGAACGCTGACACGGAGAGGTGTCCGAGTGGCTGAAGGAGCACGCTTGGAAAGCGTGTATTGTGGCAACGCAATCGCGGGTTCGAATCCCGCTCTCTCCGCCAGAAAGATAACGATATACCAAAAGGTTTCGTATGAGTAAGTTTCAAATAGGTATTGTTGGTTACGGTGATTTCACAAAAGTGATGCTGGAGTACCTTGCTCCTTTCGCAGATATTCTCGTGAGCTCTCGTTCATCACAAACGGGTGCGGCTGGTTTTGGCGCTTCTTTCGCACCTGTGGAGGATGTTCTGTCGTGTCCGATAATCGTTCCCTCTATACCTGCCCAGTTCTTTGATTTGTTCTTTTCTCAGCACCGTAAACTTGTAAACCCTGAGGCAACTGTGATAGATGTATCATCTGTCAAAGTGTTGCCGCTAAAGGCTCTCGAGCACCACCTCCCGAATACCTGTCAGATTATTGGTACGCATCCGATGTTTGGCCCTGCCAGTATTGCCAAGAACGGAGGCATCAAGGGCTTGCGTTGTGTCGTTAGCTCTGTACGTGCTTCTGATGAGGTGATTGCCGAACTTGAACAGTTTTTACAATCTAAGCTGAAGCTTCAAGTTTTACGCCGAACCCCAGAACAGCATGATAAGGAGATGGCCTACGTACAAGGGCTGAGCCATTACGTCGGGCGCTTAATGGATGTTATGGAGATACCAAATAGCGAGCTCAGTACGCTAGCCTATGACGATCTCCTTGATATGAAAAATATTCAAGGGCAAGACAGCTGGGATTTATTTATGTCTATTATGCATGAAAACCCTTTTGCCCAAGATGTAAATGGAAAGTTCAAGGATGCTATTCGGCACCTGGACGATAAGATCAATAAGTGAGTGGCCGCTAGGGCTTACTTTTGAATATGCTTTATCAACCTCGTGAGGAGGTTTCTTGGGATGAATTTAACTATTTGTAGAAGTGTGCGGTTGCCGCGGCCATAGATTGCAATTGGGTCGCCGGCTTGCATGTGATACCAGCCGAACTCGGCGACTTCGCGTGCGGTTACTTTCGGGTTGGCAGTGGAATGAGTTTCGCTTACCTGGGCGTTTTTGCTAAAATTGGTTTGAGTGGCGCCGGGGCACAGGCAGGTAACACTTACGCCGCAGCCACGCAGCTCTTCGTGAAGGGCTCTTGAAAAACTGAGCACGTAGTTCTTGCTGGCAAAGTAAACGCTCATGAGCGGTCCAGGCAGGAAGCTGGCAACAGAGCCAAGGTTCATGATCCTGCCCGTTTTTTGCTCCATCATGGCAGGGAGCAGCAGGTGGGTGAGCTCGGTCAGGCTGCGGATGTTGAGATCAATCATAGTAAGCTGGCGTTTTACATCGCTCTGAGCAAACGTTCCGTAATCGCCAAAACCAGCATTATTGATAAGTTCATCTATGAAAATCTTACTCTTTTCACAAAATGCAAACAGCTTCTGGGCGCTGGTAGATTTGGAAAGATCAAGCGCCACTATTTCTACCTGCAGCCTGTCCTTCTGAGCCTGTCGAAGAATCTGATCCCGCAGTTCTTCAAGTTTAGACTTACTCCTTGCTACCAATACGAGATTGCGTTTTTCACGAGCCGCAATCTTAGCAAGTTCCAGTCCAATACCACTGGTAGCACCAGTAATTAACGTAAATTTCCGCATAGTTTTAAGTGTAGCATGCGCACGAAACTGCTACACTTAAGGCTATGAACTATCAACAATATTACAATTCTCTCGCGAAACCATTCTTTGCACCGCCGAGTAATATTTTTGGCATTGTCTGGCCGTTTTTATATATCATTATTACAATTAGCTTTGGCTGGGTAATTTACCAAACGTTGATCAAAAAACGATGGGGCAAGCAACTGCTAATACCGTTTGTAATCAACCTTATTTCTAACGCGCTCTACTCCTCGCTATTTTTCAATTGGCAGCGACCACTGCTAGCAACGTTCGATATTTTAGTAGTACTTACGACAATCATATGGATCATCTGTTTGATGTGGCGCAAAGCCCGATGGGTCAGCTTTGCTCAGATTCCATATCTACTATGGGTCAGCTTTGCCACTCTTTTGCAGATATCGATTCTTGTTAAAAATTGGTAACTAAACTAAGCCAGGAAATACTATGTCCGAGGTATTCTTCTAGGCGTGGTGGTACTTTTCGCTGGCTAAGATGGTGTGGGCGCGGTAGAGTTGCTCGACTAAGATTAAACGAACTAATTGGTGAGGGAAGACAAGCGGGGAGAGCGACCAGATGAAATCAGCTCGTGTTTTGAGCTCGTCAGTTACTCCATAAGCTCCGCCAATAATAAAAACTAAGTGTTTCGTACCTTTGTTGAGGTGCTTTTGGAGCTTTTCGGCGTTTTCTGGTGAACTGAGCTGTACGCCAGTTTCATCGAGCAATATTACTTTATCTTCTGGTTTGATCTGGGCTATCAGTAGCTTTGTTTCAGCTCTTTTGATTTCTTCAGCAGACAGATTGCCGAGCTTTATCTCAACCAACCTCCATGTAGCTTGCGTGTAGTGGCCGAGCCGCTTGGTGTAATCTAAAATAGCCGCCTCAAGCTTTGGTTCGTGCTTCTTGCCTATGGCCAAAATGGTAATTCTCATATCTGTTAGTGTACACTACCAGTAATGGTAGAAGAACTGCGTGTTGAGCTGAAAAAGTATGTTGATCCTGAAAAAGCAGCCTTCTTCCCGAGGTTTTTTAAAACGGGGGTAGGGGAGTATGGTGGGGGTGATGAGTTCATGGGAATTACTGTTCCGAATACACGGATTGTTGCTAAAAAGTTTGCCGCGTTGCCGCTTGCAGATATTGAACAGCTCTTAAGAAGTGAGTGGCATGAAGAGCGGTTTCTTGCCCTCATAATTATGGTTAATCAGTTCAAAAAAGCCTGGCCAGATGCTCAGCGCGAGCTGTATCAGTTTTATTTATCGCACACAAAACATGTCAACAACTGGGATCTGGTAGATACGTCGGCCCGTGATATCGTGGGAGGCTATGTGTACCATCACCAAGAATCGCTTCCGGTGCTCGACCAACTTGCGGGTTCAAAAATACTGTGGGAGAAGCGTATCGCTATTATCGCCACATACTATTTTTTAATGAAAGGCGAGCCAGATGTCACCATAAAACTCGCCAAAACCTTACTGCATGATGACCAAGACTTAATGCACAAAGCTGTCGGCTGGATGTTGCGTGAGATGGGCAAGCGGTGCGATAGGCAGCTACTGATAGATTTTCTTAATCAACATGCTCACGAAATGCCTCGCACAACACTACGCTATGCTATCGAACATTTTGACCAGCAAACGCGCAGAAAATATCTCGAGATCTAAGTAATTTCAAAAGTGGCGACTTCCTCATAAATCGCGCCATTTGCATCAGCTTTATACAACGCAATCTTTGGTAACATGAAAGAAAGATCTGCTTGAGGAAATGCTGGAAATTCAGCCGGAGTTCTACCCTCCTTATAGCGGGTGAGTGTAATGTGCGGTCGATACAGGTCGTATGCAAGGTCGTAGCCCGTTTGCTTGGCGTATTTTTGTTGCTGATCCTCATATGCACCCCAGAAGCTCTCGTACTCAGGCGCTTTGGGCTTGTAGCGGTACCGTTTAACGGCCTGTACTACTTGATGGTGCAGCATAAGGAGCTCCTCGGTTCTTTGGTACGAAACCTCAATATACTGACCAGGTGTTTGATAATATCCGCTATGAATAAGCTTTATGGGTTGAAGCTTAGATATAGTTTCTTGCAAAGTGTTTCTAACTGCCGGCAAAGAACTGTATTCAAAACGTGCCATGTAGATCGTTGCGTGCGGGAAGAGCCCATCACCAAGCCTAAAGCGAACTATCGCATCATCAAAACTCTGGCTGAGTGAAACGCATTGTACCGCAACAGCACTAGATGGAATCATGCAGATATTTAGGAGAGTTGTATGACCAGCCATTTAATTAAAAGCATACCATGTTTTGCTGACAACAGAGGGGATATGCGCTATAATCGACAAGTCGCATCGATTGTGACCGCGCAAGACGCGGAGGAGTACCCAAGTGGCTGAAGGGGA
>CAZXUE010000004.1:8808-26459 GCA_964643895.1 uncultured Candidatus Saccharibacteria bacterium
GCTGCGTGAAACGTTAATTATGTGACGGCACCGTTCCCAAGATTACGTTTTAGGCAGGAGCTACGATTTAAAGTGTAGTTCCACAGATACGGAGGAGTACCCAAGTGGCTGAAGGGGACGGTTTGCTAAATCGTTAGGTTGGAGAAATCCGGCGCGGGAGTTCGAATCTCCCCTCCTCCGCCAAAAGAGCCTGTTAAAGGGTTCTTTTTAATTTTACAGATGTGAAAGTGGTATAATGAGTTTAATGTATGAGATTTCTGAGTTAGTAGAAAAGGTAGTTACTGATTTGTTTGGTGTTGAGGAGACAGTTGAGCTTACTCGTACTGATGAGCAATTTGGTGATTTTGCAACTAACATAGCCTTACGTCTTGGTAAAAAACTTGGCCAAAATCCACGCGAGATCGCGAAGCAGATTGCTGAAAATATCAAAAGCGAACTGGTAGAGAAGGTAGAGGTGGCTGGCCCTGGTTTTATTAATATTACACTTACCGATAACACTTTGTTGGCAATGCTCGACAAAACTGCCGCAAAGCCACTTGCTGGCCAGATAATCGTGGCGGAGTATTCAGATCCGAATCCGTTTAAGGTACTTCACGCAGGTCACTTATATACATCTGTCATGGGAGATGCCATTGCGAACCTTCTTGAAAATGCGGGCGCTACGGTACACCGGGTTAACTTTGGTGGCGACGTTGGACTGCATGTTGCCAAAGCGCTTTGGGGGATAAAGCAAGCGTTAGGCGGAGAGAAGCCCGAGCAGCTTGCCGAGATTGCCCAGACCGAGCGAGCTGACTGGATGGCACAGTGTTATCAGGCAGGAAATACGGCCTATGAAGATGGTGGGTCGGCTAAAGATGCCATCACTGCTATCAACAAGCAAATCTACAATTTTCATACGCAGCAAGATAAAACTACACCTCTCGCACAAATTTACTGGATGTGCCGTGAATGGAGCTATGCGTACTTCGATGCATTTTACGCACGAATAGGCACTACCTTTGAAAAGTACTATCCAGAAAGCCAAACAGCACCAATTGGTTTGCAAACAGTAAAAGAACACACAGGGAATGTATACGAAGAGTCTAACGGTGCAGTTGTTTTTAAAGGTGAGCCATATGGGCTACATACACGTGTGTTTATTAATGCCAATGGGCTTCCAACATATGAGGCTAAAGATGTCGGCTTAGCGCTGAAAAAATGGCAAGATTACCAGTTTGATAAGAGCGTCATCATTACTGGCAACGACATTATTGAATACATGAAAGTTGTCATGAAAAGCCTTGAAGCTTTCTTGCCAGAAGCCACCTCTCGAACCACGCATCTGACACATGGGCAAGTAAAGTTAGCCGGCGGTGTTAAAATGAGTAGCCGTAAAGGAAACTTTCTTCGCGCAGTAGATGTGCTTGATGTTGCTAATCGAGCTAATGCCGAGGCAAACGCAGGAGAAGGTAGGGAAGATGTAAGTCTTGGGGCCGTAAAGTATGCCTTTCTGAGGCAGCGTATGGGCGGCGACATCATATACGATCCAAAAGAGTCAGTAAGTCTGCAGGGTAACAGCGGACCATATCTTCAATATGCGCTTGCAAGGGCGGTCAGCATTTTGAAAAAATCAGACATAACTGCAAAATCGCACACCGAATACGTGGCTCTCGAACCAGCCGAACGCACTTTGGCCAGAAAATTGGGAGAATATGAAGAAGTTGTTGAGCGAGCTACAAACGAGCTCATGTCCCATCATATCTGTACCTATTTATACGAGCTGGCTCAGGTGTTCAACCGTTTTTACGAGGGCAGTAAAGTGATAGGTGATGACCGAGAGCCTATTCGTCTAAGGCTCGTGGCTTATTATGCAAAGACGCTTGAAGAGGGCTTGAAGTTGCTTGGCATTGATACACCTGAAAAAATGTAGACAGCTTTGTAAAGGAGGTGAGATGCAGATTACGAAATATCAACACGCGTGTTTGGTTGTTGAGGAGGCTGGCGAACAGCTGGTGATTGATCCCGGAGTACTGGCCGAGCTGCCGGAGCTGAGCGCGGTTTCAGCGGTGTTGATTACGCATATTCATGCAGACCACTTGCATGTACCAAATCTGCAAAAACTAGCGGCCAGCAATCCTGGTCTCACACTGTATGCAACCGATGAGGTATTGGCAGAGCTAGACGAACTTGAGGTTACGAAAGTTACCATTCAACCAGGCGAAACTGTTACCAACAGTTTATTGACACTCGAGTTCTTTGGCGGCGAACACGAAATAATTTACCAGCAGGTGCCCTGTAAAAACGTTGGTGTGCTAGTGAATAACACGCTTTACTATCCAGGAGATTCCTATGCCCTACCAAACAAACCGGTAGAAATTGTGGCCTTTCCCGCCGCCGCACCGTGGCTTAAAGTTAGCGAAGTGATTGAATTTTTAAAGTCAGTGAAACCAAGACGGGCTTTTCCAACACATAACGGTACACTCAGTGAATTTGGCGAGCAGGTGAATTACCACTACACCAAACTGGCGCTAGAAAAGATGAATGCGAAATTTATCTACCTTACAGTAGGGGAATCCATGGGTAAATAACAGATTGCAGATCTTGTTCCCAAAGCTTAAGGAGCGGAATTTACAAACAAAAACTCCCGCCTAAAATAAGCGGGAGTTTTGTGTTTGGCCGAGAGCGGTCAGTATGTCTAAAGATTGCTCTTTAGGTTACGTCGGCTTACGACCCAGGCATATGCTACATATGCCGTTGCGCTGGTACCGAAGAGTCCTGCAACAACATTACCAGCACCAGTACTAGGGATATTGGTTACTGGAGTTGTTGGTTTCTCAGGAGTTGCCGGAACAACTACCTTGGCAGTACAACGAGCATCTTTTTGTTCGTTGCCAACGTTGAAGATGACACGAACAGCGATGTTGTATTCGCCAGGTTTGCTGTACTGATGATCAACAGTGTTTTTATCAGTGTTGAATTCAGCAGAGCCGTCGCCGTAATTGTAGATATACTTATTAACAGTTACACCACCTTCGGTATTAACAGCTACGCTAATTCGGTAGTTGTTGTTACCAAGGGCTACAATGTTTACTGCCTTACATTCGTATTTAGCAGGAACATCACATTTGGTAGTAACGTTAGCATCATCTTCTTTTTCGGTGAGACCTTCAGGCTTTGCACTGGCAATGTTACGGAATTTCTTCACTTCACATTTGTCAGTCTGGCCTTTTGTCACCTTTGCGTCAAAGGTAATTTCAGATTGTGCACCGTTCTTGATTTCGGCGATAGTAACGCCTGCACCAAAGAGATCACCGCTGTTTGTTTGACCATTTACCTTCAGGCTGCCAGCAACATAGTCTACGCCAGTTGGTCGCTTGTCTTTTACGACTACGTTCTTAAGGTCGGTTGTGCCAGTGTTTTTTACGACTACGCGGTATTCAACTGTATCGCCATACTCAACTGTCACATCTTGCTGCCAAGTAGTATCGCCCTTCTTTCGAACATCTTTCACGATCTCAAAATTAGGCTTCTCAGGCTCACACTCTTTTCCGTTAACAGTTACGGTAGCATCATCGGTGATGGTGCCAAATCCGTTGGTTGGAGTTGCGTAAGCAACGTTCTTTAGCGTATTAAGACCACATTCAAGGTCTTTTGCAGCGGCAACTTTAGTCTTAAAGGTAACGATTGCTCGTACACCTGGGTTGGTATTGCCAACACTAAGATTAATTTGCTTGCCATTCGCCTGGATTGCAGTATCAGGATACTGGTATCCAGTTGGGAAGTTGGTGTCGTAAAGTTTTACACTTCCAGGAACAACAGTGGTCTTTGCAGGGACGTTATCTACCAATTTGGTATCTTTGAGCTGCGTAGAGCCAGTGTTCTTGAAGTTCAGGCGCCACTCAACCGTTGCACCTGGTTGTACTTGCATGGTTTCCTTCCAGTCATTAACTGAAGTAGAGCCATCAGGACGAACAGTTTTTTCAAGCGTGTAATTTGGAGCAGTTACCTTTACCTTAAAGGTAACAAGCTTTACATACTCAAAACAACCTTTTTCGTCACCAAAATTTACACCACCAGCTACGATAGCATCGCTTACTGGCTGAGTACCTTCGTTGCTAGTAACAGTTGCTGAACCAGGTACGTATTGAATCGCAAATGCACTGTTGTTTTCAGCCTTCATGTCGAGCGTGTCGTAAATCTCTCGTGGCTGAGCGTTGTCAGCCGAAATAAACGCTTTAGCGCTCTGGTTTTGAGCAATTGTTTCAGCACTTGGTAATTCAACACGAACTTTCGTGTTTTTAGCAACACCTTGACCACTTGCATTCAAGCTTGGATCGGCGTTGTTGTGAACGTAAACCCGCATCAGAACCTCGTCGTTTGCTCGGAGTTTCGTCATTGGGTCGTAAAAACCACCATCTGCACCGGCAATTTTACCGGTCAAGAAGTTTCTTTCATCACCGATGTTAGGAACACCAGTGAATGAGTTAAAAGTAACATAGTCAAAGCCAGGTACGTTATTGTAATAGGCTTTGGTTGGGCGATCTGGCCCAAAGCCAGCAATTGCGGCTCCGGCGAGACCTACCACAGAAGCGGTTGCAACAACGGCTGCAATCTTCTTGCCGTGGCGTTTCAGAAAGTTTATAAATTGCTTCATAAGCCTTCCTTTCCTTCGATTACTCGAAATTAAATAAATTGATGAACTTTAAAAAATAAACACACTTCGGTACCAAATTTTTAAAGTTCATCATACCTAAAAGGGATGAAGTACAAAAAGCTACGGACATAGCCAAATCGTTACAGGTTATAAGGTGTTGTGAACGGATATACTCTTGCTTGCAAGCAAGGTTCGAGTATATCCGTTCCTTCGTCTACTTGTTCGAACTAACGCGAGGGTTTTGTGATCTGACATCACGGGTTCCCCATACCCTGTTCACGACATTATTAGCTTATGTGCAACTCGTTCGTTACGCGCAGCTGGCATCCGTGAAGTGCCAAGTGTGACCACGGTCTACGTCTCGCAGAAGCCGTAGCCGCCGGTGTCGACGCAATCGTCGTCAGGCGGCAGAGCCGGGGTTGTCGTCGGCGGCGGGGGCGCGGGAGGCGCAACCGTCGTCGGCGGGGCCACGGTCGTCGGCGGCGGGGATGCCGTCGTCGGCGGCCGCTGCGGCTCCGTTCCGTTCGGCCGAACGTTCTCGTTGGGATCGTTCGGGTTCGAACTCACCGGGCTGTCCTCGGAGCACTTGTGGGTGCACCGGGGGACCGTCGTGGTCGTGGTACTACCCGGTCGGGTGGTCGTAGTTACTCCCGGCCGGGTAGTCGTGGTCACCCCCGGCGGTACCGTTCCCGGAGGAGCCGTGGTCGGGGTGGTACCAGGCGGTACCGTGCCCGGCGGCACGGTTCCCGGAGGAGCCGTGGTCGGGGTGGTACCAGGTACCGTCGTCGGTGGCGGACCGTGAGGCACGACCTGGCGGGGGATCCACCAGACGTTGCCGCAGTCCACCAAGACCCCCGTATCGCTACGGAGACCCACCGGCTTACCCTCCTCGTCGTAGACGATCGGGGCGAGCGAAACGCGGATCATCTCGCGGCAATCCACAAAGTCCTGCACCCGCTCGTGGCCGAAACCACGAGTATTGATGATGCAGGTGTTGTGGACCACGATGGGACTGTTGGGCCCCGCGAGATCAGCCACCCGGCTGCGGATCCTTGCTTGGAGGGCAGGGTCCGCGTTTACCCGCTGCTGCGAGTAGTCCGGCGTGAACACGTGGATCACGCGGGCATCGATGTCAGTCGCGGTTGCCCACTTCTCGACATCGCCCCAGCTGAAGCCGGTCTTGCTCTGGCGAGCATTGACGGCTTCGACGTACCAGGGTAGCTGCCCCAGTCGATCCACGGCATCCTGCCAGGTCACCATCGGACCCCCCTTCATGACGTCCCGGTGGGACGGGGGGGTGCGCGGATCGCTGGTGGTGTCGCCGTAGATCGGAGTACCGGTGTCCTCGACGATCGGCAGCGAGCGGAGCTCGCCATCGCTGTCTTCGACACCGGCCGTCCCATCACCGGGTGCGCCGACCGAGCACTCCTTCAGCTCTTTCTCGAGCCTCTCCTTGTCCTTGCTGGCCTTCTTGTCGTCGGGTGTGCCCGACGGGTCGGCCAGCTTGTTGTTGACCGCTTCGAGGTCGTACATGACCTCGTCGCAGGGTCGTCCAGCTTCGGGGTCGGACTTGGCCCCACAGCTGGTGATCACAGCCATCCCCACGAGGAGGATGGCCAGGAGTCGCTTGTGCATGGTTTACCTCCTTGCGTAGCGACTGCGTGGATTCATTTCGCCAGAATGGCACGGTAGAATCTCATGATTTCCCGCTGTTGTGGTTTGTGAGCCGCTGGTGATCAGCCAGATGTTTTTCTCACAATTTCTCCGGGTAAACCGGGTAGCCCTCCCACGATAGTGAGCTAAGGAACTTATTATTGGGGGCGAACCCAACTTACGGATTTTCACCGCCACTTTCCTAAGTGATAGAGGGTGTCACTACCTAGCGGTTGATCCAGCCGTCGATCGGCTGGATCTCGTCCCAGGTGGTGACGAAGTACAACAGGGCCAGCCCAGCGATCACGCCGAGCAAGCTTCCCGTCTGCGCCCACCCGATGCCCTCCAGGAGCTGCTGCCCCCAGAGCGCCGTTCCAAACCCTAGCCCGAAGGCCAGGACGGTGCGAGGCGGAGAGGGGTGGGTGACCGCCCAGACCAGCGCCGCGATGGCGACGATGGTGAGGACCAGCAGACCCAAGGACTCCCAGGGGGACTCCGTGAGCCGCTCGCGCAGGTCGGGGGTGTAGTCGTACACCCCCCTGGAAACCCAGAGGAGCACGACGGTGGCGATGAAGCCGATGGTACGGCGGACGTTCATACTAGTAATCTCCAGTTCTACCGGCGGATGTTATAGAAGCCCGAAGGCCAGCTGCATCCCCCGGTGTAAGGAGCAGCGCGGTGAAGCTGATTGATGTAATCAACCCCTTCGCGCTGCTCCTTCAGTACGAGAGCCTAGATATGAACATAGAAACCAGTTGCGTTAGTGTGTTCGAGTGCATCTTATAGTAACTATAAGCGCACAAAGTAAACGGTCTGCTGCAACTCAAGTGTTCAAGCCATATGGCCGAACTACCTCAGGAGCAGAGTAGTGCTTAGCGGCGAATTACCCTTTGGTTCGTTTGCGGCGGATCAAAAGTTAATTCAGCTAAACACAACTCTGCCCCGAAGCCTTTGTTGCAACAGGTTTATACACTGTAATGATTTGACTAATACATAACAAAAGTTATGTACCGTAGCTTGTTAATGTACCTCACATGACCACTTTATAGGCGATCTCGTTTTACCTATGAGTTACTTGAAAGACAGCAAAAACCATCAGATTATCTCTGATAGCCTGCACATCTCTTGTTATAAGTACTCATCGCTAATCCTTTGTCGGGTAGCTGGGAGTTCTCCACCTCACAGTTGCCGCAAAACGATGATGAATACAGTTTATCACAAAACATTATTTATGTCAATACTTTATACCACAATTTTGTCAAGAATAAGCATTTATTCTTTAAGAATAAGCGTAATAACAGGAGTAGATTTGCATTTTAGTAAAATTACTGCTTTAGTTTCAGACAATATGGAACAAGAACCAGTAGCCCAACATTCCGAGAGCCGCCTCCGTCAATTCGGTTTTGGTGTGCTCGGTGCAATAGGTACATACTACGGTGCAAACGCAATGGTTAATAGCCTAATTATGCCATTTACCACCCCTGTAGCTGCCCCGATTGTCTTTGGAGTAGGTGCCGCCTTGGCGTATGGTGGATATCAAGCATTCAAGCATCGTGCCGAGATTGCTGCCGGAGTAGATAATGATCCAACACAAGAGGCCCGGATTACTCGTGTCGGAAAGTACATGGGTGGTGCTACTCTCGCATTTGCAGGCTTAACAGCTGCTAACGTTGCGTTTTTACCTGGTGTAGGCGTAGCCGCAGGAGCCCTTCTCTGGTCTGGCGGTCTGGCTGCAGCCTGTGCAGGAACTTATAATATTGCCAAATCGTTTGATATTGAACCGGCAGAATCTCCTTATAATTTGATCCATAGAATGCGATCAACCCTCTCCTCGACCTAGAAGGTACAGAACGTGCTAGAGGCCTGGCGCTGTTTCACAGTAGTACTTTTGCAGACGGCCCCCTATTTTCTATATGTATATCAAAACCGACCTTTCCCTAAACTACAAAAAAGTGTCGTTATACTTGACAAATTATAATATCTTTGCTATTATAGACTATGTAAACAACAAAAATATAAAAAATCAAAAAGGTAATACACCATGGCATACAACGAAATCACCGTTTTCATCAACCAAATACTCGACCAGAAGGGAATGACTGGTATTGAGAGTGATGTGAGAGAACAGCTTGTTGCTGATCTTGAAAAACGACTTCTTAATCAGATCAATCGAGCAATTGTTGAGGCTATCCCACAAGATAAATTAGCCGAGTTTGAAAAGCTGGCCCAAAATGCCGATGATGCTGCCGTGCAACAGTTTCTTGCCGATGCCGGTGTAGACACGCAAAAAATTGCCACAGCAACGATGGTTCTGTTCAAAAATGCCTACATTGGGGCAAATCACTAGAGGGTTAAAAGGTAAACTATCATGAGTACCCCTACAACTCCACGCCCATCAGAACCCGTACCAGTACGCCCTGAGCTTAATGTAGAAGCACTTACTGTTGCTCTCGTTGACCAATCAGAGGATGTCCGCGCATTTGCGCGTGATGCCGCAGACGCCAGATTAACAGAGGAACTTAACAGTGAGGGCGGCCGCTTTCATCGGATAGTCAGAAACGTATGGAAAGGCAATATTGCCCGAGAATATTACCGTCAACAATACATTCGCGAAGCCGAAGGTAGCATTTTACAAGATCAAACATTATACGCTAACCGTGAGGATGTGGATCAAAATGCGGCCACGCGTGCACGTACCACTACGATCTTAAAGTTTGTCGGTGATTACGAGGATGCGATCCACACCGAAGCTGGTGAACAAAGAAGTGATGTTACTGAAGCGCAGGCAAACGGAGAAGACAGCGCCAACCTTGTCACCACTTCTATAAGAGGCCTCATCCGGGATTACGCAGAAGGTCGTTTAGATAACGATGCATTCGTCGAGGAAAGAAATCGCTTACTCAATGGCCTGCGCCAAACTGCTGGCGCCGAACAATTATTTGGCGATGGCCTCATGATGGCTGATAACATGCTTGAGGTAGCCCAGAACGTTCGGGCTGCACTTGCCCATGGCGAAGGCGTTGATGCCGTTATTGAGCAAATACGAGTTATAAGCGGAGAATCCCGATCTGGAGCCCGTACAGAGGCTCAGTACAACCGAGTGGATAGGGTTATTGATCGCATTAACCGCACGCGCGCAGGCTCACTTCTTAATGAAGCAACAGTGGCTACGGCTGTAAGCGTGGTAGCCTCCTTGGCTCGTGTAGGTAGTACAAAGGCCGCGGGTGCCGCTTTAAAAACAGCCCTTCCTGGCGTTGGCGCATCTGTTATTGCAGGTCTTCGTGAAAGTAAGCAAGTAAAAGATGAGCGAAGACAGCATGCTCGTGAGATGGCAACAGGGCAAGATTACGATCGTGGTAATGCTCGTCGTCGTGACGCAATGCAGGAAACAATGTATGAAACAGTCAGTGCGCAAACGCTGATTGAGGATCTTGCTGTCCATACTGACCCAGATCAGCTCGTAGACGCTGATGCCGGACGATTCCAAGAGGCGCTTAACGCAGTTTTAGATGCCCAGAACCGCATTGAACTTTCTGATACCAGGGGTATTGACCTGATTGGGTTTAGCTCTATCGCTGAAGTTGAATCTGAACGATTAATACTCGATATAGCACTAGCACGAGCAAAAGTTAATCTAGAGCACGCGCTTGCGGGAGCCGACGAAACTATTCAAAATGAAGTCGGCATTAACTTAGACGTTGACTTTAGCGACACACTAAACCAACTGGCTGAAGCTCGACGCGACTTCATTGAAACTGATATATCTGAAAAAGATGCGGCCTTTAACGCATTAAGACGCCGTGAAATCGGTAGGTCTGCTGCCAAAGCAGCGCTGTTTGGCACATCCATAGGCCTTGTCACTCAAGAAATTATGGCCATGGCAAGTTCAAGCAGAAGTGGGCTTGTAGAACAGATATGGCATGCTAAAAATAACCCCGTTGATGGCCGTCATCACGACACGCTTCTTCATGGTATTTTTGGTGACCGCAGCGGTGGTACGGCAACTGAACACCATAACTTTACTGGTAAGACGACCGAACATTTGGTTGGTCAAGGAGACCGTACGCCTCTTACTACATCAGAAGAGCTTGGTCTGCATCATATCAGCGGCGGCAAATACGAGCTTCTTGATCCTGCTGGAAACAGGGCAGGAGTGTTCGAGGTTGGCCCTGACGGTGCCTTAACACCCGATTCAATCCATAAGTTACAAGAGATGGGTCTTACTGTTAACGATCACTCAAAGACCATTACCGAACTTATACCTGTAACTAGACCGGGCGGTGTAGATGAGTTCCTGGACAGAAATGGTGCTACAAGAGTAACGCGTGACCTTTGGTACGATAACAACACGCCTGCTCCTGTTTTTGACCGCAACGAACTTGGCTTGCAATGGGGCGGTGGTTCAGGAGTAGATGCTCATGGTAACTACCTGTTTAACGTGAGTTCGATGACGAGCGATGGTTCCTTCCACGGCAACCAGTCTGCGACATGGCAGCAGTTGGCCGGAGAGGGTAAATTAAAGATGGCCTTCTCGGTTTCTGGCAACACCCAGAATCAAGTGTTTGAGGTAACTATTGACGCTCACGGTAATGCGGTTATCCCTGCTGGAAGCCCTGCCGCACAGCTCTTTTCAGTACAAAACGGCCACGCTGTCTTTGAGGGTAAATACGCTGAAGTTGTACAAAGTATGGGCGTTGACCCGTCTGGTACGGAACACATCCGAGCACTTGCGACACATATCGGTCAAGATACGGCAGGCACAAAACCGTTCAACGTTACCGATCTTGTCCCTCATACCACCACAGAACCTGCCTTTGAAATACTTGGTACAGGGTACGATACAACGCACGAGCTCTCAAGCTTCGTAGAAATGGCTCCAACCATACCTCTTTATGGTCGCCGAGCACTTGAAGGTCTGATTCCTCGTGGAGAACCTATGCCTCCTGCGTATGGCGGTGAAGGATATGGTGATGTATACAGTCCTTCAGAACAGCGAAGACGCTGGGAAGATCGCAGGTCACCCCGGTTAAACAGAGACCCGCGGGCCATTCTGGATCCAAGGGAAGAACTAAACTGGTACTTTGATCGGCTCAGAGCAGAACGTGGTGCCGAATATGTGGCCGAGCTAGAGCGGAGAGTGACTGAAAACGAGAACTTAAGAAATGTTGACACAGAAACGCGGGCAATCATCAGTATTCCTGTAGCTGCGGCTCACGAGGCTGACAACATATACGACACCCTTTCTAGATATGCGCATCAGGATCCACAAGCATTGGAGGCAACGAGAATTCTCCTTAGCCTGAACTGGATTGAAGGTAGCGATCAGGATGCCGTGGATAGAACTATACGTGAAGTTGAGCGCGCAATGGCAGATTTCCCTCAGCTAAGAGTGAGTTACTTCACAGAAACTTGGTCACGTGAACTCGTGGCCGAACGTAACGGGGCAATCTATGGCGAAGTGATCGGATCTCTATATAATACCGCTGCTGCTGCTGCGAAAGTAGCGAATGATCGAGGTGATCGTGTTGATCCTGTGATAGTCACTAACGATGCTGACGCGAAGAGAGTTGGTGGTGACTATGTGGCTCGTGTTGTTGAGACTGCCCAAAACAGTCCACGCTCCGATGTGCTGCTTGGTAAGATCCATTGGGGTAGCGAGGTTTTTGCGAAATACCCAGGTTACGGTATTGTTTCGGCATTCTTCATGACCTTAGAAGATAGAATTCGAAGTGATGGATCTAGTGTATCTCCAGCTTCATGGGGTCCGAATTCAGCATTCAGGATGTCGGCTTATGCGGCGGTTGGTGGTGTTGATACCCAAACGGGTGCTGGTGCGGATAGTGAATTGGGTCGCATGATTTTTGCCGCCCGATCTATTGATCCTGGTGCGGTTGCGGCTACTGGCTACGGCGGGATGATCGACATGCGCGCAGCTGGGATACCGGAAGACACTACTGCAGTCATGAGGGGTGCATGGGTGGATAGCTCTCCTGAGCGACTGCTGGGATGCTACATGAAAGGTATCCCTCTTACAAGTGCTTGGAATAACTTCAATAGCGGTGGATACACTCCAAGACCGGATCTTGCAAGTGGTGCAGCTGAAGATATTGAAGGTAACTTTGATACAGTTCGTTCAACAGTGGAAGAGCAGTTTAGCGGCATCTTATCTTCAGGTTGGTCTATTGCGGCTGATCCAAAAGTTATTGAGGCGGCGCTTGAAACCATCTTCCCCGTTAACGGTAGCGCGCCATTATGGACTATCCATAGAGGCGCTGGCGGGAAAACAAAGTTTAAGTTTACTGTAGCCGGTGAGGCCGTTTTACGAGAAACACTTAGGAGTTTTCATGATACCGTACAGGAAGGATTGGATGAGTTAGATAGAATATTTACTCGCCAAGAAGACTTGCCAACACAAGGGGCATTTGTAGATAAATCTGGCAAATGGCGACGGGCAAATGGCGAGTTTATGTCGAAGAAAGAACGTGAAGCCGTTGAAAAGAACTTACTGAGAATGTTCGGTGGCCTCGCCATACGTTAAGTGAGCGTGAAGCATACCATACCCCAATCACGAAACTATCCATCTGTTACTGCGTCATCCTGAGCTTATCGACCTGTCCAGCGTAGCTTTAGCGAAGGAGGAAAGATCCTGGTTGATCTTGTTAGATTATTTACTAAATCTCTCCACTTCGGTCGAGATGAAGGGAGTGGGGTTTCGTGATTGGGGTTACCATAAATTGACAGTTTCTTACTTAAAATGTAGATTAATGGCAGTAACTTAAGGAGGTTGTTATGAAAAAACATGCTAAGGGTTTTTTGGATTATGTTCGTGAACAGGGTGTAGTTGGGCTGGCGGTTGGTTTGGCTATTGGTACGGCGGCTGGCGAGGCGGTGAAATCTTTGGTGGAGAACTTTATTAACCCAATTGTTGGGTTTATTTTGGGCGGCACGGATTTGAGTAAATATAGCTGGACGGTTGTTAAAATTGGTGATGATCGAGTTTTAACCATTGGTTGGGGTGCTATTTTGGGTGCAGTGATTACACTTTTGGCTACGGCATTTGTGATTTACCAGATTGTGCATCTTGCTAAACTTGATCGGGCTGATAAGAAGAAATAGGTAGCAGCAAATATATTACAGATCTTAGTTCGTAGAGCTTAGAGTTGAAGACTGGCGTTTGGGCGCCAGTTTTTGCATTGGTAGTAGTTTTTTTGCAGAAGTTCATATAAGTATTGTATTTATGCATACTTTTGCTATACTTTAGGTATGAAAACGGCAACACTTTCAATTAAAACCGATCCTAAGGTCAAGGCGCAGGCTCAGAAGTTGGCAGCTGATCTTGGATTGCCCCTGGGCTCGTTGATTAACGGCCTCTTGAAGGAGGCGGTGAGAACACAAAGCGTTACTTTTAGCGCCCGCGTAGAGCAATTTCCGGCCGAGAAGATGACGCCGCAGATGGAGAAGATTATTGGCGAATTTGAGCGGGAGCGGCTGAGTGGAACACTGGAGACAGTTTCTTATCAAGAATTTATGGAACATGCACAAAAGGGGTTTGAAGAGGATGGAGAACGCTAACGGGGGCAGGCGGCGGATAGAGTTTCGTAAAACATTTCTGAAGCAATACGATAAGTTGCCCGAGAAGATCCGAAGGCAAACGATGCTACGTATTGCACTTTTTGCTCATGAAGATAGCGGCAAGCAGTTGCATGATCACGCTTTGAGCGGTAAATATCACGGGTATCGTAGCATCAATATAACCGGGGATATCAGGGCGCTTTATTACGAAAAGGATGATGGCCGGATTGTTATTTTTGCGTTTTTAGGCACCCATAGCCAGCTATACGGATAACGTGCTCTGGATTTAGGGATTAGAAAACTGGCCTGCCTATGCCAGTTTTTGCATGGAGGCGTATACTGGAAATATGACGAAGAAGGTGCAGTATTGGTTTAAGGCAAAACGGTATGGATATGGTTGGAGCTACCCGCTGACATGGCAAGGTTGGCTTGCATATGCGATTTGCCTCGCTGGATTTATTGGGCATACAACTCTTGCGGCTCGGTTTGTAGAGAGGAGCAACAGTCAAGGGGTTCTACTGTTTGGGACTTCGTGTACATGGTTAATTGCGGTGGTCTCCATCTGTTATAAAAAAGGCGAGCCAGCTCGTTGGCGATGGGGTCGCGATGATTAAGAAAACCGATAATGAATGGCGAGATCAGTTGACGGAGGAGCAGTATAGGGTTTTGCGTAAAAAGGGGACGGAGATGCCATTTTCTGGCGAGTTTGTGCAGCCGCGGGAATCGGGAGAATATTACTGCACAGCCTGCGGGGCGCATCTGTTTCGTGCCAAGCAGCAGCATCTTTCTGAAATGCCTGGATTGGTGGGTTGGCCGAGTTTTGAGGCTGCGGCTGAGGATGGTGCGGTTGAGCTGAGGCCAGATGCCTCAAATGGGATGGTACGAACTGAGGTGGTCTGCGCAAACTGTGGCTCGCACCTCGGGCATTTGTTTGATGATCCTATGACGCCAACTGGTAAACATTATTGTATTAACTCGGTTTGTTTAACACACAAGGAGTAACTATGGGAAGTATGCTTAGGTCGGCTGAGGCAACGGTAAAGCGGGCAGCGCAGCGACTAAAGCTCAGTGAGGCGCAAATTGCACAGCTCTTGACTCCAGAGATGGTGCATAGTTTTGAGCTTTCTGTGAATGGTAAAACACATAGAGCGTACCGTGTGCAACACAGTAGTAAGCGCGGGCCATACAAGGGTGGTATTCGGTTTCACGGTGCGGTGGATGAAGAGGAGGTGCGCGCCTTGGCGCTTTTAATGAGCTTGAAAACGGCGGCGGCCGGTATTCCGATGGGCGGCGGCAAGGGTGGGGTCGCATTTGATCCGCGCGAGCATGACCAGGCCCATATTGAAGCAGTATCACGCGCATACGCTCAGCATTTGATGCCGCATATTGGTCCACATAAAGATGTCCCTGGCCCAGATGTGGGCACTCCCTCTGAAGTTTTAGATTGGATGGCCGATGAGTTTGAAAAGCATACTGGCGATATGAGCAAAGCTGCATTTACGGGAAAAACTGTTGGTAAGGGCGGAAGTTTGGGGCGAGAGCAAGCTACGGGTCGCGGAGGTATGATTGTACTCAGAGAGTACCTTAAGAGTAAAAACATTGACCCAAGGACAATCACGGTTGCCGTGCAAGGGGTTGGGAATGTCGGTTTTTGGTTTGCGAAGCTGGCTGAACAAAAGCTTGGTGTGCGTGTAGTGGCTGTTTCGGACTCGAAGCGAACGTTGGTTGTTAAAAACTTTACACACAACCGCGATGTCTTAAGCCTAGAAGAATATAACGGGCACAAGCATGGCTTGATAGAGGATCTTGATAGTAAGCACACTGAATTTTTAGAGCGAGATGCAGTTCTTTCGCTCCCAGTTGATATTTTAGTACTCGCAGCACTGGGCGATGTTGTTACCGAGGAAAATGTTAATTCAGTGCAAGCTAATACGATATTAGAGCTTGCAAATGGACCGGTAACAGATGCAGCTCACGAGCGTTTTTTGCAAAGCGGAGGAGAAATTTTACCAGATGTGGTTTCTAATGCCGGAGGTGTAGTCGTGAGTTATTTAGAATGGCTCCAGAATTTGGCAGGCGAAGCTTGGAGTGAGCGCAAAGTGAACACAAAATTGAATGAAATTTTGAGCTCAGCTACGCAGCGTATGTTAGAACTTGCCAAAAAAGAGCACATATCATTCAAAGATGCAGCTACAATTCTGGCACTTCAGGAGCTCTTACAAGACAAACGGTAAGTTGAACTTTTATTGTAAATATGCTATAATGAAATAAGGATAACCAAACAGACATGACCAACTTAAAGAAGATTATACCAACCAAGCTTCTCTGGATAGACCTAGAGATGACGGGTCTGGATCCGCAAAAAGATGTGATTATTGAAGTAGCAGCAGAAGTGACGGATTTTGATTTTAAAACGCTCGGCAGTTACGAATCACTGGTTGGACAGCCAAAAAAAGTACTGGCAGAGCGGATGCAAGCGAATGTCTGGTGGAAGGATTATCCGGAAAATCGCGACAACTTCTTAAAAAATGTACCCAATGCCCCAAGTGCTGAACAAGTTGAACAAGATCTGATACGTTTTGTGGAAGAGCACTTTGGTAACGAGCCCGCGGTTTTGGCTGGTAACTCGATCCATAACGATAAAAAGTTTATTGAAAAATGGTGGCCAGGGTTGGATCTAAAGCTTCACTACCGGATGCTTGATGTATCGAGCCTAAAGGTGCTGATGCAGGGTCAAGGAAGAGGTGAGTATGCAAAGAAAGATATTCATCGTGCCTTTGACGACATTCAAGCCTCAATTGCAGAGCTACAATTTTACTTAGAGAAGCTAAAACAGTAATGAATCGTATTGAAGGCGTTGTTTTTGATGTTGACGGGACTATTATTGATACTTTTGAACATATTGTTCGTGCGTTTGAAGTTGTGCTTCCGGAATATGGTGCACTTGCGGACAGGGAGGCAATTGCCGCAGTGATTGGACGTACACTGCGGCAGTGCTACGAAGTACTTCATCCCAGCGGAGACCATGATGTGATGGCCGCCCGCCATCACGAAGTTCAGCAAGCACCTAATATGTACGACCTCATTACTATTTATGACGGCTTTACAGATGTACTAGACACTCTTGCAGATGCGAGTATCAAATCTGCCGTATTAACCAATAGGTCGCGTATTTCACTCGATCTTATTTTCAGTCATTTGGGTATTCAAGATAAATTTGATGTAGTGGTTACTCCTCAAGATGTAACAACCCCAAAGCCTGATCCTGAGGGTCTGCTATTGGTATCTAAAAAATTAAAGCTTCCTCCAGCTAGCTTGGCAATTGTTGGTGATACAGAGATCGATATCCTGGCTGGTAAAAAGGCAGGAGTGGCGATGACGGTCGGCGTTACACATGGTTTCGGAAGCAGAAAATCGATTACAGCAGCAGGAGCCGACAAGATTATTGACCATTTTGACGACCTACCGCTGGCTTTAGGCGTAGCATAAAACTTAATTCTAAAATTAAACTCTAATAATCTATAATCTAAACGATAATGACGCATAAGGAACTAGAGGAATATATTTTGAGCAAGCCGGGGAGTTGGTTAGATTATCCGTTTGGCGATGGTGTTGCGGTGTATAAAGTGGGTTCGAAAAAAACGGCTAAGATGTTTACTTTAATTCAAGAAGGCAAGAAGCCTGTGCAAGTTAGCTTAAAGTGTGATCCAGTCTTGGCCGAGAAGCTGCGCGAGCAATATACGACGGTGATGCCAGGATATCATCTGAATAAGAAGCTCTGGAACACGATTAT
>CAZXUE010000004.1:26486-56023 GCA_964643895.1 uncultured Candidatus Saccharibacteria bacterium
AGGCGAAAGGGAGGTTTTTCTAAGATCCAAGGATTATTTACCGGGCGCGGTTGAGGAGTTCTTGAATTGATTGCAGATCGTCAATGGCGGTCTGAATTTTGTTTGAAGATTCTTTTTTGGTAAAGTTTGACTTCGCTTTTTTTAGTTCGCTTTCGGCTTTTGTGATTTTCGGCCTCAGAACTTCAATGATATTGTTATCGATAGTGTTGTTGCGAACGGCTTCATCAAGCCGATCGGTAGATTTTTTATCCGGTTTTGGATTACTAGTGAAACGCTTCTTGGGCTTAAATGTATTATAGATTTCGTTTAGGTTTTGGAAGTTGCCCCGAAGTAGTGTTTGGGTGAGTGCAATATCATTTTTGGTGGGAGCATAACTGAGCTTATCTTGATATTCATCAACAATACCAAGCGCATCTGAGGTGGCTTGCAGGCCACCGCGCATTTCGGCGAGGCCAGGGGTTGGTTTATTGCCAAAAATCAGGAAGCTTAAAACAAGTAGCAGCGCGATAACACCGCCGATAATGAGGTAGAGCTTCTTTTTTTCAGCTGCAGGATCGGCCTGAACCATGTAGTCGTTGGTACCAAGTTGAGATTGTTTTGAAAGATCGGGTAACTTCATAATAGTGCTTATTATACTACGGTTTTGTTTTTCGTAGACTGTTGTTGGTAAATCGTATTTCTTGTATTCTTTCTAAAATCTGAGCTCTATCATCTATAATCTATCTTGAGATGGATGTAGAGCGACCACTAAAATATCTATTTGAGCTGCAGTACTCCCTGAGAGCCCTGTTTCCGAGTTTTGCTTCTCAATGTAGCTACTGCTACGTTTCGAACCAAGAACTCGTAACCATGATCTCTCAGGAAGCCCTTCGCTATCAAAAGGAGTATTTCAGTGGACGCTAAAGATGAAATTAAGCAGCGGTTGAGTATCGAGGAGGTTGTTGGAGATTACCTTGAACTGAAGCGTGCCGGGCGTAACTTCAAAGCGCTCTCGCCCTTTAGTAGCGAGAAGACACCGAGTTTTATGGTTAGCCCTGAAAAGCAGATTTGGCATGATTTTTCATCTAATAAGGGCGGCGATATGTTCAGCTTTATTATGGAAGTTGAAGGGGTGGAATTTCGCGAATCGCTGGAAATCTTGGCACGTAAGGCTAATATTGATCTGAGCCAGTACCAAAAGAAAGGAGATGGCTCGCTTGCTGCCCTTAAGAAGCGGCTTTTGGCAGCGCATATTGCAGCAGCGCAATTTTACCATCTATGCCTTTCGCGTACACCAGAAGCGTTGGACTACATAAAAAATGCCCGTGGTTTTACGGTTGAAACAATCCGCAGCTGGCAGCTTGGATACTCGCCTGAAGACGGAGCAGCTCTCTACGCGTTCCTAAAAAAGCGTGGTTTTACTGATGATGAACTTCTCAAGACTGGTTTAGTAACGCGGCGTCGTGGCGGGATTGGTGATATGTTTCGAGGGAGGATTATGATTCCACTTGCAGATGGTCAGGGAAATATTGTCGGTTTCACTGCGCGGCTGCTAAAAGACGATAAACAGGCGCCAAAATACTTTAATACACCGCAAACACCTATTTATGATAAAGGCCGGCAGGTATTTGGCCTCCATCATGCAAAGCCAGCAATACGCACGGAAGACAGGGTTGTGCTGGTTGAGGGTAATCTTGATGTTATTGCCTCGCACCAAGCGGGCATAAAGCAGGTGGTGGCAGCGGCGGGCACTGCCATGACGGCTGATCACCTGAGGAGCTTAAGTCGTTTAACTATGAATGTCATACTTAGCTTTGACGGTGATGCGGCAGGGCTGAAGGCGACCGAGCGAGCAATTGGTATTGCCCAGGAAGTTGGCGTTGATCTTCGAGTGGTGGTGCTGCCTAATGATGCGAAAGATCCAGATGAGCTTATTCAACGTGATTCATCGCTCTGGCAACAGTGCATTGAGGCAGCTACCGATGCAGTGAGCTGGACGCTCGAACGATACGAGAATACATACGATGCGGCGACGGCGGAAGGCAAGCGACAACTTTCTACTAAGGCCTTGGCGGTTATTCGCGGCTTGTATGATCCTGTTGAGCAAGAGCACCATCTTAAGCAATTGGCGAAGCAACTTGATGTGTCGGTACAATCTTTGATGGCGAAGCTCAGCCAGTCAAAGCCAAAGGTTAAGACAAAGAAGCCAGCACACGTACAGCCAGTTGATCCGGACCAGACATCGTACCAAGATGACTTCCTGGCTTTAAATGCGCAGTTCCCCGAGGTGCGCGAAAGTCTCAAACACATCACGGCTTCAGATCTGGTTGGTGCGCAACGTGGAACAATTTGTCAGGCACTTAAAAACCTTTCTGCACGAACCCGTCTTACCGTAGAAGCGGCTGAAGAGTTGAAAATAGATGAGAATGCTGTTAAAATACTCCTATTAACCGCCGAAGAAAAATATGCCAGTTGGACCCCAGCCGATGTAATGGCTGAAGCAATGGCCCTGGCTCGGCGCATTAGCAAACACAGTAAAGAACAAGATAAAAACGAGCTCACTGTAGCCATTCGTGATGCTGAAAATCAAGGCAACAGCGCTTTGGCTGGCAAGCTCCTCAAACAGTATCAAGAACTATTAAAAGGGGATTAATTTTGGCAAAAAAAGAACTTACACCAGCTCAAAAAGCTGATAACGACATAAAACTAACTGAACTTGTGGCACAGTTGACCAAAAAAGCTGACGCTAACCAGCACATGCTTGAACAACAAGATGTGCTGGATGCGGTGGAAGAGTCGGGTTTATATGAAAGTCTGGAAGCAATTTATACGAAATTAGCGGCCGAAAAAGTGGTGGTAACTACCAAAGAAGAGCCAGCGGATGACGATATTTGGGCTACAACTGAAGAAGACGAAGAGACCTTATTAGCGGAGCAAGATACCAGCTATTTGGATGATATTTCTGACGACTCTGTGCGTCTGTATCTAAGAGAAATTGGCAAGATCCCGCTGCTGACTGCCGAGGAAGAGCTGGCCCTGGCAAATCGGGTAGTGGCAGGCGAAAAACGGGCGAAAGATCAAATGGCCGAAGCGAATATGCGTTTGGTGGTTTCGATCGCAAAACGCTACAGCGGCCGAGGCCTCGATTTTCTGGATCTTATTCAAGAGGGAAATACCGGCTTGCTACGCGCCGTAGAAAAGTTTGACCCTTCAAAAGGATTTAAGTTCTCAACCTACGCAACGTGGTGGATCCGACAGGCCATTACCCGCGCCATCGCTGACCAAGCTCGCGTGATTCGTATCCCAGTGCACATGGTCGAAACCATTAACAAATTGCTCCGTACCCAGCGTCGCATGACCCAAGAGCTCAACCGTGAACCAACCATTGATGAGCTGGCCAAAGAACTGGAGATGGAACCGGAAAAAATCGAGTACGTCATGAAGATCAAGCAAGATGTGAACTCACTTGATGCGGCGGTGCGTGATGACGAGGAAGATTCGGTTCTGGGTGATTTTATTGAAGATGAAGATACAAAAAGCCCGGATGAGGCGGCAACTGAACAATTGCTGAAAGAACAAGTTCAGGGGATTTTAGAATCAGCCCTTTCGGAGCGAGAACTAAAGATCATCAAAATGCGTTTTGGCCTGGAAGATGGTAAAACCCACACGCTTGAAGAAGTCGGTCATCAATTTGATGTGACTCGAGAACGTATTCGTCAAATTGAAGCCAAAGCACTTGCAAAGTTGCGCAAGCATAAGGACGCCAAAAAGCTCTATGAGTACCTTTCCTAGAATCATCGGTTTAGCTGGAACGTTTGCGAGCGGTAAAGACAGTCTCGCGAGATTTTTAGAAGAAAAGCATCAGATTAAACATATTTCGACAAGCGATATTGTTCGTGAGTTTGCGCAGGAAAAATATGGTTCGATTGAACGGCCAGTTTTGTATAAAACTGCCAACGAGCTGCGAGAGACACGTGGGGCTGGCGTGCTAAGTGAGATTGCACTTGAGAGGTACTCCTCTTACAAAGAAAAGTACCCAGGCGGTATTTGTGTTAGTGGCTTTCGCGCATGGGCAGAGGCTGAAATTATTCAGCAATCCGGTGGATTAATCGTGTTTACTGATGCTCCCGAACGTCTGCGGTACGAACGAAGTATTAGCCGTGCACGAGATAACGAAAAGCTCAACACGTTTGAAGAATTTTTAGAGCGCGAAGCAGCCGAAAATGGCAAAGTGAACAGTGAGTTTAGTATTGCTGGTATCAAGGCTCGAGCCGATTTAGTCCTTGACAACGATAAAGATATGGAAAGCTTTCTTCAGGAAGCAATTGAGCGGCTTGATCTCTCCCAATAAACGCTCTTTCTTTCATTAGGCTATACTAAGGTTATGAGTACACGAAAGAAACTGGCGATTATTGATGGAAAGTCGGTTTTTTATCGTGGCTACTATGCCATGGGCAACTTAAGTATGGCAGATGGTACGCCTACGGGTGGAGTGTATGGTTTTGCCGCTATGAGCTTAGAGCTTCTGAAGAAGCTTAAGCCAGATTACGTCTGTGTGGCGTGGGACAAACCAAAAACGAATATTCGGCGGCGATTGGCAATACATCCTGAATACAAAGCGGGGCGAAAGGCAGCACCAGAGGATTTTTATAAACAAATTCCGTTGCTCTATGAACTGCTTGATGCTTTCAGCTGGCCACTCTATGAGTTTGACGATTACGAGGCTGATGATATCATGCACACCCTTGCCCTAAAGGCTGATAAAGCTGGGCTTGAAACAATGCTTATTACCTCAGATCTTGATGCCCTGCAGAGTGTTGGCGAGCACACGCAGGTTTATGCTCTCAAGAAGGGTTTTAGTAACATCGAGCGGTTTGATATCGCAGCGTTCGAGGGTAAGTACGGCATCAAAAAAGAGCAATTTCTGGATTTAAAAAGCTTGAAAGGCGATAGTTCTGATAATATTCCCGGTGTACCAGGGGTTGGCGAGAAGACTGCCGCTGAACTCTTAAGAGAATACGGCACGCTCGCTCATGTTTACGAAAATCTCGAGCACATTAAACCGACGCTTGCGAAAAAATTAGAGGCCGGCCGTGCCTCGGCGTATATGAGCAAAGAAGTGGCCGAGCTCTATGACGATGCACCAGTTGAGCTTGATCTTCCGGATATGGATGTGAATGATCTCGATACTGCTAAACTAAAAGTTCTTCTTAAAAAGTTCGAATTCAGAAGCCTGCTGCGCAACCTGCCGGATCATATGCAAAATCATGATGACGGCGAGGAAGAGCAGGTGGCAAGCGGTTTCTCTGATCTGAAATTGGGCACTGTGCAGCATATTACCTCAATCTCGGATGCTGAGAAGTTAGCGGCGCTGAACGGTAAAACAGAGGTTGTGCTCTATGGTCGCTCAAGTGATGCACTTGGCAGCCAGCCGCAACTCTTTATTGTGGCACATGAAAAAACGGTTTTTGTGCTCGATGCTACGCGGCTTGGCGATGACTTACCCGGTGTTCTTAAACACTTTCAGCCAAAAAGTGTCATTGGCCATGATCTTAAGCATGTGTTCAAAATGCTGCTTATTCAAGGGGTGGAGCTACCATCGATTGCTCACGATACGCTCATCGGTGGCTTTTTAATCAACAGCCTTCAGCGAGAAACCAGTTTAACTGACATGGCAGCACGAGATCTGGGTGTGGAAACCGAACTCGATACTATTGACTTACAGGAATTAATCACCAAGGCCGCCACGCTGAGTGCCGTTATTTCACATCTGGCAAGTCGACAGAGCGAGCAAATGAGTGAACTGACAGATCTAATAAAACTGGCCGATAAAATTGAATGGCCAATAATTTCAGTTTTGGCTCGTATGGAAGTGGTCGGTATTGAGCTCGATTGCCCATACTTGGCCAAGATGAGCAAAGAGTTTGAAGGCATCATTTCTGATATCGAGCAGGAGGTGTATGGGCATGCCAACCAGGAGTTCAATATCAGCTCGCCATCACAGCTCGCCAAAGTGCTGTTTGAAGATCTGAAACTGCCAACCCAAGGCGTGAAAAAAGGTAAGACCGGCTATTCTACAGCAGCTAATGAACTTGATAAACTGCGCTGGACCCACCCCATTATTAATTTGATTACGCAGTACCGCGAGTACACCAAGCTAAAATCAACCTACGTTGATGCCTTGCCGAAAATGGTAGATGCACATTCACGGCTGCACACCGATTTTCGTCTGACCATTGCACAAACTGGCCGGCTTTCATCCGCTGAACCAAACTTACAAAACATTCCGGTGCGTACTGAAATTGGTAAAAAAATTCGCGAAGCGTTTGGAGCAGGCGAGGGCAATGTGCTGGTAAGTGCAGATTACAGCCAGTTTGAGCTGCGCTTAGCCGCTGCCCTGGCTGGAGATGAGGAACTCATAGAGCTCTTTAATCAAGATGCCGACATTCACACCGCCACCGCCGCGCAGGTGTATGGCATCAAGCCGCATGAGGTAACGCCAGACCAACGTAGACATGCCAAGGTAATTAACTTCGGCATTTTATATGGTATGAGTACCCATGGCTTGAGTGTGGCTACTGGTATGAATTTAAACGAAGCCAAAGATTTTCTTACTCGTTATAAAGAACTGCGAAAGCCGCTTTTTGATTACACAGCCGGGTTGATTGAGACGGCCAACAAAAAAGGCTATGTCGAAACACTGTTTGGTCGGCGGCGGCCGATGCCAGATGTCAAATCGAGTAATTTTGTTGTTCGCTCCGCAGCAGAACGTGCTGCCATGAACATGCCAATTCAGGGCACAGAGGCAGATTTAATGAAGCTAGCCATGATTAAAGTTGATAAAGAGTTACCAAAAGATGCCGCGCAGCTCCTGCAAATTCACGATTCGATCATTGTTGAATGCAGAGAAGCTCAGGTAAAAGAAGTAGAAAAGCTTCTGGTTAAAACCATGGAAAACATCTACACCAAACTTCCCGTAAAACTGAAAGTAGACGTAAAATCCGGCAAAACCTGGGGTGAGCTATAGGTGATGTCGTATCTCTTTGCTTCATTTGTGCTGGTTAATCTTTATCACGGTTGGCTTGTGTTAGATCAAAGAGATGTCTCTCCTGCTTCGCTTAGCTACCATTCTGTAAAAAATAGATTTACCCTCGGAGGCTACATGCTGGTCCACTTGCTGGCTGGTATACTGCTCACGTTGTTTATTTATTCCGAGTTTGGTTTTGGTTATCTCGGGCTAACTCTCATCGGAGTAGTGGCGGTTGTATCGGAGTGGCTGCAGGCTCTTTTGCCCGCAAAAGGTAGAACGGATAAGCTGCATACTGTTTTTGCCGGGTTGATGTCGATTTCTTTGATAATTTTGGTTATGGTTGCTGGATCACTTTCTCAAGCACCAGAAGTACTTAAGATTATAAATCTTGCACTCTGTAGCCTACTGCTGGGAGCGTGCGTTTTTGTTCGCTATCCGCCAAAAAAGGGCTTTTGGAAATTACAGTTCTTTGGCCAATCAATGCTGTACGTGCAAATGTTTATTCTGCTAAAATTCTAGCACGATAAAGACTTTTTTTGTTGGGGTGAAGGTCGTGATTGTCAAAGACGGTAAAACCTGGGGTGGTTTATAATACTGCTCATGATTGCTTCTGATTGATAGGTGTGGTTTAGTGGCACTATGAGCTTCAGGAGTGACTTAGCTGAAAAAGGGTACTGTGAAGTCGACTTTTCAATGGGTGAAGCCGACCGAGCAGCCTATACCGGCGCAGCTAAAGCGGTTATTGATCTAGCCCAAGGCGATGCCAGTATTCATGATGCGTTAACTTTCAGTCTTGTTGAGTTTGAAGGAAGAGTAAACCCTACGTTTTTTACTGTTTCTGAAGCTTTAAATTCTAGAGATAAAAAACTTTGGCTTCACGCTGGCTATTTAAGTCGTCAAAAAGCTGCAGCCGCAATTCCGGAAAGAAATCAACCAGCAGAGTTGAGGGCGCTGTGGGAACCGCTCGGTGTGATGTTGCAAACCGTGGAGACCACTACCAGGGCAACCTTAGCTCAGCTAGGAGCGAATGATCTGGCAGAAGTGATCTTTCACCCAGATATCAACAAAAGAGTTGTGTTAATACGTACCGTTAAGTATCTTGGATCACTTAGTTTGGAGAGTGGGGCAGAGCCAGTTGCTGGTCATGCTGATCAATCGGTAGCAACACTCCATTTGTATGAGACGCACGGTGGCTGGTTCCATGCCGCACCGTATCCGCAGGCATTAATGATTGATGGCGATTCGCAGGAGCGTCGTTTGGCTGTCGCAGAGATACGGTCTCAGCTTGCTCCAATAGTCAATGACCATGACACCGCAGCCGCTTTCTTTTTAGGGGTGGGTACAAAGAACTTGCCAGATAGATTGAGACTTCCGATTGCTGAGTTGCCCGGGTGCTATCACGCTGGTTTTAGGCCTGAGGCGGGGCAAGAGGTGGTTTCCGCATTCGCTGGCTCAATCTCTGAAACTGATAGGGTCTCAACAATAGCATTCATGCATCCTAATACAGATGTTCTGTGCTCGCCTGAATATTCACTAGCAACGGTATTAGAGTGTCGACCCCCTTACGATCTAGCCGGCTGAGCAGGCTGCATAAGCTGCGCTGGTATTCTGGCAACGGTGGTAGCTTTAGGATTTCTTTTGGTTCAGCAACAAATTTATGTTGGTTTTGTTGTTTTCTCGTGGGTTTACAGCAAAATTAGGGAAACCTTTGTTAGACTGATAAGGTGATACAAGCTGTTATTTTTGATTGTTTTGGGGTGTTTACTGAAGATGGCTGGCTAGCTTTTTGTCGCCAGTATGGTACAGAAGAGATAGCCGAGGAGCTACGTTATATCAATCATCAAGCAGACCGTGGGCTGGTTTCTTATGAATACTTTCTGGACACGGTTTGCGCGTTAACCAACGCCTCAAGAAAGGTCGCTCACGAGATGATTACAACCAATCATCACCCAAATGTGGCGTTATTTACCTACGCCCAAGAGCTAAAGAGAGTTGGTTATAAGCTAGGAATGATCTCGAATGTTGGCGATGAACTTAATAATTTTTTACCTCAAGAGTATGTTGATCTATTTGATGTGGTAACACTTTCGTATCACGCGGGTGCTATCAAGCCAGAAGCGGCAATATACCTTAAGCATCTTGCCGAGCTTGAGTTACCAGCAGAGGCCTGCGTGTTTATTGACGATCGTGAAGTGAACGTAGTTGGAGCTCAAGCCGTGGGTATGCAAGCTTTTGTGTACACAAACGTTGAGCAAACGCGCACTGATTTAAAGGCCCTTGGCGTCTTGTGATTTTTATCACCACAACTATCATTAACAGATATGAATTATAAAATGAGCTTCCTGATCTGTTTCTTTTTCACAACGAACGGTTGCGTTCTAAATGCATAAGGGTTTCACTAGAAGGTGAGGTATATCAACTTTAAAACAAAAAGGGTCTAGATGGCACGCATTGAGGTTCTTGGTAATGAGATAACTGTTGTCGGTGAGGGCGCAGCAGCGCTAGCTGACGCTACGGGGTTGGATGAGGAAGAGGCGCAAGTTGTGCCCAGGGGCGGCTATCAGCAGCAGGAGCAACAACAGCAACAAGAAGGTTTCTTACGCGGACGTCGCAATGAAGGATTCGGCGGCGATTGGGTTGTTGCGGCTGCTATTGCTGCAGGCGAGGGCTTGGTGCCGGTGCATCTTATGTCACGGACTGCTTAGCGTATAATAAGCTACATGCCGGAACTTCCTGAAGTTGAAACGGTTCGACGCGGTTTGCAGAGCCTATTGATTGGTCATAAGATTGTTGGTGTTTCTTCTGATACCGAAAAGAGCTTTCCAAACGCTCAAGCTGATGTAGAGGAGTTTCTTGTTGGTGCGGTTGTAACCACTATTCGCCGGCGTGCGAAGGTGTTATTAATTGATCTTTCCACGGAGTACACGCTGGTCATTCACTTAAAAATGACAGGACAGATTGTCTACAGGGGAGAGGCTGTATTTGGGGCTGGGCACCCAAATGATTCGTTGGTTGGTGAACTGCCAGATCGTTCAACACGAGTGATTTTTGAGCTTGATAAAGGTGCAAGATTATTCTTTAACGATCAGCGAAAGTTTGGCTGGGTGAAATTGTATCCGACTATTGAAGTACCAAATATTGATTTTATGAAGAAGATGGGCCCAGAGCCACTGGAAGATAGTTTTACCGACCAAGAGTTTATTCTGAGATTGCAACGGCGTAAGAATACCACTATTAAGGCTGCGATTTTAGATCAGACTGTGCTTGCTGGTATCGGAAATATTTATGCAGATGAAGGATTGTGGGGAGCTAAAATTCACCCCGCCACCAGAGTGAAGGATGTGCCAGAAAAGAAATTAAAAATGTTGTTCACTGAACTGCGTTATGTATTAGAGCTCTCGATCGAGAAAGGTGGCTCAACCGATAAAAATTACGTTAATGCCGAAGGTAAAAAGGGGAGCTACATCTCCTTCGCTCGCGTGTTCAGAAAAGAGGGCACTCCTTGTAAACGATGCGGCACTGAAATCATTAAAACCCGCGTAGCCGGCCGCGGTACCCACCTCTGCCCAAAGTGTCAGATACTCTAATGAGGAGCTTTTAGAGTAAATTAGCACTCTTGCATGGTGAGTGCTAATTTTATATAATTGTGGTTATGAATACGGATTCGCTAACCCACAAGATGATTGAAGCGCTGCAAAGGGCGGTGGAGCTGGCTCGTGAGGGTCAGAATGTGGAACTTTCACCGTGGCATCTGCTGAAAGCGCTGCTTGAGCAGGCAGATACGACATTCAATATTTTAATTGACCAAACTGGAGTGCGCGATGAAATTGTGCGGACTATAGGTAGTGACCTGGCTACAGCAGCCAAAAGCAGTAATGAAGTTTCGAGTGTTGATATTCGACCAAGTCGAGAGTTTATTAAACTGATTGAACGAGCTGAAAAAGAGGCGAAAGAACTTGGTGATACGCACGTTAGCACTGAACATGTCCTGCTGGCAGCTGCCGAACAAAAATTGATTAACCTTGACTATAATGATCTTAAAAATAATGTTGAAACGGTAAGAGGAGGGCAAAAGGTTATGGATCAAACTCCTGAAAACAAGCAAAATGTTCTGGAGAAATATGGGCAGGATTTTACCGAAGCTGCAAAAGCTGGCAAGCTCGATCCGGTGATTGGCCGCGATGAGGAAATTCGCCGGGTGATGCAGGTGCTTTCACGCCGTACCAAGAATAATCCGGTGCTGATTGGCGAGCCGGGTGTTGGTAAAACAGCGATTGTCGAAGGCTTGGCGCAGCGGATTGTAAACGGCGATGTGCCAAGTTCACTCAAAAACAAAAAGCTGATTGAACTGAGTATTGGCAGCTTGCTGGCTGGTGCCAAGTATCGCGGCGAATTTGAAGAGCGCTTTAAAGCAGTAATTGATGAGGTTGAAAAATCGGACGGTCAAATTATTCTGTTTGTAGACGAACTCCATACCATTGTTGGCGCCGGTAAATCTGAAGGTGCGGTGGACGCTGGCAATATGATCAAGCCAAGTTTGGCACGCGGCAAAATGCATCTGATTGGTGCGACAACACTTGATGAATATCGTCAGTATGTGGAGAAGGACGCGGCCCTCGAGCGCCGGTTCCAGCCGGTGTATGTGGATGAGCCGAGTGTGGAGGATAGCATCGCGATTTTACGAGGTCTCCAAGAAAAGTACGAAATCCATCACGGAGTAAAGATTACGGATGATGCTTTAATTGCAGCGGCGCGCCTCAGTGATCGCTATATTGCCGATCGATTTCTGCCCGATAAAGCAGTTGATTTAATAGATGAGGCAACTTCGGCACTCAAGATTGAAATCGAGAGTATGCCAACAGAACTGGATCGGGCTAAGCGACGCCAAATGCAACTGGAAATTGAGCTGACGACGTTGAAAAAAGATAAGTCCGAGAGCGCTAAATTACGCAAAAAAGAGCTGGAGCAGCAACTGGCTGATCTCAAGGAGTCTTCCAGCGGCCTGGAGATGCAATGGCAAAAAGAGAAGCAGCTGATTGAAAATCTTAATACGGCGAGCGAGCAGTTAGACCAATATAAGTCTGAGCTGGAAGCGGCACAACGTGAAAATGATTTGGCGAGAGCCGGCGAGTTGCAATACGCCAAAATTCCCGAGGCCGAAAAAGCCATTCAAAAAGCTAAGACAGAGCTCGCAGAACTCGACGGCGACAAGCGGCTTTTGAAGGAAGAGGTTACCAGCGAAGATATTGCCCGCGTGGTGGCGCGCTGGACTGGCATCCCGGTTTCTCGTCTGCTGGAAAGCGAATCTCAAAAACTGGTTTCTTTAGAAAAAGAGCTTGAAAAGCGGGTGATCGGCCAGGACCGGGCTATTACCGCAGTGGCTAACGCTATTCGCCGTTCACGAGCCGGCATCTCTGATGAAGGCCGGCCGATCGGTTCGTTCCTGTTCTTGGGCCCTACTGGTGTTGGTAAAACCGAAACCGCCAAAGCCTTGGCCGAGCAGCTGTTTGACGATGAAGATGCCATGGTGCGAATCGACATGAGCGAATATATGGAACAGCATGCCGTAGCCCGCTTGATCGGCTCGCCTCCAGGTTACGTTGGTTACGAGCAAGGCGGCCAGCTCACTGAGGCCGTGCGCCGCCGCCCGTATGCTGTGGTGTTGTTTGACGAAGTTGAAAAAGCACATCCGGATGTCTTCAATGCGCTGTTACAGATTTTAGACGATGGCCGCCTGACTGATGGGCAAGGCCGAACGGTCAATTTCACCAACACGGTGATCATTATGACCAGTAATCTCGGCTCTGATCTTATACTCGATGCCAAGCCCGAAGACGATGAAGCACTCGGGTCGCAGCTCCAGGATCGTTTGCGTGCGCACTTCCGCCCCGAATTCCTTAATCGTATTGATGACATTGTGGTATTCGAGCGGCTTAGTGAAGCCCTAATGAATAAAATTGTCGGTGTGCAATTAGCGCGTGTGATCAAACACCTCAAAACGAGTAAAAATATTACGCTCACCATTGATGAAAGCGTTAAAGAGCACCTGGCCGAAGTTGGTTACAATCCAAATTACGGCGCCCGCCCACTCAAGCGTCTCATCCAAACTGACTTACTCGATCCGCTGGCGCTTGAGATCATCGAAGGCAACATTAAAGATGGTCAAGCCATCACCACGATGTTCTCTCAAAATCGTGTATCATTTTCTGAAAACAGATAAGCCGCTATAATGGTTCCTAATAAGGAGCGAAAGTGCAGAGTTCTATCAAGAGTGTAGCGCAGTACATGCGACAATCGTGGCGGCTGGTGGTGCCATTGAAACGCGCCGGGATTTTACTCGGCGGCATACTTTTTGTTGCCACAGCGTATTATATTGCCATCAATAATCTCCGTACGGATAAGCATATACTCATAAGTTTATTGTTGCTATGGTTGGTGACATCGTATATTTTGCTACCACGTGTACATCGTTTTTTAAGTCGTATTTACGTACCAGATTACTTTATCGGGCGAGCTCGAACGGCCGATGGGCTACTTGCAGACCCTGTTAATCTTGCGCTGAGAGGTACTGAAAAGACACTTCTGAAAACCATGCATAAGGCTGGCTGGGATCTGGCTGATCCAATAACTATAAAAACGGCTTTAAACACCATACGTGCAACACTTCTTAAGCAAAGCTATGAAAACGCACCTGTGAGTGATTTATACGTGTTTGGTAAAAAACAAGATTTAGCGTTTCAAAAAGAAGTTGATGGCAACCCAGCAAAACGTCATCACGTGCGGTTCTGGCGGGTGCCGAAAGATACCTACCTGCCGGGCGGCCACAATGTCGATTGGGTTGCGGCAGCCACCTACGATGATGCAGTGGGCTTTTCGCGATTTACGCTGCAGATTACGCACAGCATTGACGGCGATGTTGACGCTGAGCGCGATTTTGTAGTACACACAATAAAGAAGGTACATCGAACAAGGCAAGTGCAAAAGATCGAAGGATTCTTCCCCAGGTATTCGCATCGTAATGGCGGTGGAGACAGTTTTTTTACCGATGGATCAATGGTGATAGTTGATCTTAAGAAAGGCATTTTAAGGTGACGTTAGTCTTGTTTGGAGCTAATCGGTATTTGTTGCAGCAAAGGCTTGCTGAAATCCGCGGCAGCTTTGTTTCCGAGCATGGTTCAGAGGGTATTGAGGCACTGTCTGGTGAACAGATTGAGCCGGGCCAGTTGGCTTCGTTGCTGACCGGAGCCACACTATTTGCCACGAACCGTCTGGTGATCATCACTAACTTTTCTCAAAACAAACTGGCGGCAGAGCGGTTTGCACAGATGGTCGGTTCGATCCCTGCTGAAATCCAGGTAGTTTTGGTAGAAAACCAGCTTGATAAACGAACTGCATTTTACAAAGCACTCAAAAAACATGCTGCAATCGAGGAATTTTCAGAACCAGACGAGGCAACAACTGTGCGGTGGGTGCAGGAGCATGTTGCCAAAGAAGGCGGGACCATTGATAGCTCTACTGCGCGGTATCTTGCAAATTATGTAGACAGTGATCAGTTGCGGTTGAAGAATGAACTTGAGAAGCTCATTGCCTACGATTCGAACATCACACAACAATCGATAGAGCTATTGGTGGAAAAAACTCTACAGCAAACCGTTTTCCAGCTGTTAGGGCTTGCGTTTAGCAGCCAAACTCAACAGGCGCTACACTTGCTAAGTGAAATGGAGCGAGCACACGAAGACCCGTTTCAGCTAGTGAATATGCTCATCTGGCAAACGCATATTATAGCGGTGGTGGCGAGTGCTGAAGGCGTTCCGGATTCTCAGGTTGCAAAAGATGCTAAGCTGAACCCTTTTGTGGTGCAAAAAACGCGAAGCCTTGCCAAGCAGCTCAGTCGTTCAAAGATACGTACTATTATTGAAGTTGTGGCCGCAGCGGATATACAGCTTAAAACATCGGCAGTTGATCCCTGGAGGTCGCTCGAGCTTGTTATTGCAAAAATTTCGTAGCACTTGTGTTATGCTGAGTTTGAAATAAAGGAGATTCCATGAAGGATGAAAATAAACTCATAACGTTTGTATATACAGTGTTCCTTGGTGTAGTAATTGCACTTTTTGTTGGGCTTGGGATTAATGCATTTTATCAGGCACCAAAGTTTCCAGAATATCCTCATATTTACGGAGAAAAGATGACCGAACAGGAGGAAGCCGCCCAGAAGGAATACGATGCGAGCTTTGAGGTATATCAAGGCAAAGAGAGGCACTATAGCAGAAACGTTTCAATCGCAGCCTTGGTTAGCTCGGTAGTACTCGTTGCCATCAGCCTGACGTTAACCAAAAAAGTTCGAGCAATTGCCGATGGCGTTATGCTTGGTGGCTTGCTTGTGCTCATCTATAGCGTAGGACGTGGTGCCTTTTCTCAAAATAACATCTACAGCTTTGTAGCTGCGACCGTTGCTGTTGCCATAGTGGTAAGCCTTGGCTACTTCCGTTTCGCTAGAACATCAAAAAAGTAGCAGCATAGTGTAACTAAATGAGCATGAATCTCCAGCTTATTGGCATATTGAGTTCAATTGTTTTCATCGTTGGTGATATTCCATATATTCTCGATACATTTAAAGGTAAGACAAAGCCCCATAGGGTTACGTGGGGTGTCGTGTTTCTGCTCAATACCGTTGGATTTTTGAATCAATATGCAAGTGGAGCGCGTAACTCACTGTGGCTTTTTGGCGCAGCGGTTATGGTCACAGGATTGATATTTCTTAGCTCGTTTCGTTTCGGGGTTGGTGGTAAGGCAAGGCTTGATATCTTCGCAATTGTTTTCTCGCTCCTCGGAGTTTGTTTGTGGATCATCCTCAAAGAGCCGCTTATCAGCATCGTAGCTAATCTGCTGGTGGGTGTGGTCTGTTTCTTGCCCGCGCTTAAGAAGGCTTGGCTTGATCCTGAATCAGAAACACTCTCAGCGTATATATTTGGAGCAGTGAGTTCGCTACTTGCGGCAGTGTCGGTTGGCGCACTTCGTACTGATTTGCTGTTACTCCCGGTTGCCTCTGTTGTGCTACAGGTTGCCATGGCGGCGATATTGCTTGGCCGACGCAAGCGGAGTGTCTTAAAAACTACTTTTTAGCAGCTGGTTTTTTGGCTGCAGGCTTCTTTGCAGGAGCTTTCTTCTCTGCTGGTTTTGCTGTTTTCGGAGCTGCTTTGGCCTTGGTTGCCGTAGCTGGCTTTGCACCGAGGGCTTTTACTTGTTCTGAAAGGCGGGCGAGCTTTCGGGCAGCGGTGTTCTTCTTCAAGATATTCTTCTTTACGGTTTTATCAAGATTACTCTGAACCTTTTTCAAAGCTTCAACAGCTTTTTTACCGTCCTTGGCTTCAATGGCAGCCGCTAAAGCTTTCATTTCACCACGAAGACTTCGTTTTGTCGCTTGGTTGCGAACGCGTCGAACCGCGGTTTGCTTCATGCGCTTTTTTGCAGATTTGATAATTGGCATCTAGATATTTCTCCTAAGTAAATTTAACATTTCTTTATAGTCAAGAGAAGAGTATACCGTAAACAGAGGTGATTGTAAAGATCCAAGAACTAAGATCTACATTATCTATTGACATTGTAGCTAAAATCCTATACTGTTTATGTATAAAAGCTAAAATCAAAAATAGGTAACAAAAATGGATCCACAAACGCCTGTTTCACAAGTTCCCGACGGTACACAACCACAGATACCAGCACTACCAAGTCTTCCGCCGCTGCCGGCTGAGCCAGTGGCACCTGAGCAGCCCCAACAAGTTCAGCAGCCTCTAGCAGATCAGCAACAGCAACCCACACCAGCCGAACCAGTCGAGAACCTTGTTTCACAGATAGTCACAGCCATTAATAACGGTAAAAATATGCTCGTAACAGTAGGGAGCAACCCTTCGGTTGACGAGCTAGCCTCAGCACTCGGCCTTACGGTTGTGCTGGGTAAAATTGGTAAACACACAACAGCGGTATTTAGCGGTAAAATTCCGGCTGCGATGGAGTTTTTGGACCCGGAAAAAACCTTTGAAGACACCGTGGATAGTCTCCGCGACTTCATTATTGCACTCGATAAAGAAAAAGCCGACAAGCTTCGTTACAAGGTAGAAGATGAAGTAGTGAAGATCTTTATCACCCCATACAAAACGGTGATTACGCAAAGAGATCTCCAGTTTAGTCAGGGTGATTTTAACGTTGATGTTGTTATTGCACTCGGTGCGCTGAACCGCGATGAACTCGACAAAGCCATTACCGCGCATGGCCGCATTTTGCACGATGCAACAGTAGTTTCTATTAACGCCGGAATTCAAAAAAGTAACCTGGGCACCGTTAACTGGAACGATGGAGAGGCCAGCTCTGTGGCAGAAATGCTCCTGACTTTAACAGATCAGCTTGATACGCAATTACTCGATGCGCAATCTGCCACGGCATTCTTAACAGGCATTGTTGCCGAAACGAGCCGCTTCTCGAACGAAAAAACAAGTCCCAAGGTGATGACACTTGCCGCTCAGCTAATGGCTGCGGGTGCAAATCAGCAGCTCATAGCCAGCAATTTGCGTCAAGAGGGTGTTCTGAGCGAAACGATTCGGAATAAACCTAAAGATCAGCCGCAAGATGATAGTGGCGAAATGGTACTTGAACATAACGAGCAGAAAAATTCTAAAAAAGATGGTCGCGAGAACAGAAGAGGCGGCAAAAACAACCAACCTGGTAAAAATTCTCAGAATAACAGCCAGCAGAACCAGAAGACAAAGGGCCAACCGCAACCAACTAGCAATAAGCAGAATAATAACTCACCGCAGACTGATGTGAGCCTGAAGCTGGCCCTCGATAAAAAAGCTCCTGCAGCACCGGCAAGGCAAGAAAAGGTGGCCGACACGCCTAAACCAGAGGCGAAGACATCTGAGCCAATCGCTGTGCCTGCTCCGGCAGTCTTACCGACACCTCCAGCCGAAGCCCCGACTCCAGAAGCTCCCGTGGCCGAACCACCAGCTCCGAGTGGCCTGCCAAGTATTACACCACCACCAGCTCGCGACGCACTAACGCCACCGCAATTTGGTGGAACACTGAACGCAACCCAAGTGAATGATGAGCAGTCCGCAGGTGCGAATACTGGAGAATCTGATGTTCCTCCAACACTAGAACATGCCAATGACGGCGTTATTGGTTCAGATGAGGCAATCGAAGCAGCCAGGAAGGCGGTTGAAGATGCAGCTGTTGACCCGCCACATAAGCGACTTGAATCTATAGGGAGTACCCCGCTTCCAGAGCTAGCTTCCGTCGATGCTACCTCGCAAACGCCTGTTGTATCGCCAGCCCCTGAGCTTGCCGTCTCTGAAACCCTCTCGACACCGGTTACAGATACAGCCCCTTCATTTCAGCCAGAACCAATTCAATTTCCAGCTCCAGCAGGTGGTTTCAGCACGCAGCCGCTTGATCCAGCACCTGCTCCTGCAACCTCGTTTGCACCACCCATAACACCACCTCTACCGCCGCAAGATCATACGGCAGGATTACCACCACTGCCACCGCTTCCAGGCGCTGGTGCAGATCCACAAGGTCTTCCTCCGTTACCACCGCTCCCAGGGAGTCAGCCGGTAACTGATCCGGTAGCTGGTTTTCAGCCACAGACAAATCCAGAATTTATGCAAAACATGCCCCAAACGCAGAACTCGTGGACACAAGCAGGTAACGATCTGAGTGCGCAGCAAGGTCAGACAGAAGCGGATCGCCAGGCAAAGATTGAGACAAAGGTTGCCGATTACGAGCAAGCGGTAGATCGTAACCGCGAGCTTCAGGGGCAATCACCACTGAATAATCCGAATGGTTCGGGTTTACCTCCGGTGCCACCGCAGTAGGCAGATAACAGATAGCAGCAAATAGACAGTAGATATGAGTTCTTGGATCTCAGAGCTTAGAAAAACCCTCCCTTGCTTCTATCTTCACCAAGGCGACCAGCAAAATACTAAACTCTGAACCGCAGCTAACGAACCCCCAACCACAACTACCAATCACAAATTAAGGCTTAAAATAGCAGAAGTGATCTTTGTGGCGGCAAGGGTTTTCGGTTGCATGTTGCTGATCGAGAATCATGCGCATATCATCACGCTGCGAGTAGTGAGCCTTCATGATGCTCAGCTTCACCTCTTGTAGTTCGGTGTAATCAAAAATCTCATCGCAGTGTGCATCAGCCTTGCCGCATGTCATGTAGAGCCAGCCTGTAGTTGCTTCTGGCGCAATACACTGCGGGAGACAATAATACTTGAGTGTTTGAATGTGGTGGCGTGGGCTCTGATTGTCACGTAATTTCAAGTAGACAAAAGTTGTGATGTAGCTGGCGGCAATATGATCGAGATGCCCGGTAATACCACCTTGTTCGTAGGTCATAAAATCTATCGTTACCTCAGAGTTGTATGTTTTCAAAACCTTACGCACGGTAGTTAGGATTTTTTCCGCAATCTCCAAATATAAATTATTGTTGATACCACCATCAGGGTAATGCAGGGCGTGCTGACTCTTCACGCCAATAAGCGCACCGCTTTCTTCCCACTCTTTGAGCCGCACTTGAGCGAGGTCGCTCACTTCATCGGGATTATTCCCGTTTTCGCCATCTGTTAACAAAATAAGATGCACATCTGTACCGCTCTGAGCTGCGTGATACAAGGAGGCCGATGGCCCAAATGCTTCGTCATCTGGATGCGCAAAAATGCCAAATAATATTTTCTTCATCATATCTAGTATACTAACAGATAATGAAAGATGTAATATTGATTGATAAACCAGCCGGATGGACGAGTTTTGATGTTGTTGCCAAAATTCGAGGTAAAATCCGTACCGAGTATACGGCAAGAGGTCGGAAGCCGACCAAAAAGCAGCTCCGCGTGGGACACGCTGGCACGCTTGATCCATTTGCCACCGGCCTTTTAATTATCTTGCTTGGTGACGCCTGCAAAGGTGCCTCATCGTATTTAAAGCTAGATAAAACCTACGAGTTCACCGCGAAGTTGGGTGAGGTGAGTAGCACGGGCGACCCAGAAGGCGAGATTTTGGAATATGGAATATGGAATATGGAAAACGGAAGGTCTGACGATCCTGTCATCCCGGACTTGATTCGGGATCCAGTAGAAAATCCTGAGCAAAGCGAGTCAACTCCTCTTCAAAAATCAGTATCCTCGGATAGTCATCCTGAGTTTGCGGAAGGATCTGGCCTAATTCCAAGCAAAGCCGCTGTAGAGCAAGCTCTCATCCAGTTCACCGGCGAAATCACCCAAACCCCACCGGCCTATTCTGCGATCAAAATTAACGGCAAACGGGCCTATAAACTGGCCCGAGAGGGTAAGAGTTTCGAGATTCCATCCCGAAAGGTGACAATCAGCAGATTGCAACTAGTAAGCTACGAATACCCATATCTCAAATGTATTTGCGATGTCAGTAGCGGCACCTACATCCGTTCCTTGGTAGAAGATATCGGCAAAACCCTCAAAACCGGCGCCTACTGCACCAAACTCCGCCGCACCAGAATCGGCAATCACCAGATTAGTGATGTTCAAAGCATTTGACTATTTATACTAAATCTGCTATACTTTAAATGATGAAGTAAATAAAAATAAAAAGAAGTGTATCATGACCGAAAAAGTAATACATAGACCAGTCTTTCAAGGCGATGTTCGTGTCGTAGATCCTTCAGATAATACTGTAAGTTCTGAAGCGCAGTTTGCTGGCGCTGTGGAGCGACTGGTACCCTTACTAGCGCTTCCCGATCATTTATTTGATCAGCTGGCACCACAGTATCTTGAGCAGAGGCTACGCGAACTGCGGAGTCCGTTGGAACAAGTTGTTGATTCGGCTGGTGGTACGAATGATTTTATCTTAGAAACCACGGTTATTTCTCCGACAAATGAGGGCGGACAATATAGAATTGACGACGAGTCTATCTATGAACACGCTCTTCCTACTATGCGGAGATTGTATCGCCAGTTTGTTGAGGGTGGCGGCATCGAACCAGAGCGTGCGTTTTTCAGCGCGGCCGTACACACTGCACAGATAGAGCAGACGAGGTACTTTAACGGACTGCCTACAAAAGATAGGGCAAAAGCACGTAGTCGCATTTTGGCGCGTGCGACTGGCGAGTTTGGCCCCCTCTCAATTGCTGATTTGAAAGATGCGCCGATGTGTTCTGAGAGGGCTGCCGTAGCCCATAATGTACTCCATCTTATCGGGGTGCCATCTACATTTCATGCTGGTGTCATAGGTCGAGCCACAGGAAATGGGTCAGAGCTAGTAGACAAATCTGCCCATGCGTTCTTGACAGTAGTCAATGCACAAGGTGAAAAACGATTGTTTGACCCAGCAAACCCGCAGAAGTATAAAGTCGGTGGCTCCGCAGTCCAGGAAACACCCAGCGTTTACGAGATGCCCAATGGTGGCAGTGGCGTTGTGGTTGCTGAAAAACAGAATTACGACCGGCAACCAAATGGATCTTTTGCACCCGGTGACACCACAACGATCGTGTATGGCTTTCGAGGATCAAATTGACATAATTATACTGTTTTGATACCATTTTGGTATGAGTAAAACATCGAATATGGTTAAAATTCAGGTGCCGATTGAGGCGGATGTGCGTGATCGGTTTGAGGTTTATGTGAAGAGCTTAGGCTTTGATTCCATTCAGGCATATATCCGTGTGTGGGCCAAGGCGAAGGCTGATGGCCGGGAAATTGATTTTGACGATGATTGGGGTCAAGCTTCGCCAGAGGCGGCGGCGCGGCTCAATAAGGCAGCAGAAGAAGCAAAGAGGGGCATCGGCGTTTCACAACCGTTTCATACGGCTAGAGAGGCACTTGATTACCTTCATAATTTGAAGGATGAAGATCTCGATGAAGAAGCCAGTTAGATTTAGTAAAAGATTTCTCAAACACTACAAAAAACGAATTACGCAAAATCGGAAGTTAACTCACGCTTTCGACCAACGGTATGAGCTGTTTCTTCAAGAGGCAAAGGGCTACCCACTTAACGACCATGCGCTTACCGGCAATCTATCCGGCAAACGTGCATTTTCGATAACTCCGGATATCCGTGTGATTTACGAGGAAACAGAAACTCAGATTATTTTTCTTGACGTCGGTACGCATAACCAGGTATATCTGTAATATTTCTCAGATACTTATAGATGGGTGAAGAATAATACTTGTGTGTTGCTGCTAATGTGGTTCGCGATATCGATCTCTTGCAGCTCTGCAGGGAGTAGATTGGCTTTTTTTGGGTCAATGAAGCCATAATTGGCTATTTCGATATCTCCATGTGTCGTTTTGCTGAGATCAACCTTGTGGTAATCGCCAGCGTTCGTAATATGGAAGAAAAACTCCAGCTGCTCTGATTGATCACTTTCGGTATATTGCTGCACAAAAAGGAGCTCGCCAATTACTGGTTTCACGCCCGTTTCCTCAATCATCTCGCGGTGTAGGGCATCGTGCAGACTTTCGCCGTCATCAACGCCTCCACCAGGGGTGCACCACCAATCACCACCTTTCGCAACTGTCTTTTTCAATTGCTGCGCGAACACTTTTTTGCCATCAATAATAACGCCACGAACTGTTAGTCTTCGTTTGTACATGCATACCTCCTGGCACTTAGATTTTGAGTTATGCTAGAGATTTTGCCGCCACCGCAAAATATAGCTTGGTGACACTAGTATATCACATCTGTTACACTGAGCGTATAAAGGGCATCTTTGCTAAAGTTTGGCAGAGTGCACAAGAACAGGATTGTATGATTGCACAGATAAGAGTGGCATCTAAAGGCTTCGGTGCCAAAGAGCTCTACAAAAATTTGGAGATAAAAATACAAGCTGGTGAAAAAATCGGCTTGATTGGGCGCAATGGCACGGGTAAATCGACATTATTTAACCTCATTACAGGGCAAGATACCGATTTTGATGGCGCCATATCGTTACGGAAGGGTGCTTCGCTAGTTTTTAGCCGCCAAGAACATCACGGTTTTGAAGGTACGCATGTTTTAGAGTACATTCTGGCGGATTTGCCAGAGTATACAAAACTGAAACACATCATTGAAACCTATCCCGAACATATGAGTGAAAGCACGCATAAAATGCAAACTTACAGCGATGCGCTAGAACGTTTCGGTGATCTTGGCTACTACGGTGTTGAAAACGATGTCGAGAAGATTCTGAGCGATTACCAAATGAGTAGCGAGGTGATTCATAAAAAAATTGGCGAGCTTTCAGGTGGGCAAAAACGTCTGGTGGAACTTGTGAAGATCCAGCGTTCACGGGCCGACATTGCCCTGATAGACGAGCCAACCAATCATATGGATTTTGTCGCTAAAGCATCATTCATCGCTTGGTTAAACGCGGCTCAAGAGGCGGTGGTTGTTATTACTCACGACCGTGATGTGCTTCGCAGTGTCGATCGGATTATTGAAATTCGCGATGGCAAGGCACACAGTTTTAAAGGAAATTACGATGCATACTTAAAACTGAACGTTATGAATATCAGTTCGGAAGTAAATGAGTATGAGGTTGCTCAGCGTAAAATTGTGAACCTTCAAGCCGATGTAGTGCGCTTTCGTCGTCTGAAGGAGAAGGCGAGAGACCCGGACACTATTAAGCGCTTTAAAGGCCAAGAACAGCGGACTGTTAAGGAACTTGTACAGCTCAGCGAGACGACCGAGAAGCCGACTGTTTGGATTGACCGAGAATCAGCAGCAGATCTTGGTACTAAGATGAGCGAAAGCTACCAAGAACACAAAGCTCGTAATATCCGCGTTCGCACTAAAACAGGTGGTGATAAAAGCGACAGGGTGCTTTTAAAGGTTGAAGATATAACACTCGGCTACGGCGAGGCACCGCTCTTTAAGCCAGTTTCATTCGACCTTCGGGTGCACGGAAGAATTGAACTGAAAGGGAGGAACGGAGCTGGCAAAACAACGCTAGTGAAGGCGGTTCGCAGTACAGTCTCTGGCAGTAAGCCGCAGGCAATTGTTTTCTCAGGCACCATTGAGCACGAAAAGAACCTCCGAATAGGAGTATATGAACAAGAAATTGATGCAAAATACTTGCAGATGCCACTTGGTCATGCAATCGAACAACTCTATGTCGATAGAGAACTTTCGGTTACTGGCGAGAAGGTACGCCAGTTACTCAGCGACTATCTTTTCAACCCGCACGCAGATTACGAAATGCCAATTGAGCAGTTGAGTGGTGGGCAAAAAGCTCGTTTTCAGTTGATTGGCATGTTGGCTGGTGATCCGCAGATTCTGATTCTCGATGAGCCGACCAATCACCTTGATCTCCCAAGCATTGAGGAACTTGAAGACGCGCTCTCGCAGTATCACGGCGCAATTGTATACATTTCACACGATAGCTACTTCACAAAGAATATTGGCGGAGAAACAGTAGTAATCACCTCTGCAAGTTAGCCCAGAATAACCCACGCAATTAACACCGCAATTGCCACTGCGGCTACCGCAGCAAGCTTGAACTCTGCGGGGATCTTTACTGCGCTTTCGGCAACTTTTTCGGCACGAGCAGGGCTTGCTGGAGCGCTGCTTTGCTGAAGAGGCTGAAGATCGTTTGAATCGGGCGTGTTCGGGAGGTTTAGTGGCGGGTGTTGTGCTGCGACACTATGGATTTTTACATCTTGAATAACAGTATGACCGAGTGGTTGAGCGATTGGCGGGATGACTGGCTTTGCGGATTGGGAGGATGATGCTGCGGCTGCAAGTGCGGTGTCGTCGTGGCGGAACTCGCGGGCGCGTTCGCGTTGGCGTTCGCGGCCGAGCTCAACTTTTTCAAACACTGCCTTGATGTCTCGCCCACGCATGCTTTCCTGAATAATTTTTACCAAACCACTACGGTCAATTTGGTTGGTGTTATAGAGCTCCTTCACGTTTACGCCGCTAATGTAGAGCATCTCGGCTCGATGTAACAGCTCTGGCGTAGAGAGCTGTTCAATTTGCCTGATTTCATGTTGGGTGATCTGCAGCTTCTCGGCTTGACCGCCAGTCTTCTCATCTTTATCATTTTCCCTTTCGAAAATATTTACAACTTCGGCTTCGGCTTTCGGTAATGGGAGAGGCCTTGCCTCTGGCTGACCTTTTTCTAGCCGTTCTTGGGAGGCTTCAGGGCCAGTTTTGGCGGTCTCTACCGTGTGTTTCAGGACTTCTGCAGCTGGCTTTGGGTGTGTGGTCTGGGCTCGTTTTTCTGGCGTGAAAGCTGTGCTTACAAATACGCCTTCAGCAGATGGTTCTTCTTGCGGCACTTGATGTTGTTCGTGCTGCCTTCGTACCACACTTTGCAGCTCATCTTCACGAGCTTTCAGGTGTTTTTTTACTCTCCCGGCTTCTTTTTCTAGCCTGGATACCCGTGGTCTAAAGAGGGCTTCTGCCCGTTTTCTCCCTCCGCGGTGTCCAATTGCATACCCAACAACAGTGCCGGTTAAGAATGCACTGGCTCGTTTTGGTTTTTCTCGTTCTGCCTCGATCTTTCTTTCAACGGCGATATTTAGAGGCGAGCTTGCAGTTTCTGGAGGTCGCGCTCCTATACCACCGCTAAATGAGGTCCGAGAAGCGGCCCGGGATGGCGCTGCAGTTAGAGAAGGAGCGCCAGGTGATGATACTGCGCCTGTAAGAACCGGTGATGCAGCAGATGGTGAAATGCTTGGTTTTGGAGCTGGCGACGCGGCCAGTCTAGCCGGGTCGCTTCTAGTGGGACGGATCGGTAGGAAAGGTGGGTTAGTGGTATCTGTGGTTGTGGCCTCGAGAGGATCTTCGATGTCTTCTGACGACAATTCTGCATCAAGACCTTGCGCTGCAATCTGTGCTTCGACAAGTTCGTCGATTCTCCGGTCAAATTCGGCATCAATTTCCGGCAACGCTTCAATACTCGGGTCTTCCGCTTTTTGTTGTAGCTGTCTTTCGGCAGCAAGTGCTGTTTCAGTAGCCTCGTGCTCGGGAGTATCTTCAGGAGTTGCAGCTAGCTCTGCCTCAAGCCGGGCAATGTTAATGGGTAGTTGTTCGCGCAGTGCCTCAACAGCCGCCTCTTTGAGCTCGGAACTAGACGTCTTCTCCGAATCTTCGTCTTTTTGTGATTCGCTGGGCTTCTCAGCTTTTTTGGGTCCTTCTTCTGATTTTTCTTCCTTGGAATCTGTATCTTTTTTGAGCTCAAATAATTTCAAAGGCTTCTTTTTTTCAGCTTTATCTTCATGTTTAAAAAAGTCTTCAAGGCCACGTTTTTTAGGAGCAGGCGTGGAGTTGTCTTCTTTCTCCTTCTCAACAGATGAACGGCTAGTCAGTGCGCCAAGCGCCCGGCGTTTTTCATCCTTCTTTTCTTTGTCGTCATCTGAAGATTCAGGACCAGTTTCAAGCCAAGAATATTCCATATTGCACCTAGTATAACAGATACCAGACATAAATACCTATTGACAAAAACGCATATGCTTGATATAATGATAAGTATGGGTATATTTAAAACAAACAAGCGAGCAGATGTCATACCACTACACGGGAGTGTCACAGCAGAGAGCGGTGATCAGACCAATCAGCCTGACAAGCTATCGCGAAGAGATGTGCTCATCGGGGTCGGGGCTTTAGCCACAGCCGCAGGAGCAGTAGGTGTGCTGGCCAGATGGGCTAATCAAGAGCAAGCCAGCAATAAACAAGCAGCAGAGCAAAGCGCTGCTCGGAGCGAGATGCTAGATGCAGCCGCAGATCAACGCGGTGCCGAAATGCAAGCTGAGCAAGATGCTCGTGTGGCAGAGTATCTCTCCAGCGTCCAAGAGGCACTTGAAAGCGGTGAAATTGCTCCAACGAATGGAACCATTATTATCGATCGTGGTGTGCGAAAATGGAAAACTCCCTTTGAAAACGGCTATTCAAGCACCAGTAGAGGAGCTAGCCCTACCAAGGAAGTGCTGGCAATATCAAATCCGGTTGTATATGAGGGCAATATACTGGTGCCAAATGATAACCCAGAAGTGCCGTTTACACTTGATGATGGTCGTCTTAATCCTGATAAGTTTAGCTACATCAAAACTGAGATTATCGGGCAGACAGATGACGCAACGGGCAATCTGTATTATCAAGAGCTTCCTGGGGTGGTTTCAGATACCGATGCACAAGCGGCCGAGCGGCTGATTGTGAACGGACAAGCCTTAATGGTGGCCAAAACATATGAGAGTGTTGCCGCCGCCGAAGAAGCCGTAGGCAAAGCAGCGTAACGCTTGAAGTACGCAAGATGATCTGTTATAATGACTTCAACGCCATAGGGAAGGTGCTATCTAGCTTTTCCGATACGAATCTGAATAATGTAAATTGACTGGGTCCTGAAACAAGTTCAGGATGACAGAGCGGAGAATGAATGATCACTACTGAAAAGAAGACAGCAGCAATTAAGAAAACACAGCGTGCGAAGAGCGATGTTGGCTCACCAGAGGTGCAGGCTTCAATTTTGACGGAGCGCATTAAAGAGTTAACCGAGCATTTGAAGGTCCACAAGAAGGATAATCACTCTCGACGTGGCTTGCTGCAGATGGTTGGTAAACGTAAGAAGTTGCTTGCCTATCTGAAGGATAAAGATTACGGTGCTTATAAAGCAACTATTGAAAAGCTGGGTCTGAGAAAGTAGAGCACTGGCGAGATCCCCTTCGCATAAAGCTTTGGGGGACTGCGTGAGCGCTTTACACCTGGTCGACCTAGGGGTGGCAATCGTTCTTATTATTTAACAACTGAAGTATCAGGTTGCTGATGTATGACGTTGTCTGCAGCTACAGCTCACTAAGAGTTATCATTCCGGACTTGATCCGGAATCCAGTAAAGTGATGTCGCGTAGCGATACATGAATGACTGGACTTCCGCCTGCGCGGGAATGACGAAAGCGCTGCAAACTACGGTATACATCATGCTGATACAAACAGAAAGGACATAAAATATGTCACAAATTATTAACCCATTTGGGAAAGACATTATAAAAGTTGAGACGGAGTTTCACGGTAAACCTCTAAGTTTAGAGGTGAACCGGGTTGGTTTTAGAACAACTGCCAGCGTGCTGGTTCGTTACGGCGATACGGTAGTACTTGGATCAGTTCAGGTTGGATCGCGGCCAATTCAACTCGATTATTTCCCTTTGAGTATTGATTATGAAGAAAAGTTTTATGCAGCTGGGAAGATCAGCGGCAGCCGGTTCATAAAACGAGAAGGTCGGCCTTCAGACGAGGCAATTTTAATTGGCCGTTTGATCGATCGCCCAATCCGCCCGTTGTTTCCAAAGGGTTATCGCCAAGAGGTGCAGGTAGTGGCAAGCGTGCTTTCAGCTGATCCTAGTTTCCGCCCAGATAGCATCGCCATGATTGCTGCCAGTTCTGCCTTAATGCTTACTGGCACACCATTTGATGGACCAGTTGCAGGGCTTCGTATTGGCCGAGTAAATGGCGAGTTTAAAGCATTCTTAACTCCTGAACAGCGCGAGCAGAGTGACCTCGACCTCGTCGTTGCGGGTATCGAAAGTGGTATCACCATGGTTGAAGCAGGCGCCAATGAGGTTTCTGAAGAGGTGGTGGCCGATGCACTGGCTTGGGCGTTTGAGGCGTATCAGCCGGCGATTAAGCTTCAGCAGGAGTTGGCCCAGAAGGTCGCTCCGCAGAAGCAGGAGTACGAACTGGTGTTGCCAAATGAAGATATTCAAAAAGAAGTTAATGAGTGGGTAAAAGATAAGCTCGGCAAAGGCATCCGAAAAGCGTATCCAGAGCGCAACGAAATCGTAAACAAACTGCGCTGGGATTTTCACGAGGTTTTCGCTGAAAAGCTTGGCGAGGAATATGCCAAAGAGCTGCGCGACGAATATGACGAAGCTTTCACTAAGGCGCTGCATGAGGATGTGCGCCGGGGTATTGTTGAGGATCAAACCCGCCCTGATGGCCGTGGTCTTGATGATATTCGTGAGTTGAGCTCTGAAATTGGCCTCCTCCCACGTACCCATGGTTCGAGCGTATTTACTCGCGGTATGACACAGGCTATGAACATCGTAACGCTTGCGCCACTTTCATACGCACAGATGGTGGATACGATGGAGATTAATGACGGCGAGCGCCGCTATATGCACCATTACAATGCGCCTGGCTATACTGTTGGCGAGGTTCGTCGGCTTGGTTCTCCAGGAAGGCGCGAGATCGGCCACGGTTACCTTGCTGAGCGTGCCTTGATTCCGGTACTTCCGGCTGTAGAGGATTTTCCGTACGCAATTCGTTCGGTAACTGAAATTATGAGCCAGAACGGTTCGACCTCAATGGCCGCAACCTGTTCAAGCTGTTTGGCATTGATGGATGCTGGCGTGCCTTTGAAGGCTCCGGTTTCAGGTATTGCTATGGGCTTGATGATGGACGGCGATACGCCGTATGTTCTCAGTGATATTGCTGACGCAGAAGATTTTTCCGGTGATATGGACTTTAAGGTTACTGGTACTGAAAAAGGCATAGGACAAGGAGTATTAGGATATGTAAAAGATGTT
>CAZXUE010000004.1:56033-57662 GCA_964643895.1 uncultured Candidatus Saccharibacteria bacterium
CGATTGAAAAGGGTAAAATCGGGCGTGCCAAAATTTTGGAGCATATGCTTAGCGTAATTAAAGAACCACGCGAAAAACTTAGCCCATACGCGCCGCGCATTGAAAAGCTGATGATCAACCCTGAAAAAATCGGTGCCATTATTGGTAAGGGTGGCGAAACAATCAACAAGATCACCTCTGAAACCGGCGCTGAAGTGGATATCAAAGACGATGGCCTGGTAACTATCGCAGCTGTTGACAGCGAAGCAATCGAAAAAGCGCTGGCATGGATTAAGGGCTTAGTTGAAGAGCCAGAAGTTGGCAAAATCTACACTGGTAAAGTAGTGAAGGTCATGGACTTCGGTGCCTTTGTAAACTTCATGCCCGGGTTGGACGGCATGGTGCACATCTCAGAACTCGCTGAAGGCCGGGTAGAAAAAGTAACCGATGTGGTTAAAGAAGGCGATGAAGTCCAAGTAAAACTCATGGCCATCGACGACCGCGGCCGCATGAACCTCTCGATCAAAGAAGCGAATAAGTAGTACGTAGAAAGTAGTATGTAGCCAAGGGTAAGTCATGACAGAAGTAGGTCAGCAAGAACATGAACATGTATTGCCTCGAGAAATCGTGGCTGATAGTTTTGTGCTTCGTGCACTTGAGGAGGCAGATCCTGAGGAGTTTCTAGAACTTATTCAAGATCCTGATATTCAGAAGTTTATTCCGTGGGCTTCAGAAGTGAAGGACATAGCCTCCGCAGTCAAAAGGCTGAGCGTACCATTTGGTGAAGACCATGTACGATACGGTATATATCAAGACGGTAGCCTCGCTGGTTACATCGGTGCCTGGAGAGAAGACGACGGTACGACGTATCAAACAGGCTCTGCACTAGCGGAGAGGTTTCGTGGTCAAGGGCTTACTAACCGAGCGTTCTTGGAGACATTGAAGGTTCTAAAGGGTGTTGGCGCGCAAGGCATATCCTGCTATGTGAGCGAAGAAAACGAGGCCAGCAAAGCTAATGTTACAAAGCGCGGACTTCAGCCTACGGAGCAGTTTAACGAGCAAGGCGAACGCCGCTGGGAGATGAGCCTGTGAGTAGTATTCTCAGAGAGCTTGAGGTAGATGACAATATACGCATCAGACCAATTGTTGTTAAGGATGCTGGACGGATTTTTGAGATCTTGGAAGCGGACGGGGATATTCGTGAGGTTAAGCATGAGTAAACAATACCTCTTCATGACGCTAGGTCATTCGGGTTCAGGGAAGAGCTTCTTTGTTCGACAGCTTGCAAAAAAGATGCCAGTGGTACGTCTGAACGGTGATACTTTACGAACTGAAATGTATGGCTCAGTTACGGAGCTTGATAAATATAAAGCACTAGACCCGACTCTTGCTCGAGAGAAGATTTTTAGCGCATTGGATTATGCCGCAAAGCAAGTCCTATCCGCAGGATATTCGATAGTATATGAGTCAAATAATAACAAAAGGTCTATTCGTCAAAAACTTGAAGGCTTCGCGCGCGAGTTTGGTGCAGTACCAATCGTTATCTGGGTACAAACATCACCAGAGTTGGCCATTAAGCGTGGCCAGGAGCGTGAGGCAACTGTAGACTCAAGACAGTTTACTGATGAATCTAAAGCGCGCGAAACCGTG
>CAZXUE010000004.1:57672-58569 GCA_964643895.1 uncultured Candidatus Saccharibacteria bacterium
CAGAATTGACGGTACTATCCCATTTGAAGATCAGTACGAATCGTTCAGGAAGCAGCTGGAGGGGATTACTTCATGAGTAAGGCTGATGAGCTTCAGGCGATTGCTGATGAAATCGTTAAGAATGATGTTTGCTCGGAGCTTGCGAAAGGGGCAACGCAATTGGTGTTTGCGGATGGTAAGCCGGAAGCGGAAGTAGTGTTTATTGGCGAGGCACCGGGGAAGAATGAAGACGAGCAGGGAAAGCCTTTTGTGGGTGCAGCCGGTAAGTTTTTGAACGAGATGCTGGAAAGTATTGGGATGAAACGCGAAGATATTTATATCACCAATATTGTGAAGTATCGGCCACCGAATAATCGTGACCCTGAACCGGATGAGAAGAAGGCTTTTTGGCCGTACTTGGTGCGCCAGCTTGATGTTATACAACCAAAATTGGTAGTAACATTAGGTCGGCACAGCATGGAATATTTTCTGCCGAGCCAAAAAATTAGTGCCATCCACGGTGAGCCGAAGCGTGTTCAGTTTGGAGAAAGAAGACAGGTGATCATGCCTCTTTTCCACCCTGCTGCCGCGCTGTATAACGGTGGCATGCGTCAAACACTTCTGGATGATTTCAGCCGAATTCCAGCGATTATGGCAAAAGTTTAATAACGAATATCAATAATAATCTTTTAAGAAAAAGGAGAAAAATAATGGTAAAACCAAGAATGCAGCCAAAAGAGCCCGAACAAAGACGAGAAAAGGTGAATAAGTATTCATCCTTCGCCAAGGCTTCGGCCGACAGGCAAGATAAAAGTAAGCAAAATGGCCGGCCTGAGAAGCGGGTCCAGATCAGCCAAATGCAAACAAACCGTGGCGAAGCAGTGCGGGCTGGTCGGCGTAATTTTGAAACGGCTGATA
>CAZXUE010000005.1:0-8965 GCA_964643895.1 uncultured Candidatus Saccharibacteria bacterium
CCTCACCAGAAAATTATCTACAAGCTACGCTTGTTCCATGTTAGTTGACTGAGCCCAGAAGCGTTACAGCTAGCAATCGTCTCCGATGCGCTCATAATGTTCAAGGTGTACGTATTTGTAGTACCGGGTTTTGGCTTAACTGCTTGCGCGCCACTGAAAGCAGCGATTTTATAGGCTTCATCTTTAGCACTATTTTGTAGTCGCGCCTGAAGTGATTTATCAGTTTGTGAAAGATTGGAGCTTGCCCAAGCCGCTTTATAGACACCATCACTAAGCGTAACCGAAAGCGCACAGGAGGGTTTTAATGTAGCAGCAGTCGAACTAGTTTGGTACACTGCTCTATCAACTTCTGAAAACTTGAATGTTTTCATGTAGTTTTTGAAATCCTGTTCTAAGAACTTTGCTGAAGTAGATTGACGCACATAACCATATAGGATGCCGCCCTGGGTGTCTTTACCGGTCTCAAGCATATGTGTTTTAAGAGCGATCCAGTTTTTGTCTTCAACAAAACCTAAACCATTTATAGAGGCATTGCGCACATATGCGCCCGGAGGAACTGCACCTTCTTGATCAGTTATTTGAGCGGCAACAACTTGCGCCGTCTTTTCTGGAGACTTTGAGTAAATCAGATGAACTTTAAGTAAGCTAAGATACTGACTCTTGCTCGGGTTTTTGCCAGTCGCAGCTTGGTATAGTCGGTACACAAAAGCCTCGTTGGAATATAGTGCACATTGCGGGTTACTCATAGCGTAGTCCATGGTTAAAGTATTTGTTGAAATGCGAGCTGTGACACAACTTCTTAACGAGTAATCATATGGGGTGGTACTTGCTGAGGATCTCCACACAAAGTAACCGCCCACAAGCGCAACAACGATAATTACTGGTACATTACGCTTCCAATTGAAGTTTTGAACCAGTCTGATTCCACCGGAACCAGAACTAAACCTCCCTTTGTAGTCTCTTTTTCGATTAGAGCTACTCTTAACTGATTTTATTCTTTGCAGTATAGACATAGTTTTTATCTTTTTTACGCGATGTATACCAGCATTATTAGCACAAGCATAATATATTTGCAAATCTTATCAAATAAAATACGCCTCTCGGCGCTTAAAGTGGTTTATAACAAACCGAATGAATTTTGCTTAAAATGTGTTCCACCCGAGGGTGGAGTAGACTTTGGCCGAAGCCTTGGTGCTACTCCACCCTCTGTGCCCACTTGGGAGGGTGGCGCCCTTATCGGCAGGGTGGGGTGAAAGGCATTCACAGGAAGGAACTGCTCCAAGTCTCTTGCGCTCCTAGATATGGGGGAGCATCTGAGTTGATCTTGGTCATCGGCGTTCAATCCATAGAAGGTGCTTCCACCCCACCCGTACCGTTCACCGCCGAAGCGGAGCCTGTATGCACATCGTGATGTGCGCGATCTGGGACAACCAGTCCGGGAGCCGAAGCCCCCGGACTGAGCTGCCATGACCCACCCGGAGGGTGGTGGAGCCCGGAGCGTGTTGCTCCTTGCTCAGCCGATCGAGGCCGTGCCCTGGTTGCAGACGGCGACGAGGGCGAGACCGCGGTGCGCGGCGGTGGTGTCGGTGCCGGTCTCGGCGAGGGTGGAGCCGCGGATGGCGGCGGTGTCTCCGTTGTGCACTTGCATCATCTCCTTGTCCGTAAGGCCTTGGCCTTGGAATGTTTCCCCCTGAGAACCAGAAACACACTGTCGTGCGCTCTAGTCGGAGGTCTTGATTGTCTCATGGGCAAACAACCCAGACCTCCGACGAGCACATACTCATTCGGTTTGTTAATGTAGGCCAATCACACATATGCAATTAACTTGTTCTTTAATATACGCTCTACTCAAAATAAATCAAGTATAAATTTTAGAACTTAACCTAGATAGCTAATCACGCTTTAAAATAGCAGGTATCGGCCGTCCGAATTGCATAGAAAGCTCGGCAGATTCAAACACCTCTTTTGTTATAGAGTATTCGGCCGTATATACAGGGGTAACTCCACCAAATTCAGCTTTGTCCCAGTTTAAACCCAGTTGTTTCGCAAGATTTCTAACAATTTCCTCCAACGGTGCCTCAATCTCTATAAAAGGCGGCACCCACGGCCATACATCAAGCATAACCTCAGCCCCGCCGAACTGCCATACCTCTCGCTTTGATTCTTGCTCGCCCTTTGCCTCCAAACCTAGCGAAAGCAAAAACTGTTTTGCCGCCTCATAGTCCGCAACAACAACGGGATGTTCAAATGTTTGACCCAACTCTTCAGAAACAACTTGCTTGACCATAAGCTCAATCGAGCCATCCAGCTCTTCGCGCAAACGAACCCATGCGCCACGATCTTGTAGCCTACGATCAGGGAAATCAAAAACTGTTCGGCGTATCAACCTCATTTTATATCGGCAGACTGCACCAAGTGCTTTTAGCTTATCGCGGATCTCATTATGGTTCTGTCGCAGAAACTTCGCTTCAATCTCTCGCTGCATTTAACCCTCATGTTCGACAATAGTTATGTTTTGTGGCTGCTTGCCAAAAGAGATACGGCTCGTTGGTTCGGCGCCTTGGCGAATCAACTCGTGCATAATTCCCATTTTTTTCATAATGTCGCGCAAACGTTGGCGGCCGTGGAAATCTTCAAAATCAGTCCGACGTGCAAATTTTTCAATTTTTTGGCCTGTGATTTTGTAGGAATTTTGGCTTGTTTTTTCAATACTCCAGGCTAATTCTTGGCCGCCGAGCGTAAATACTACCTTTTCTGAAGCATTTTCAGCCGTTTTGGCGCGTTTTTTAGCCTTTTCCCTCTCTGATACTGCGTGAAGCTTACGGAGTAACAGAGTTACCCCTTTGTGCGCCTGGGCGGAGATGGGGAAAATGGAACCCTTCTTAACTCCTATATCTACAAGTTGCTTGATGAGATCTGCAATAATTTCATCATCAAGACCTTCAATTTTGGTAATAGCAACAATTTCAGGCCGTTTTGCAAGCTTTGCATCATGTTGCTCAAGCTCTTTGCGGATAGTTTGATACGTCGCCGCAATATCATCGTTATACGCGTCAATCAGATGCAATAATACACCAGTACGCTCTACATGACGTAAGAATTCATGACCTAGCCCCTTACCTTCTGAAGCACCTTCAATCAAACCGGGTATATCGGCTATCAGTAATGAGGCTTTATCGATATCAGCCACCCCTAGATGCCGCGTCAGTGTCGTAAATGCATAGCCTGCCACCTCTGGTTTCGCATTAGTTGTAACTGAGAGAAAGGTAGATTTACCGGCATTAGGCAGGCCAACGAGACCAACATCGGCAATAAGCTTGAGCTCTAGCTCTAGTGTAAGTTCATCTCCAGCTTCACCCTTTTCGGCAATTCGGGGCGCTTGGCGAGTGCTGCTTTTAAAGTGAGCATTACCAAAACCACCATCACCGCCCTTGGCTATCGTTGCCTGTTGAGCATCTTCGGTAAAATCAAACAGAATTTTTTCGCCTTGTTTCCCCACTGTTCCGACTGGAACTGAAACGATTAAATCAGCACCCTTCTTTCCGTGGCGCTTACGCTTGGCACCTCCCTCGCCATTTTCAGCCTTTAGCTCTGGCTTAAAACGAAAGTCAACCAGTGTATTGGTGTTTGGGTCAGCGACAAAAATAACACTTCCGCCTCTACCGCCATCCCCTCCGTCCGGCCCGCCCTTATCGACATAAATCTCATGCCGAAAACTAACGGCACCATCACCGCCATCACCAGCTTTTACGAATACCGTGGCTTTATCTACAAACACTATCTTTAGATTATAGATGATTAACTCTAGATTATGAAAATCTGTACTCAAGAAAACTCCGCAATATACGCGGAGTTTTTAAAATCAACGATTTGATTTTTATAATCTAATGGATGTAGTTGAGTGTCCCCACCTGCGAGGCATCAATGGTGCGGCTTGAAACGCGGTTCCAGCCAGCGTAGTTCATCTCGCTCACAAGAATGCTGCCATCTTCGTTCACCCGTTCAACATAGCCAACGTGGCCATAGCCACCCCAACCGCCGCTTGTCTGGAATACATCACCGGCTTGCGGGTTCTTGTCCACCGCAAAACCAGAGGCTCGCGCAAGCGCCGCCCAAGTAGTGGCATTGCCCCAGTTGCTACCGATAGGCCGGCCGGCCGCAGCACGCTTATTAAATGCGTACCAGGTACAGTAGCCATACGCATAACGATTGCCCGCAAATACAACGCTACTGCCGCCCCACGAAAAGCTGGCGCTTCGAACACTTGAGCTTGTACTAGTACTTGTTCGAACGGTTGGTTTCACGCCATTTGGAATAATGATTTGTGCACCAGGCCTTAAGCCATTGAGCTCCACGTCATTAAAAGCAACGATCTGTTCAACACTCGTCTGGTAGGTGCTGGCGAGACTTTCAGCGGTATCGCTACCCTGCACAGTATAGAGAATACCGGTAACTGGCAGTATGGTCAGCTTTGTACCTGGTTTCAATGCGTCAGAACGAAGGTTATTAGCCCAACGGATAGTATCTTCACTAATACCGAAGCGCTGCGCCAGTGCTGGCACGGTATCACCCGGCTGGACATCAATAGTTTGAATATCTTTGACTGTCTTAATAGAAGGTGCTACGAGTTGTGGCTTTTCAACAACAGCTGTTGTAGTAGCCTCGGTCGTAGTTGCCATACTCACCTGTGCATCAAGCGTGTCGGCGCGGTTTGCAACGTTCGGTGTTACGAGTAGGTCTGCCTCTTGAGCAGCAACGGCTGCAACTTCAGCAGCAACAACCTCATCAACCGGGTGAGATTCAGGAACCTCAATTGGATTATCTAAACGGGCCTGCGGAGCAACATAGCGAGATTCACTCGCAACCTTGCCAACCAACTGGCTACCCACGACACCGAGAAGCACAACGGATACGACTGCAATTTTGATATACCGGCCAATTGTGCGATGTCGGTTTGTTTCGGATGTTTTTGTTTGGGATGCGGCTTGTGTGTGCCGCAAGCTCCGAAAAGCTCGTAGTGATGTAACAGATTTGTTACGAATACCAACTCCCTTGTTCGTATAAAACGAACCAGCATAGCTACTTTAGTCTTACTCCGCTTATATAAAACGGAAAGAGATATTCCGACCTTGTAAGTTAATTGTTTATCTTTTTTAGGGTTCTATCTCGTGCGACTGTTCGCGTATGATCAACCGCCTGTTCCCACCGTGCCCTGTAAGTGATTACTTGACAAAGAAACGAAGTGATTGATAGATATAATTTTACCACTTCAACGAGGCTACGTCAAGTAATACGCTCTTGTTTTTACCCCTGTTGCAAGATTAATTGCACAGCTTTGTGCAATATTTCTGAACCAATGCCTCATGTTCGGCCAGAGTACGCGAGAAATGGGTTGTTCCATCATCACCAGCTACAAAATAGAGATAATCTGTTTTTGTTGGGTTAGCGACCGCTTGAAGCGCACTCAAGTTAAAGTTGCTGATTGCAGTCGGAGGCAAACCCTGCACACGACGTGTATTATACGGGGAGTTAAGCGCTGGCGTAGCCGCTTCATCACTGAGAGCCGCCGCATACATGTATGTTACATCCGAGCCAAGCACTATACCCTGCTTCAGCCGGCTAATAAACACCTGCGCAACTGTTCGCTGCACCTCAGGCTCCTGTACCTCTTTTTGGGTAATTGAGGCAAGAATAATCGCCTGGCGCATATTGAGGCCCTGCGCTGCAATACCGGCTCGAATATCAGCCGTAATGCGGCGATCAAACGTATCGAGCATGGTACGAATAAGCTGCTCCGCAGAGGTACTTGGCTCAATATTGTATGTCTCAGGGAAGAGATATCCCTCAAGCTTTGTATTTTTAGGGAGATTTTGCAGCAATGGGTGATTACGAACCGCCTCAAGAGCTGATTCAATTTCTGCAGCTTCATACCCCTCTTTTTCCAAAATCTTAATCAGTTGATCTAGCCGCTGCCCGGGAGGTATCAGTACTTTCACTGTGGTAACCTTGCCGCTTTCAATAATTTCCGCGATCTCGCGTACAGGCTGCTTGCTGGAAAGTCGATATTCCCCTGCCTGGAGAGTATTGATACCTTGTAAACGCACGTATAGTTCAAATGCTCGAGCACTTTTAATAACTCCTTTTTGTTCCAGCTGCGAGGCAATCTGCTTTGTGCCGCTGCCGTTTTTTATGCTAATCAACGCAAATACATCCTCGCTTGTATGAGCCTTAATTGCCTGTGTGTACCACCCGAATACAGATGCCGCCCCTGCCAAAACTACAAAGATGCCCACAAGACACAGCCAAAGTAGTACTCGCTTTGGGTTTTTGTCCTTCTTCTTTTTTGGAGCATTGGTAGTTGTAGCGTGGGATGTTTTTTTGGTTGACGGTGCATGTTCAGGTTGAGAGGTTGCAACTACGGGGTTTTCGCGAATAAAATCCTCCAGAATAAAGGTTGCTGCCAAGCTATCTATATCAGCTTTAGTATATGGTTTTTTGCGTTTTTTCAGTTCAGCCTCAGCCTTTACGGACGTTAAAGATTCATCTTGCCAGTAAGTAGGGATGCTCTTGGGAATACCGAGCAACTGCACTATTTGCTGCACCCTCTCCGTTTGAGCAGTCGGCTGGCCTTGCTGGTTACGCGGGAAACCTACCACTACCGCGCTCACGCTATGGTGCTTCAGAAACGACTTAAATTCGGCTGCCAGACGAGGACTGGCCTCAAGTGTGGCAAGCGGCGCAGGAAAAGGTGCGGAGACATCAGCCAACGCCACGCCAATCCGTTTTTCACCAATATCAAGAGCAAGATACGAACTCATGCGCGGTTACTGTCCGGTCGTATTTTTATCAACATCAAGTGAAATCTGAATGCGGTTAGCTCCGGGAAGTTTTCGTGACCAGAATGGTGAGAGCTTAATATCAACACCCTTTACCCCCGGTAGATCTTGGAGGTATGAACGGGCTTCACCAAATTTTTTGCCGGCAACTTGATCTTTAAGATCTTCAGTATCAAATTGTGGCCCATACTGTGCGACAGACGTAATCTTATATGTAGCCGTACGCGCATCACTTGCGAGTCTTTCTAACTTCATATTTTGCAAACCATTATCGTACACTCTTTGACGATCTTTGTCATTCATCTGCGTTACCACAAAAGCATCTAGCGCCTCACCCATATCTTTGTTGGGGGCCCCGAGCAACGTATAGGTGATTTCAGCAGTTAATTTAGCTTCATTGGCCTGCTGATCAAGTCCGGGTTCACTTACTATATTTTCAATTGCAGTATTAAATGAATCTTCGAAAACTACACTATCTTCTCCTAAAGCTTTTTTGAGCTCTTCTTTAATGCCGCTACTATCTTGTTGATTTAAAGCCTCTCGCGCCGTGTCAATGTCTTGCTGTGTTATGACTTTAACGATCCTACTTGTGCCGCCACTCATTTGTGATCCACTTCCTGTAATTGTACTGAAACCCGAGACAGAATAATTACGAGCACTAAGGTTAAATTTATCCCCATTATCTTGCGCAATTACTGGAACAGCCGAACTTGGTCTATTAGATCTACAGTTATTAAGGCCCTGGTAGTTACTTGGCTCTACCGTAACGGCAGATTGTGTAATAAAGTTGAGGCCATTAGAGCTCACGCCAGTGCCAGCAGGTATAGTTGTATTTGTTCCCGAAAGCAGATCGTCTACACTACATTTTGTAAACCTCATTGTCCCGGTTGCTTTTGTTCCAAGGTCTTTCTCACCGGTTGGAGTAAAACTCTGTGAAACACTCTGCTTTTTTTCTTGAAAGACTGCTTTAAGATTATAGGTTTGCGGATCTGAGTTACTTGAATTAGCATTAAACTTCGCCTCGAACGCCACGTCGACGGGTGTCGTCTCGGCTCGTACCACAATACTGGATTTTGCCCGACCAAACAGTACAAAGAGCACAATCAGAAGAAGAATCGCGATGCCGCCGCCAATAAGCAGCTTCTTACGGAATGTGTCGAAATTAGGGACAGCTTTTGGTTTAGGTTTTTTCTCTTTCGCAGCTTTTGACGCGTCTTCGTCTGGCTCGTTTTCAGCCGCAAGCGCAGCAAGCTCTTCGCCGCTCAATTCGACTTCATCGGAATTGCTGGCATTATCGGTATCATCATTGAGCGGTACCGTGGTGCCTGCATCTTTCAGTTCGGCGTCATCGCTTACCTCAACCTCTTCGTCTTCCGGAAGCTCCTCGACTACGCTGCTCGCCAAGACTGGCTTAGATTGCAGATTTTTGGCAACATACAGATCAAGCCCGCCCGCCAGTGCTGTGAGTGCTTGATTGTTTGTAACTACCACCGGCTGCTTGCCAACATTATTCGCAGCACGCTTGAGCAGCTTCAAATTAACCACGCTCTGCAAAACCGCATTGCCTTTTGGCGGCACTAGCGCAACAATTTTTTCGCTCGAGTTCTTGAGCTTGTCGATCACCGCGGTGATATCATCTTCGATATCAATATAAATTACATCTTTTTTCATACACTGAGAATTTTGTTAAATTTTTCTTTCAACCGGTTTGTGCGGCCTTCGCTCCCAATTATAGTATCATATCCTACCCTGAGGAGGCCGAGCGCTGTAATGAGAGTGTGGTCATTTACTTTATCGGTAGCATCGTTAATATCCATCACTTGATCAGGATCAATGAGTTCGATGGTCGGCTTGCGGGTAAAAGGTAGTTCTTTATACCATTTTTGTTCTTTAAGAGCTTTAATGAGTGGATCCAGACTCGCACCGCCGCCACAGAGTAAAATACGGTGCGGTAGATGATCAACATTGGTGAATTCGCTGAGCGCCAGCTCAACTCCATCTAGCCACACACTGAGTGTTTTATCGATCGCCTTGAGTGCTTTCGCCTTGGCACTCGTTTCTACCGTGCTTTTACCAAGTTCAAGTTTAATCTTCTCGGCATCTGCAAAATCAAGGTCGAGTTCTGAGGC
>CAZXUE010000005.1:8975-11133 GCA_964643895.1 uncultured Candidatus Saccharibacteria bacterium
GTAAACGCCCTACAGCCGATTCCGAACATGCGTGTACCCTGTAAGCCGCCATCATCAACCACAGCGATATCAGTTGTACCACCGCCAATATCAATTAAAATAGCCGTGAAACTACTGGCTGCATCGGCGCCAATAACAGACCGTGAAACTGCGAATGGCTCAGCCGCCACTGCCATCAAATCAAGATCAAGCTCTGCCGCCGTTCGCTCTAGGGCACCGATATGTACCATCGGCGCGAAAGCAGTATAGAGCTGAATAATAATTTCTTTACCTTGAAAACCGATCGGATTGCTGACCTTATACGTATCGATGTGGATAGAAACAATCGCGCTGTTAACCAGCTTAACTTCAACATCTTTTTTGCCAGTTTCCAGCTCTAATTGCTTTTGTGCGCGCTCCAGAGTCCGAGCCTGCGCTCGGTCTATAATTAGTTCAATCTCGGCACCATCAAGTGGCTTTTCTGGATTTGGCCGGCGATATTTCACCGTTGTTGTCAGACCCTTCACTAGCTCGCCAGCAATACCAATAATCGCTTGCCGGGCGCTTACGCCCGCCATAGCCTCCGCCTGTGTCAGCGCCTTCTCGCAGTTGCCTACTACGCCAGCAATGTCAGAGATCGCACCCGATTGCATATCGCTTAAAGATTGATGCGCCCGGCCAACACCAATAATCTCCAGCTCCTCGCCTTCAACCTTGGCAATCAGCGCTTTCACGTACTCCGTTCCAACATCAAGCCCCACCAATAACCGATCCGAGCCGCTGCTCACCGGCAACTTGACCGTAACGTTCTTAAGATTCTTCAACTTCTTAATTTTATCAAGCATAATCAGTAATAAGTATACTACATCTGTGAATGTATTGAGCAAAATTAAGCCAAAACGGCTTTGATGCGGCGAATGCCGGCTGAACTGGCTTCTTCTTTGAGAATTTTGAACTTCTTGCCGTCTTCTAACAGTTGCGAGGTGTGATCTACGTGAGGTCCACCGCAAATTTCAAAACTAAAGGGCCGCTCGTTTTCAGAAGATTTTGGATCTTTCATTGAATACACCTTCACTGTATCACCATAACGATCGCCGAATTGCCCCAACGCACCGAGAGAACCTGTTGCTTCTTCGGTCGGATACTCAGCCCAAGAAATTTGCAGATCTTTCGCAATTTCCCTATTTACAATCTCTTCTACTTGATCCAAGTGTTCGCGCGTTACTTTTTCAGGATGAGAAAAATCGAACCGAAGCCGCTCTTCAGTAATATTTGAGCCACGCTGAATGACGTGATCCCCCAAAACCTCACGCAGTGCCTGATACATCAAGTGCGTGGCAGTGTGATACTTTTTGTGAATTAACTGCTGCCCGCCAAGTCCACCCTTAAACGCACCTTTGGCGGCCGTTTGCGAACGTTCACGCTGCTGCTTCATCTTTGCCTCAAACTGTTCGCGCCATGTTTCGTCCAGCTCAATTCCCTGCTTAAAGGCTTCTTCGACAGAAAGTTCTACCGGAAACCCATAGGTATCGTAAAGAGTAAAAATAGCTTCGCCATGCGACAGGCCAGCAGCTTTGTCATCCTCAGCTTGACTGGGGATCTCGTTAGTATTGGCACGAGATTCCCGATCGAGTCGGGAATGACGGCGATTGAAGAGCTTTGTAAACTCCTTCAACCCTTTTCTGAGAGTTTGGCGAAAGGCCTTTTCTTCTCGTATCAAAACATCAATCACTTCATCGCGTTTTGCGGCAACTTCCGAGTAATCATCTTTGTATAAATCGGCGATAACTGGCACGACATCTTGCAAAAAGTTCTGCTCAACGCCAAGCTCAAATGCAAAACGAATGGCTCGCCGCAGCAATCGCCTCATCACATAGCCCTGCTCTTTGTTGTTCGGCTTTACTCCATCGACCGCCAAAAATGTGGCGGCCCTCAGATGATCAGCGATTACTTGCATACTCTCGCGGTGATTATCGTACTTTTTACCAGAAATCCGCTCCAGCTCCTCAATAATTGGCCACAAGATCGAAATCTTAAACATATCAGATGAATTAATTGCCGCCTGCGCGATACGCTCCAGCCCTCCGCCAAAATCAATATTTGGCTTGTCAAGTTTCTCAAAACCGCTCTCAGTACGTTTGTACTCCATAAATACTTGATTGCCGATCTCCACAAAACG
>CAZXUE010000005.1:11143-34840 GCA_964643895.1 uncultured Candidatus Saccharibacteria bacterium
AGAATCGCTTGCTGGATGCGCCTCTCCAAAGCCCGACTTGTGTGCAGCCTCGCCAAAATCATAAAATACTTCGCTATCTGGGCCACACGGGTCTCCGACAGGTGTCTTAGCAATACCACCATTGCGGCTCCACCAGTTTTCACCGTCATCGTAATAAAAGATCCTCTCTCCTGGCTTAACGCCTCTCTTGTCGCCTTCTTCCTGAGAGCCAATTGCCGTAATCTTTGCCTCTATCCCCTTGTCCTCAAAAAGTTTTTGCCAGATCTCAGCGGCCTCTGTATCACGCGGTATACCGGCTGTTTCATCACCAATAAAACAGGTAACGTAGATATTATTCGGGTCGAGGCCGGCAATATCTACCAAAAAGGCAAAAAACCACTCTATCTGATCCTTCTTGCCATAGTCTCCCAAACTCCAGTTACCAAGCATTTCAAAAAATGTTGTGTGCCGATCATCGCCAACATCCTCGATATCCATAGCTCGGAGACAAGTCTGGCTATCTGTTAAGCGTGTACCAGCTGGATGCGGCTCGCCCAGGAGATACGGAATAAGCGGCTGCATACCAGAACCGGTGAAAAGCGTTGTCGGATCATTATACGGCACCAACAAAGCCCGCGGGATCACTTTATGCCCGTTTTTTTCAAAAAACTCTAAGTACTTTCGTCTAATTTCCTGTGCATTCATTAACATCTATTATAACGGAGGTAGCAAAAGAATTCCATAGAAGTACTAACAGGAGTAAGCTATTGACATTTTATTACATAAGCGCTATAATACATATACTCGTCAAGTTGGCGAGCAATTCCTGAGGAGGAATGAACCTTGGATACAGAACAAGAAGTCAGCGAGACTGGTCTGATCTACTCCGACAAGGGAGACCTGAGCGTGGGCTGGAGCTCACTGCTCGGGGCTCTCCTTGGTCTCATGGCGGGGCTGATGCTCATGCAGATCTCCGCTCTCCGCCTGGAGGATCCGTTCCTCTTCGTGATGCTCTGCTGCATAATCGGCTTCGGCTTTTTTGGTTTTGCAGCAGGCGCCGTCAACCTGGTCATCAAGGCCATCATGACGCAAGGCAGCGAAGCTGGTCAGTAGGGCAAGATCAGTGTCGTGGTAGGTGTAGTTTCGCCTCTGGCGAAATGAAGCAAGCTGTTCGCCCTAGCGCGAATACCTACAGACAAAAACGCACTCAACCTCCTCAAAATACAACCGTGCGGTGTGCACACCAAAGATTATTCATTGGTCCGTGCACCGAGTTGAGCACATCGCTCCTCGCCTCCGCACGGTTTCTTCATGCCAAAATTCAAACGCTTGCTTAGTTACCCGTAGGGGTAACTTTTATTATTTTGTCATTACTGCCGTTGTCGGTGGTGATGTAGAGTGATTGATCGGGAGCCAGGCTGGCAGAACGAATGCGGCCGTATTCTCCAAGTACTGCTTTTTCTTCTATCAACTTACGAGATTCATCAAACCGCATAATTCGTAGGTGTCTACCTTTCAGCACGGCCACTGCCACAGCCCTGTTCCAGGTTCCCCATTTTTCGCCCTTCAATAGTGTCGCTCCAGATGGCGCGATAGTTGGGTTACCAGAACTCCAGACTGCTGAAACGGCATCAGGGAAACGCGTCAGATCAGTCATAGGAATACCGCTCTCTACATACGTAACACGTGGCGACCAACCGAAGTTGCCTGATTTTAACAGATTGATTTCATCATCTCTATCTGAGCCATGCTCTACGCTGTAGCCGTATATATCATCTTGCGGTTCGTCAAAGAGTATCAATCCTTGCACGTTACGGTGCCCGTAGCTGAAAATCCGCGGATCAAACGGTGCGGGCAAATTGCCGCCAGCTGGCATACCATCACGAGTTACATGGAGTATCTTCCCGCCAAGATTGCTTGGACTTTGTGGATTACTCGCAACAGCGGCATCTCCGGTGCCAACCCATAAATCTCCCTGCGCATCACTCCGCACTCGACAACCCGAGTGACGGCCGCTACGATTACTCGGTATACCAACCACAATATCTTTCCGATCGGTAAGTGAGGCAGTATCTTCGCTCAACTTCCAGCGCGCTAAGCGGACATCTAGACCGCTAGCTGTTTGAGCATTAAAACAAGTGTAGAGATAGCGATTTTCAGCAAACTTGGCATCAAGCGCCAAGCCCGTCAGACCGCCCTCGCCAACTGCATACACATCAGCGATATCGGCAATTACTACTTTTTTACCGTCGACCAACTTACTTACTTGCCCGCCACGTTCATTAAAAAGCAGCGCTCCATCAGGAAGAAAAACTACATCCCAAGGATAAGAAAGTCCACCCAGTACTTCACTCGGCACAAGTTGCGGCTCAACTGGAGTTTTAATTTCAGAAGTTGTTACAGGTTGTGCAGTAGCGGCATCGTTCGGCGCTTCTACAACTCTTCCTTGAATGTACACCAATACCATAGCCAGCACGACACCGGCCATGAGAAGGGCTAAGATTACGTATCGAGTAGAAAGCTTGAAGTTGCTAAAAATACGTCCCATATGCACTTAGTATACCAAGCTTTGACGCAACCACCGCTCAGCCCTTACACTATGTGTCATGTTGATATGCACCCTGGGAGAAACCGTTGGCGTAAGAGTGAGCAGCCCCGAACTGCATAAGCTAGGAGATCTTCACCCAAATATTTTAAAGGGTGTTGGTTGGATGTTAAGATCTTGCAGAAGAAGAGATCGGATAGTAACGCTACCCGATGAGGTGTTTAAAGCGTGCATGACAAACCTACATGAAGAGCTTCGGGACAAACCACCAGTTATTGGAGGTATTCAGACCTCACACAAGCTTGGCCGGGCTATGCAGGTAGACTATGTGAGATCTTTAACTGCTTCAGTGCCACCAGACGCAGACCCTACCCAGTCTACACAATAATGCCGCCGCCGAGGCAGACTTCATTTTGGTATAAAACAGCAGATTGACCGGGAGCCAAAGCCCGGATTTCATCTTTTAACGTCAGTTTGTGGCTGCCATCAGCCTGCTCTTCAATACTTGTTACGCTCGTTAGTGGCCCTCTATGCCGCGTCCGTACTCTGAGATCTGAGATCTGAGAACTAAGATCCAAACCGTTTATCCAGTGCGCATTAATAATTTTGACCTGTCTGTGCCACAAATCAGGGTCGTTCAAATCCGTACTCACATACACCTCGTTCTTTGACATATCTTTACCCACTACGTAGTACGGCATGCCACCGCCCACATTCAGGCCGTGGCGCTGACCAATGGTGTAATATAATGCTCCGTCGTGCTCGCCAACAATTTTTCCCGATGATTTTTCAACAATCGCTCCTGGCTCGGTCATTACAAAATTCTTTAAAAATTCTTTAATTCCGATCTCACCCACAAAACAAATACCGACGGAATCCTTTTTTTCAGCAGTAACCAGCCCAAGTTCTGCCGCTTTTTTCCGTACTTCTGGTTTAGTCATTTCACCAAGAGGGAAGATGGTTTTAGAGAGTGCGTCTTCAGTAATACGGTACAAAAAGTAGGTTTGGTCTTTGTTTTGATCGATCGCAGTTTGTAGTTGGCCGAGTTTTGAACTTTTGGATTTAGCGCTTTTACCTATCCGGGCATAGTGTCCTGTAGCAATCAAATCTGCTCCATCTTCCAGCGCGGTTTCTAAAAAAAGCTTAAACTTCACCTCTTGATTACACATAATATCCGGGTTTGGTGTTCGCCCAGCTTGATACTCTGCAATCATATAATCTACCACTTTGTGGCGATACTGATCTTGAAAATCATATATCTTGAAGGGAATTTTAAGCTGCACCGCCACTCGCTTCGCATCGGCTAGATCCTCGCGCCATGGGCACTTAAAACCAGGCAGATCTTGCGCCCAGTTCTTCATGAATACTCCTGTTACGTCGTAACCTTCAGCAACAAGAAGGGCAGCCGTTACCGAACTATCCACCCCACCGCTCATGCCAACAAACACCTTTTTCATGAACCAACTCGCGAGAATAATAACTTTGCTGGCTCAGTTAGCGAAATCCACCAGCCATACGGCGTCAAAAACCAGCTTTTGCGACCCCAATATTTATCTTTAGCCGGCGCGTTAATAAAGTTTGTATCTTCAGGGTACGCATTCTTAAACTCATGATGCACGCGCCGCTGGTGATAGTCGCTGGTTACCAAAATAATCGTTTTGTACTGTGCAGCGATTGCCTGCGTACTTTCGGCGTTTTCTTTCGTATCACGTGAGGTTTCTTCAAGTGAGATTGCCTCTGTTGGCACACCGCGAGCCGCAGCAATTACCATCATTGCCTTGGCGTTGCTGATACTGGCTTGATCTTTGGCAGCACCCGAAAAAATCAGCTTGGGTGCGTAGCCTCTTTCATACAGATCAACCCCGTGCATAGTGCGACCCTTGGTATCGCCGCCACTTACCACAATAATGGCATCTGCCTTCTTCAGCTCATCTTCAATAGGCAAATACAAGCTAATTAACACTGCGTATACGCCCAGTGCCACTGCAAGTAATACCAAAAAACTGCCCAGCTTTTTCATCTGGTACCAGTATACCGCATATGCATTTTTATTCCCTTGCTTAAGCGGGCAGCAATTTTAGTAACATCGGCCTCGCTCGTATTTCGCCCCATCGTAATGCGAATACTCCCCGCAGCCTCCGCTTGGCTGCGCCCTAGCGCCAGCAGCACATGGCTCGGCTCATCGTTACTCGCCGTACAGGCGCTGCCTGTGGCAACCTGCAAGCCGAGCTCATCAAGCTCCATGAGAAGCCGTTCGCCATCCGCTCCTGGGATATACACATTGAGATTATGGGGTAAACGATGCCTTGTGTCGCCATTTATTTCAATGCTAGGTACATTTTGCGATATTGTCGCAAAAAGTTGATCTCTCATCTGTAGTAAACGCTGTTGTTCGGCCTTTCGATCTGCTTGAACATTTTGCAACATTGTCGCAAAAGCGAGAAGAGAGGCAATATTTTCAGTGCCGCTCCGCAAACTTCGCTCCTGCCCGCCGCCTTGCACTAAACTACTCAGATTGACATCTTTATGTACAAACAAGCAGCCGCTTTGCTTCATGGCGTAGATCTTGCCTCCATTCAGCGTCATCATATCCACTCCGAGCCTGGCAACTGAGAGGTCGAGATAATTGGCGGCCTGACAGGCATCGGTATGGAGGTAAAGTGGGTAGGGTTTCATGGGCTGCCGATCGAGGGTCATTGATCGCTTTTGGCGAATTTTTTGAATAAGTGAGGCGACTTGTTTAATAGGCTGGATGGTACCGATCTCATTGTTAGCATACATAACACTCACCAGAACAGTTTTTTCATCTATTAACCGCTCGAGTGCAACTAGGTCAATCATACCTTTTTTGGTTACCGGTGTGAGCCTTCGTTCGTAGTTGCCAGCCGGTTCCAGTACTGACTCGTGCTCAATACTTGATACTACGATGTTTCCATCCGGAAACTGGCTCACGACACCGTGGATAGCTAGATTATTCGCCTCTGTACCGCCAGCTGTGAAGACAACTTCTTGGTCTTTTACGCCCAGAACACTGGCCACTTGGCCGCGGGCTGCTTCTACTGCCGCACGCACCTCGCGAGCTGCCTGATATACGGCCGATGGATTATAAAACTCGGCATTCAGGTATGGCTGCATAGTCGCAAGTGCGCGGGGATCTAGCGGTGTGGCTGCAGCATAATCAAGATATATCGGTTTTTTCATCTGTTATAGTATACCAAACCCCGCCGTTGCAGGTTCGTCCTTCAGCGCCTAAGCAAATTGTATTGGGGTCGGAGCAACGCCGTAAACCTCTTTGCTCACTCGCTTGTAGTAGGTCGTCATTGATTGCAAGAGATATTTCAGCTCATCACCTGCGACAAAACCGGTTGCAATGCCATCAACAATTTTCAGCACGCCTCGGGGTTGAAATTCGTAGCGTACGTGCATGGTCTTAGTGGCTTTCGTTACCTCATCAATCCAACTCTCGTGCCAGATCCAGGTATATTCATCAAGACAGAAGAATTCACGCTGATGTCCCTCAGGAATCTTGCCAAACAAGGTAGCGCCAATAGCACTTTCTTGCTTAATCAGCTCTTTCCTGCGAGCCTCACGTTTATGTGAACTCATCTGTGATGACGAAGCCATCGGTTGTGACGACGTACCCATAATGATTTGTAGCGCCTTACGCAGCATCACGACGATACTCCGCAAGGTTTTTGTGCATTCTGCGCGCAAGCAAACTCACTACAGTCGGATCGCTACCGTCAACCTCTGGCACCGCAGGTGTAAGGTCGGGCTGCTTAACGGGGAATGTATCTTGCGAAAGGCTTGGCAACGGATCTACCTGGAAATTTTCATTCTCATTACCAAGCGCAAGGGCTTCGGGCCTTTCTGCGCCAGCTACACCAACCATTCCGAATGCGGCATCGATATCTTGTCGAGCTTGTCGCTGTTCTTCTGGATTTAATTGTGTTTCACTCATACTCTATTCTCACACGAGATTGAAGAGTTTCTTCGCGTTGGCTGTTGTAGCTTTTGCGATAACTTCTTCACTCTCATTCCTTAAGTCTGCCAGAAACTTTGTGATATATATCACATTTTCCGGCGCGTTCATATTACCACGGATCGGCTTTGGTGTCAAGAAGGGGGCGTCGGTTTCTAGGACAAAATCAGCTAATTTCACTGTTTTAAACAGATCGAGCTGCCATTTATGCGTTGTAAAAGTCGCAATGCCGTTGATACCAATGAGCAACTGATGTACTAACGCTCGCTCCAGATGGACTGATCTGTCAGTGAAACTGTGCAGCACCCCTTTTATGCCTTTATACCCCTCGAATATCCTCCAGAACTCATCAAACGCCTCTCTAACATGAAATGTAATCGGTAGTGTATAGTTGAGAGCTATTTCAATCTGACCCCTTAAAAGCGCCTCTTGAGCCGTCAAATAATCATTTTTATCGTTATAGTAAAAATCCAAACCGCACTCGCCCACCGCAATTACACTAGGATGCTCAGCCAGTATTGAGAGTTCTTCAAGATGGCGGGTGATTTCATTCGGCGTTAACTTTGAACCTTCGTGAGGATGAATACCGATACTTGCCCAGCAGTTCTCGGGATGCGCATCAGCAAATGCCACCGCTCGCCTGCTATCTTCCAGGCTCGTACCCACGCAGATCATACGAGTTACCCCAGCCTTAACTGCCTGTTCCAGCGCTTCTTCGGCCTGCTCAGCGGTAAAAAACTCCGGATCGTGAATATGGCAATGCGTATCAACAAACTGCATGCTTTTAGTGTGCGTGAAGACCCCTGCTAATGCAACTGGCAAGGATAGCTTTGCCCCCACATAGCACAACAAGCTGCAGTCTATGGACTATCAACTGCATACTCCGCACTATATACTAAGAAGCATGACAGGATGGGTGGCACAATTAATAGTAGTTTCGGGTGCGTTATTTACTCAAACGCAAGCCACTGTTTCGTATGTGAAGACGCTGCCGCCAGCACCAGACCAAACGCTGATTTCGTGCCATGATACCGCCTGGGAAAGCTCACACTTAGCCACCGTCGCTGGCAATCAAGTTCATACCAAATTAGCGCCGTTTGTCGAAGCACTCATTACAGAGGCTCAATCTCAAGCCGTGCCAATGGCAATTACTGTTGGATATCGCTCATGCGAGTACCAACTGCAGCTTAGGGGTGCCAACTGTGGCCTTGGTGACTACAATTTATACCAGAAACCAAGCAATCTCTGCACTCCGCCAACCGAACCCGCAGGTAAAAGCTTTCATAACGAAGGTTTAGCGATAGATTTCGCCTGCAGTGGCTATGCACTCTTTGAATATTCACCTTGCTACCCTTGGCTCCAAAATAACGCATTCAGGTATCACCTCAAAAATCACGCGCTCGAACCTTGGCACTGGTCTACTACTGGCAAATAATCTTAAGATGTAGCTTAGCTGTCTCCGAGAACCGCTCGCCCAGTATGACAAGCGGCTATTGTCTGCGATTCACCAGGTCTCATAGCAACCTCAATGACGGTACCTCCAGCAATTTCACAAACTCCTGCGAGGAACGATTTGCCAGTTGCTTCAGGATCCATACTTAGCTCCATAGCACCTACTTGGCAATCCACCCGTTCTCCTGCAGATGTTGTACCCATGCTTGTTACAACAGCGCCTATCTCACCACAAAAGCGCTCAATCCCCTCAATTCCATCCGCCGGAACCGGAAACTGGCTCACCGAACCACCCTCTTTCGCCGCAACCTGTGCCGCGGTCGGAACTATAAACGCGCCCTCGGTAGTTACATCATCGGAGGCGTGGACCTTGCCGCTCCCGCCACCACATCCACTCAATACAAGCGCCACTCCAAACAATCCTGCTCTAGCAACTCGACCAGGATATCTTCCCTGTTCAAATCTCGAAGCCATGTTATAATCTCCTCATCTTATATGTTCACACAGATAATAGCTCCTAAGCTCGTGGCAAGCAAGCATAATTAGTAAGAGTGATGGCTAGATTTCTTCGATACGAGGGAATAAAACGCCGGAGTAGTTATGGACGTGGCCACTGCTAAAGATTTTTTGGATAGTCTCAGCGGTGGTTGGTAGGAACGGTACGAGTAGCTCGGCTATTTGCAGGAGATCGCCAACGCACGCCCCGAGAACTTCTTTAAGATGAGTTTGATCCGCCTCTTTGGCGAGCTGCCATGGTTTTTCCTGCTCTAAGAACAGATTAACACCGCGAACTAGACCCCAGACCCATTCCAAGGCCTTATCAAACTGCTGGTTTTCAATCGCGAGCGTATAGGGTTGAATATCATGTTCTGGTGCGAGATATTCGCCGATTACCCCTTGCTGGTAACGGTTAATCATGCTCGCCACACGCTGCACAGCGTTTCCTAGTTCGTTTGCCAGTTCACCATGGTAGACTGCGTCAAAACGTTCCCAAGTGAAATCGCCATCGTCATAACTTGGCACATGGCGCAAAAAATAATAGCGAAAGGCATCGGTGCCATATTTTTGAACGATATCTTCAGTACTAACAACGTTGCCAATGGTTTTACTCATTTTTTTGCCGCCAACCGAAAGATGCCCGTGCACCAGTAGCCGTTTAAGTACCGGTAGACCAGCGCTCAGAAGCATCGCAGGGTAAATTGCAGCGTGAAAACGTAAATTATCTTTGCCCACAATTTGCAAATTTGTTGGCCAATATTTCTTAAAGTCTTCACCATCCGGATAATTAAGCAGCGTAATGTAGTTCATCAGTGCCTCAAACCACACATACATTACCTGCGTGGTGTCGCCGGGTACTGGGATACCCCATGGCAACTTCTTTTTAGGGCGCGAGACGCTGATATCTGTTAAGCCATCTTTAATAACGTTCAAGATCTCTGTTTTGCGATTAACCGGTATAACCTCAAATTCGCCGGATTCAATAAGTGTAGCCACCTGTTCTTGGTATTTGCTGAGTTTAAAAAAGTAATTTTCTTCCTCGAGCTGTTCGTACTTTTTATCGTGCAGTGGACAAACTCCGTTGTTTGCCTTTACTTCTGTTTCGGTTTTGTATTCTTCACAGCCAACGCAGTACCAGCCAGTGTATTTTGATTTGTAGATGTCATCACCCATTTGCTTCCAAAGTTTTGCAGCGATAGTTTTATGCTGCTTGCTATTAGTGCGTGCAAAATGTGTGTACTGAGAATTGATACGTTTGTGGCCACTTTCAATCTCTGGCACTATTTTTTCAATAAATTCTTCTGGTTTAATACCTGCTTCTAGTGCTTTTTCATAAATCTTTGAACCGTGTTCGTCAGAACCGGCGCTATATGCCACGTCGTAGCCTTGCTGTCGATAGTACCGTGCTATCACGTCGCCATAAAGTGGGTCTATAGCGTTACCAATATGCGGGTTACCGCTGGCGTACGGAATTGAGGTGGTGACGTAAAAAGTCTGTTTTGTCATGATTAGTATCCCTGATTTTAAGTTGATAGAAAGTTAGCAAAAAGAAATAACAGCCCTGAGGGGCATCATGACACGAAAAGCTGCATTCTGCACAGAATAAAACATAAACCTATTATACCACATCTGTTATATTTTTAAGTTATGCTATTTTGTCCAATTGGACACTTTTTAGTATGAAGAAGACATGATGGTTGCTATTTTAAGGCACATAAAGCGGCGAACCGGGGTGGAGGCTTGCGACCGTGCACTGTTACCTCTGTATAATGCGACCAGTATTTTGGATGGGTAGCAGTATTACTTTTTGAGTGGGATACATTATGCGCCTTTACCCCCGCTCTCAAAAGAGCTGTCTGAGTATAGCCGCGTATATCTAGCAGAAAACCATCATCAACCTTTCGAATAGAGGGCTTCCAATTTTCATCATTTTTCGCAAAATCAACATGTTCAAGCACATAATGTTCTGCACTAATACTCGGCCCAAGCCATACCACAAGGTCAGCGGGATCACTCCTGAATGAGCTCTGGAAATGTTTTACTACTTTCGTAGCGAGATTGGCGATGGAATTATGCCGCCCCAAATGCGCGAGAGCAAGAACGTGATTTTTCGGGTCATATAAGATTGCAGGAATGCAATCGGCAACAGGTAGAAATAGTGCAACGCCTGGAACGCTAGTAATAAGACAGTCGGCAATAGGACCATCGGCTTTGCGCATACCAACCCCGCGGTCTTCAGCACTCACCTCTTTTATAACATCGTATTGAGAGCTTGGGGTGTATCTTACTTGTACTATTGTTGCTTGATCAATAGTGAGACCACACTCGCCCAAAAAATGACTTCTGTTGGCCAACACTTCCTCTACCGGGTCGTCCCAGCCAAGCGACATTTGACCCTCATCAATTGATGAAACGGCTGCGATAACTTGACTGCCGAAACAGATTGGCTGATCTTCCGCTATCATATAGCCAGTATAGCAGCAGGCCAGGGGCGCATACCGCATAAAACCGGAGGCCTTTGCGTTGTTACCTACTATCTTTTACACATCGAGATACTTCTGGCAAAAGCGTTCAAAAATGGCGTTTGTCCAGCCAAAGCCGGTTTGGCTCGGGTAGACACCCTCCACTGGATGTTTGGTGGGTTGAATAACATTGTATTTTTCTAAGAAGACACCGTGCTTTTCAAACCAGTTATTGTTTGTTCTCAGCCATTTGAGGGCAATCCGCTTGGCTTCTTCGTGATAGCCATATCTCTCCAGGCCTTGCACAACAAAAAAGTGCAGTGGTGCCCAGCCATTCGGGTGCGCCCATTGCAGTGGTATTTTTTGCGGCAAGGCACTTGTAAGCACTTGTCCGTCTGTTGTAACTAAACCGCCTGGCGCATCAAAGCGCCGTAAACTTTTTACGAGCTGCTCAGCCTGCACCTTATCTACCAGCCCAGCCCATAGCGGCACATAACTTGCTAGCGATGCTACCTGCCCCTTCTTTTCTTTTTTATAATTGAAATCGAAGAACAGCCCTCGAGTACTGCTCCACATTAACTTCTGCATGACATGTTGCCGTTTTTTGGCAATTCTTTCCCAAACAACCTGTTCGTCAAGATTGCCTAAAATATGTGCAGCACGAGCAAAATCAGCTTCATATTTATATAACAGCGCATTTAAATCAACTGGTAAATGGTCGAGGCAACGGCGGTTAAAGCGGCTTGTCATATCCCAGCCGCTTTCAGTTTCGGCCAAATCGTGCAATACATTAATATCATAGTAGCGCGACAAGCCTTGATACACCTGGTGATCAAATGGCTTAGCCTGGCCCATCCACACGGTTTCGTACTCTTGCTTGGCATAACCGATTGCCTGCGCTAACCAGCGCTTATCCAAACCGTACGCCTCGTAAACATCAAAAATGAAACTCGTTAAAAGCGGTGGCTGCGAACGGCCCATCAAGTAGGTTCTTGAGGCATTTGGTATCATTTTAAAACGGCCAAGAAGGGCGAATAGATTTTCTAAAATACCCAGCACCAGCTCTTTTTTGTTTGTTTCTTTCAACATGCCCTGCACCATAAAATAACTATCCCAGTAGTACAGTTCGTCAAAATTAAAAGTGCTCGTAGGATCGTGCGCGGGCACTAAATAGGCATTCGGTAAACCAATTAAACTTTCTTCGTCGTGCGGATGGTATCGCTCTAAATTAACCCAGAACTGCTGGATATAATGACGCGCCTCAGCAACAGCTTCAGCAGTAAGCACTTGAGCGGGTTTTTTAATTTTTGTCGCCAACTGCAATACTCGCGGATTACGTTTAACATGCGCTTTGATGGTATTTTTTGTGCGTCGTATCACCCTTCCACGCTAAAGCACAAGCGATCTCCCGTCAACCAATACATGAAGAAATGGTAGATGGCAGCAAACAAAATAGCTCATATACTGCTATCCTTTTGCTTTTATCTGCTACCTACTTCTTAGCGAGTAATAAAAGTCAGGGCGTAGCCGGTTTTGCCGGCACGACCGGCACGGCCGATTCGGTGAGTGTAATCTTCGTATGTTTGCGGCAAGCCAAAGTTAATGACATGGGTGATATCAGAGACATCTATGCCGCGTGCTGCTACATCGGTTGCTACCAAAATATCAACCTCGCTGGCTTTAAACTTTTTAAGCGCTCTTTGCCGTTGACCCTGGCTTTTACCACCGTGAATAGCGTCAGTAGCAAAGCCGCGGCTAGCAAGCTCTGTATTTAAGCGTTCAACACTGCGCTGCGTTTCGTCAAAGATAATAACTTTTTTAACTTGATCTTGAATAAGAGCATCGTGAAGCTTCTCAATCTTATCTTCTTTAGACTGATAGTGCACCACATCCTGATGAACATTAGCACTGGTATCGCCAGTTTTAACCGAGACTGTAACTGGATCATGAGAAAAACGCTGAATAAGATCTGAAACTGTGCGATCCATAGTGGCCGAGAAGAAAAACGATTGCCGGTCTTGAGCCACGTTATCAAGAATAAAACGCATGTCAGGCAAAAAGCCCATGTCGAGCATGCGATCAACTTCATCAAGTACAACAAGATTAAAGCGCTCCAAGACAAGGCTGCCCCGTTCCAGATGATCCTTAATACGACCCGGCGTACCTATCACAATTCGTGGCTTCATTTTAAGATCACGTAGCTGTGGCCCCATCGGTGTGCCGCCAATTAAAAGCACGCCAAACAAGCCGCTTCCTTTGGCAATAGAACGGCATTCATCTTCAATTTGTTGTGCAAGTTCGCGGGTTGGCGCAATTATAAGGGCTTTGGAGTGTGGATCATGCATTAGTCGATCGAGTACCGGCAGCGCAAATGCGGCAGTTTTACCAGTACCAGTGTTAGCAATACCAATGACATCCTTGCCCTCTAGGCCCAGTGGGATGGTTTGATCTTGAATTGGTGATGGTACTTGGTAGCCCTTGGCCGCCAGGTTATCTTTTAGTTTTTGATCTACCGCAAAATCGGCAAACGTGTGAGTTGGGGTGTACTCTTCAATCTCAACCGGTTGTGCGGCTCGCACAAACTTAGCAGGGTCAATATACTGACCTCGGCCTTTTACCATATTACGAGTTTTATTACGGCCGCCACCGTAGTGCTTGGCACCACCGAATGAACGCTTCCGATAACTTGTTGATCGTGAATTATAAGGCATAAAAATAGAATCCTTTGCTTGTTAGTTTTGCACCTTGATTGTTGCTAGTGAATCAAGGAATTAAACCAAACAAACCTGGATTCTTATGTAGAACAATGTATCCATTATAGCACGAGCATATTAAAAAGTCAATGCCAGTGTAAGCTCACCTTTATCATCTGTCGTATTTCTTTAAAGTTGAGCGAAAGATGGACGAAATGGCATTGTGTGGGTGGGCCCCGCGCGCATACACTTGGCGTGCGCGCGGGGCCACGGGTCAGCTGCCCTCCACCGACACCGGCGAGCCGAGGAAGCAGATCGCGATGATGCACAACACCGCGATCAGCGCCAAGAGGAGCGCGTACTCGGTGAGGCTCGCGCCCCGTTGGTTGCTGGCCCCGAGCCGGGCTCGCATGTAGGAGAGCGGCAACATGAACTTGCTCATAGGGTGACCTCCCGGTCATTCGTCCATCTTTCAAGGTGTGATCACACCGTAAGCGATGGATCAGCTTCCACTCCCCGCGAACGCGAAAAGTTAGGATGATTATACATTAAAAATTAAATAATGCAATATGAGGCCCTGCTTAACCTTTTTGGATGCAGCAAAACTTACAAGTTTCTATCGGACCTTCGTGATCATCTTAAGGTTTTGCAGATATTGCTGCGGATTGGTTTCAGGATACTTGCGGATGTAGGCAATATGCAGTGCTGAGAAAGTTATCAAGTTATTGGGGTACAGCGCCGTGTTGGAACTATAGCGAGAAGGTGTATTATACTTTTCATCTGCTTCCATAGCCCTCAGAGTAGCCAAAACCTCGGCTTCTTCATCTACGCTCATCTTAACGCTCGCGGAAGACTTCATTACTGCTTCTTCTTTGGCTTTTTAACTTCTTTTCTACCTTTATCTTTTGACATGTGCGCATCTTTCTTATATTAGCTTACCTCAGAACCGAAAAGCTCTAAGCCGGAGCTCCGCCTTAAGAAGCAGGGCCCCGATTAAAACTCTAGGCCGCTGAGAACGAAAGCTGAGAGCTGGCTTTTTCTGCCGGTTTTTCAGAAGGCGCCTTTGGTTGCTCCTCTTTTTTCGGCTCATCGAGATTACTTGTTAAAATCGCTTCAAGCGAATGCGAACCGTAGTGTTTATCGAGTTGTTTAGTGAATTTTGACATAGGATGTCCTTTCAGTTATTGGTTGGAATTGCTCCAGCAACGTTCGGACACCCTCCTTCAAATAATGTATTAGATGCATGCTGCGTATTCGTTACTCTTAAGTATACTCTTAAAACCTGCCTTTACCTAATCAACAAGCCAGGGACGCAAACTCTATGTTAGATTTAGTCTTAGTCTATGTTGCATTTGGTAACACTTGTCGCTACCCGCTTTAAAATCAGCATATGCTTCGGGTCTGTGCGCATAAGACAGTATATCCAAACTGTTTACTCAAATGGGTTATCTCTCCCAGCATATTGCTTCATTACTCTATGCGACACTTTCCTAAACCGAACCCTAGTGTGCTCTGGTAAAAGCGTGGTGTAAATGTAAGCAGCATGCCTAAGAATGGCTCCGTAAGGATACCTTTCTCTGTATAATTTATGAAACTCGCTTATTGAATCTTTTGTTTTATCAGGTAAAACAATGCCCTGCTGTTCGCACCATCGCTTAAATAATTTATCCTGTATACAGTGACTCACCCTGCCTTGGGGTTCCAGAGAGTGAACCGCAAATAGTCCCATAGGAGTAAATGAGCGTAGGGTTCTACCTTCGCCCCCTACTATTTCATATTCTACAGTCTGCTCAAAAACACCCTCGGGGTCGTCCAACTCAACAGTAATACCATCTTTATGTACGGCTAGGTTACCGCTGTCATCACATATTAACAAGCCACATAATCCTGCGTCGATTGGGCTTGGTGACGTCAATTCTAGCTCCCTAAACGCAGCTTCAACTACCAGCTTACCTGTTCTACCACTTGTAAATACATCGATGTCTCTCTTTCTGCCGCTTCTTTTTACCTCCGAAGGAAGGGGAGCCCCTCGCACCGCAGAATGCGCCAATGACCCATGCACCATGATTGGCCTCCCATCTATTGTGGCCTCTGAAATCAGACCCAATTGGTCTAGGCGTGATACATCTGATATGGTTTCAATCTGGGTCATACTTTGCTGAAGATATAATGTTAAAGTTTGGCCTCAAATGCAAGCACAAGCAAAACAAAAAGCACCCATCAAAGTGCTTATGCTTGGTGGACCTAGTACGAAATAATTGGTACCAGATTATGGAAGAAAGAGGCGATGGAAAAATTTACTGTATGTTGAATGGAATAGGCACGAGAAAAATAGTACCTAAAGAATGATGGACTCAGCCGAGTTCAACAGGAACTATCTTGCCGTAAAAGCCTAAAATAGGCGTTCCGATTTTCATCTGGCTTAAATCACTATATCTGCGCTCAGCCCATGATCGCTCAAACCTAGTAAGTGCCAAGGCATGGCCAGCTACACGTGTAGACCTAAATAACGATTTTGGATCATACTGGTGTAGCTCGATTTCATCATCTCCGTCAGCAACTACAAGCCCAACATCAATGTCTGAAGACGGCTTGAATCGTTTACTAGGTCTGCTTCCAAGCATTGCTGCTGCCAGGGCTTGAGCGGCATCTTCTTCTATTGGGTTTTCACCAGCCTTATCTTTTACAACTACAGATCCAAATAGAAACCAGTTCATACGCTCCACCCCATGCACACTCAATGCATCGTCCCAGTCTTTTAAAGCAGGTATTAGCTCGTCGCAATACTCGGGCTGTGTTAAATATGTATGGCCATCAGGGTAGATCATTGTATTACTATTATACTATATTGTATTACAGTAGTTACTTGTTGTCAAGGGATAAACGCCAGGTCGATATTACCACCCTAGAAGATAAGCTCCCAACACCCATACTTGGCAGTATCACATTTGGATCTACTAAAAAAGTTGGCACCGCAGAAATCAGTCCTATTTACGGATTGAAACAAATAAAAAATGACCTTAAAAAAGGTCAAATTTCCCACTTGGTGGACCTATGCCGAAAAAATTGGCACCTCATCGTGGAAGAACAGATGAGATGGAAGCAATTACTGTATGTTGCGTGGACTCGTCACAAGACAGGGTATATGCCCGAGGGGTGATGCACTCAGTCCACGATAGTCTGTATCTCTTTTTGCCTTAAGCGTATAGCTTCAGCATTTTCTGTCGGTAGAGAGTCAATTTTAACAAACGTCATCGCATCAGCTCGTTCGCTGTCGCTGTCACCGATATCAATATCATTACAGGATAACCCAACGTAACCATTCCTGAGCAGAATGGCAACAGCCTTATTGTATGTTTCATCGACATCATCGCTTTGTTGGACTGATACAGAGATAACGTCTGCACCTGTTGCCAGTTTCTCTTGAACTGAAGAAGGTTCTATCACGCCTCGCAAACTACCCTCAAGCATCTCATGATCGCTGTCTAACTCTGCAAATGGATTACCAATCTGGAAATCCTTAACCATAACAACACGTGCGTCTGTAGGCTTGTCGCCATAATAAGTCGGAGCATCCGCAATCATTACGTAGCCACCCCTTATCATCGACTTAATGCTAGCCAAATTTCTTTGTCGAACGGATGCTGCAGTGGCTTCTTTGTTAGCCTCTTTAGCAACTGCTTCACGAGCGTTGAGCAGTTGTTTTTGCAGACCCTTACCTCTGAATTCTTTTGCGACAGCGGCACCGTCACAATACGCCAACCAGTCTGGCAAATTACGTTCTAAGGATGATAAACCCTGCTCATTTGGTGCAAGCATCAAACTGGCCTCACTTATGAGTCTGTTCTCTGGCCCAACGTGGCTCAATATTACTCCACCCTTTTCGACTATTTCTCTAAACTCATCTTCCGTGAGTGATTGATGTTCCCCAAAAAGCTCAGCATCGAGAGCGGCGACTTCGGCCAATCTTGGACTTTCAGGGCTATTGATGACTTCGATTGGATAATCGATCCCAAATTGTGCAACGACCTCCTGGGTAGTTCTTGTTAGCTCTTGTTTTTGTGTTTCGTTTTCATTCATAAGCTCAGTATACCAAAACAAAAAAGCACTATTCAAAGTGCTTATGGTGGACCTATGCCAAAAAAATTGGCACCAAATACTACAGGAACAGATGAGGTGGAAAGATTTACTGTACGTTGAATACAATCGGCACAAGAGTGGTTATACACCCGAAGGGTGATGCACTAGATATATTCTGGGATAATCTCAAGCTTTCCTTGATGAAGTTCATCGTGGAGACATTATCTCCCCAAGACTCTCATATCAAAACGTGCTTTTGTACCATTGAATGCGACCCGTCTCAATATGACATCTGCTACATCTAACTCTAGATCACCTTGACCCTCAGCTATACAAGGAGTTACATCCTCAGTTAAGGCAAACCAGAATGCTGGGTTACCATACGTTAGTGAGTCATTAAGCGTGGCATAGACTAGATGATCTCGACCAACAATGTCATCAAATGCAGGTTGCTCACTATAAACTCTGCCTTCACCAAGTATTGCTACAGGCACGCTGCCGTCATTGGTTGTTAATTCCGATCTTTGACCTAACATAAATATAAAACCTATTCTTGCCATTTTCATCAAGAATTGCAAGCATAAGCTTTATGGTGGAGCTATGCCGAAATAATTGGCACCAGATTGTGGAAGAACAGATGAGATGGAGAGCTTTACTTCAGGTTGAATACAATAGGCATAGGATTGGGTTTATACCCGAAGGGTGATGCACTGGATGGATTAGTTTAGCCTTCGCCTAGTATCAAACGCTTTAATGTGCTTCTTGCAGGCAAAGCAGGTCTTTCTTTCGAGGCTGCCTGTACCGCTAGTTGTTCAGCAGCTTGACCACTACTTAGAAGTTGTACGAACCTATGAGCTACTACGACTAGCCTCTGGGCGTCTTCGCCAGCAAAAACATGGTGCCCAGGCAGCTGACGTTCACCGACTTGTACTTGAAGCCTATCTGGGCGTGTATAAATTGTGTCGAAATTAAGAACCGCTATATCAAGTGGTATACGCAGACTATCGCCTCTGTCACCAGGTTTCGGTTTAATGTTTACAAGCTGTACGCCAATGTCATGTGGTTGATCAGGGTCAAAGCTTGATGCGATAGCTAGTGACCATCTATTAGTGCCCGCCTCCGTTGAAACGCCCTCTGAAAACCCTGCTGACTCACGGAAAGCTGCTGTAGTTGGGCTAGGAAAAGGCATGCGTAAAGCTGACGTTACGTCGCCTCCAATTGCTTGAATGGTCTGTCTATTGGTTCTGCTCACCCAGTCGTCAAGTCCCGCTTCTCTAGCAACTAAATGAAGATCTTCAAAACCTACTGCTGCTGCAGCTGTTCTCGCACCATCATAGCTTTCGCTTGTAACTGCTACGACGACTTCATTTCCAGGGTTAGAGCTTGCCATAATTATTTATTATACCACTATATTAGTATTAATACAATATCCTAAGAACCAGCAGGTTCCTGTCGTTGAACTAGATAGCTATGTCCTGCCAGTTCACATACTCGTGCTCCAGTTTTCTGAAGTGCTTCAGTTTGTGCGTCTGTGATTGCCATGAGTGTTTCATCTCCTGTGACAATCTTTACGCAATCGTCAACGCCTTCGTGTGGAGACTTTGCTCCAGCTGCAGGAGGCTTAGTCCCTCCTGTAGGATGTTTATCACCATTATCATCAGTAGCCTTGTTATATGCACCAAAAGCTATCAAGCCCGTTACTGTCAGCAGGCTTGCCGTTACCTTAACTCTTCGAGCAATTTTTTCTACACGTGTCGCTCGATTAAGGGCTTGTGGGTTAGTTAGCTCAGTAATTGTCGGTAGAACTTTATCGTTCCAAGAAGGTGAGTCAGGACCAGTACCTGAAATAGATTTAGTGCCGTCACTGTGTGTTCGTACAATCTTTACTTTATGGGGGTAAGAATCTTGGCTGCTCTCTCGATAGTTTTTCTGTGCACTAACTTCAGTAACCTGTCCTGGCCAAGCGTATGAACCCCTGAAGATAACTCGTCTCGCATCCTTGGACAAACGAACTTCGTCGTCTTTTACGGAAATACGTCTTTCAATTGTGGAACGTAGTCTACTCACAAAAATCTCCTAAATACGTACTTATAGTAGCATATTCTATGTAAATACGCAAGTATACGTTCTGGTACAAATAGTCTGCGTCGTACAATACATGTTTTGCGAACATAAATTGAAAAAACTTGACGCTTATGGTATAATGAAAATATAGAGTAGCTTGCTCTATCATAAATCGGGGATGACATAGCTTTAGACGAAGAGACCTTAACAATCTGTACCAGCGTGTTGACTTACGAACATAATTCGTTTTTTAATTGCAAACTTTGTTGCATCAGTACGTTCAGCATTCAACGGTGCTGTATCTAGCCTTGCTGCTATGATTCAGTCTCCTGTTGCTGTACGTGCGACAGCTGCCTAATTTTAGCGTAGCCATCGATCTCTTGACGTCAGATAGAGTCAGATCGGTGTCATATTTATCTGGCTTGGTTGGCTGCGGTTTATCAGCGTAGCTTTCGACATTTCACTGATTACGGTCTATTGGTTTTTTGTTTGTTCTTCCATCCAATAATTCGTTAAACATAGAATAAACTACACACGTAGAAGGACAGATGTTACTTTTCGGACGCGGGTGCAATACCCGCCATCTCCACCAGTTTCACATAGCTTTGTATATATTGTGCCAGTCTGTGAGAGTGAGCTCTTGAGCGCGGGCGCCAGAGGGAATGACAGTTTTTTTGAGGAGTTGATCGGCTTCGGTTTTTGAGATACGGAGGCCACCACTTAAGCTCGAACGAAGTTTCTTGCGTTTCTCAGAAAAGCCGGCGCGCACGAGATGGAAAAACTTTTTGGTATCGACATCTGTGAAAAGTAAGTTTTCACGCCGTTTTATTTGGATGATTTGGCTATCAACTTTTGGCGGCGGTGTAAATAGTTCGGCTGGCACGAGTTCTTTTAGCTCAACTTCGGCATAAAACTGGGTGGCAACAGCCAGAATGCTCATTTGCCCAGGATTAGCAGCAATACGCTCGGCCACTTCTTTTTGTACTAAAAGCGCCATAACCCTTGGGGGGTTAGCGCTTTCTAGCAGGCGGCGAATGAGGTTTGAAGTTAGGTAGTACGGGATGTTAGCGATGACTTTGTAGTTTTTAGGTAATGTTGAAAAATCAAAATCGAGGATACTTTGGTGTATAACCGTGAGATTACTAATGTGACCCTGAGCCTGCCGAAGGATCTGATCTGTGTTTGAGACTAGATCTTTCGACTGCGCTTTGCTCCGCTCAAGATGACGAAGGGTATTACCCTTTAGCTCAGTAGCCAATGTATCGTCAAGTTCTACTGCAATAACTTCTTTTGCCTGCGCACAAAGTCTTGCTGTAAGTGTACCCAAACCGGGGCCAACCTCAAGCACCACATCTTCAGCAGTAATCTCGCCAGCCGCAAGCATGGCATTCAAACTTGCTTCGTCGAACAGCCAGTGCTGCCCAAGAGATTTTTTAGGAGCCGACATTAAGTGGCTCCTGTTTAGGGCGCAGTGATTCTGTGTCAATCTGCATTACGTCCTGGGGGCTGACAGGGCTCCGAAGGAAACCTTTCTCAAACAACCTCTTCCGAATAGTCCAGTCATCTGTATGTACTTTAATAGATAGTACACCCTTGAACACGTCATCAGCCCTGCGACGAACAGCAATACCGTCCAAAACATTACCCAGCACCTTGTCATCGCCCCAACCCACACCCTCTAAGTCGCTCAACGTCAGGACCTCTTTTGCAACCTCAACGCGTGCCATAGCATAAGAAGAGCCACTGTGAGAATCGGGTCTGGCATACATGTAATTCGCGCCATCCGAGTCGCTGAATAGTTCTAGCACCGGATAATCTTCTTCGCTCTCCGGTAGCCAGTACATTGGGAAGCTTTCGATTTCAAACATCATTTTCCAAATATCTTTGTAAGTTTTGTAAAAACAGCTCCTCTTGCTTAGGATTGTGTTGAGCCATCAGCAGATTAAGTGCCTTACTGTATGGCAACCACAGCTTCTCGGAGTGCTCTTGGTCCATAGCTTCAAGATCTCGCTGCCATTCACCTGCAAAATAGTGAACTGTTTTGTGTTGCTGAAACCCTCGATGACTATCCCACTCGTATATACGAGATCCGAGATAGGCTTTTATCACCACCTCAACCCCCGCCTCTTCAGCCGTTTCTCGCAACGCAGCTTGTTCAAGGGTTTCTGTTCTTGCTACTCCGCCTTTTGGTAAATGAAAAGTATCTTTATCGCTGTCAGGCAATTCCGGGAAGTCGCCTGCGGTGCGCTTCAAAAGAAGTACTTGTAACTTGTCATCTTTGAATCGATACACAACACAGCCTGCAGAAATAGCGTACGGCCAATCCTTACTGGCCCGATATTCAGAGTTGTCAGATAACTGCATAGCTATATTATACGATATTTATTAGATAAATGCGAGATTGTCATGATTCGTTGGTCGTAAATTGTATTGCCTGCCAAAGCCTTAGCGAAAAGGGTTTAGTATTGAGAATTTCGGACTTAGTATTTATTAACTGTATCTCAAGCGATGATAACAACTGGATCCCGGATCAAGTCCGGGATGACGTCAAGGGAAAACTAGTTTTAATACCAGCCACGGCTGGCGTGGAAGGCACGGGCTTTTGCCCAGCTTCCGTAGCGGCCCATGACATAGTTTTGCATCCATTGTAGCTGGCAAACGGCACCCGTGGTATCGAGCGGACACTTCAACTTTGAGCATGGCAAGGCTTGTGGGATACCACAGGCCCCTGAGCTACGATTAACCGCACCAGGATTACAGCCCGATTCTTTACCGATCAGCCAGACCGCATCCGGATCGGTAATACCGGCTTGCGCAAGCCATTCGCCGCAATTTCCACCAACATTAACCGCTAGCTTTGCACCCACCACCACCACCTGCTTCACGGGCTGTTCAGTTACGACCTCTTTTATCGCAGTCTTAACTGGCTCACCGCCGTTGCGGCTCACGAGCTCATACGTTACCAATTTTTTACCGTTGACACCTGGGGTCTGTATCTTTTTGTAGCTTACTGGCTGCTGGGCATCTTTAATTTGCTCTTCGCCAAATGCCACTGGCTCTTCCACGGTCTGAACTTGTTTGCCAATGCGAGCAATACTCACTACCATACCTTCTGTAATGCGAGCTTCGAGCGGTGCGCTTATTTCATCAGAAGGATCAAGTGTAACATTATGTTCTTTGAGCAGGCCGCCAACGGTAGTCTCATTAGTACTGAGCGGCTCAGATGTTCCATACAGATCAAACGTGATGGTTTTGGCGCGCTTAATCACCATCTGTGTTCCAGGTGCGCCGGCAAATGGATCATCGGAACGTTTAAAGTTAAACTCGTCTTCTTGTTTTGTCTCAAAGCCGGCATCTTCGGCAATTCCGCGCGGTGAACGCTCAGCCGTCATAACGGTATAATTATTTGCCCCGTCAACTACTGTGATTGGGCGAGCCCGATAGACATTTATAGTGAAGTCATTACCGCGCACTTCGTCGCTCAGCGATGGTTCGGTTTTATCGTGACTACCAAGTGCCGCATTCGTCTGCGCAAGCACATCTTTAACGGTCTTGCCATCAGAGGCAACAGTACGTACCTCACCATCCATATGAATAGTAACGATACGAGTGTTTTCCGCATGCACGGCTGGCTGTGAACGAAAGAGCACACTAAGCCCAAGTGCTGCAACTATTAATCCTGCAAAAATAATACGTTTCTTCATAGATTTTGTGAAGAGAGCACCTCAGTAAACCCTCCAACGTGTAGAGCTAGTATATCATATGTATTTCTCTGATCAAAGCTGTGTGTAAGTACTGTATACTGGTTGCAGCATGGATTTACTGGCGGGTTTAAATGAAAAACAAACACAGGCGGTCAAACAACTTGATGGACCAGTCTTGATTTTAGCTGGCGCCGGCAGCGGCAAAACTAAAACCCTTACCCATCGGATTGCGTATCTT
>CAZXUE010000005.1:34850-42790 GCA_964643895.1 uncultured Candidatus Saccharibacteria bacterium
ACAAGGAGCCAGCCCATATAACATTTTAGCTGTTACGTTTACAAATAAGGCAGCAAAAGAAATGCGCGAACGAGTGGCCCAGCTTTTGGGTGAAAATCATGAAAATCGCAGTTTTATGCCCTACATGGGAACATTTCACTCTATTTGTGTGAGAATCTTACGCCAGGACGGCGAAAGCATTGGTATACCGCGTAACTTTGTCATTTTTGACGAATCTGACCGGCAAAGCGCGGTCAAACAGGCTTGCAAACAGCTCTTTATTGATGAAAAACAGTACAAGCCAAGTACGCTCTCAGGCATGATCTCTGGAGCTAAAAATGAACTTATTTCGCCTGAAGAATACGCCTCTACTGCAACGCTACCCGCTCAAAAAGCTGCCGCGCAGGTGTTCCCGCTATATGAAAGGACGCTTCGCGAAGCCGGCGCGCTGGATTTTGATGATCTGATTGGCAAAACAGTATCCCTGCTGGCAAACCACACTGAGCTGAGAGAAAAATGGTCTACGCAGTTCACGCATATCATGATTGACGAGTATCAGGATACCAACAACGCGCAGTATAAACTCATTAAACTGCTCACTAATCTACAGGAGAATTTATGTGTTGTTGGCGATGACTGGCAAAGTATTTACAGCTGGCGCGGTGCTGATTTCCGTAACATTTTAAATTTTGAGCGCGACTATCCAAAGGCAACGGTAATAAAACTTGAAGAAAATTACCGTAGCACCAAAAATATTCTTGATGCCGCCCATATGGTAATCACTAAAAATGAACAACGTTCTGATAAAGAACTCTGGACTAAAGCCGGAGCCGGCTCACCTGTGCAGATTATTCAGGTACAATCCGAAGCCCATGAAGGCGAAAGCATTATCACAAAAATTAAAACGCAGGTTGATATGCGCCTGAGGCCATATCGCGATTTTGCAGTACTTTACCGAACCAACGCCCAGAGCCGCAACTTGGAAGAAGTTTTTTTGCGCTACGGAGTTCCATATCGAATTGTTGGTGGCACCCGTTTTTACGACCGCAAAGAAATCAAGGATATTCTGGCGTACATCCGCTTAATATATCAACCACAAGATCGCACAAGTTTTCTTCGAATTGTGAACGTCCCAGCACGCGGAGTTGGCGCAAAAAGCTTGGAGAAATTTTTTGCATGGGCCGAAGCCAACCAGCTTTCGCTGAGCCAAGCACTGAATCAAGCTCAGCTGTGTACAGCAGTTACCGGCAAAGCATTTACAGGACTTGTAACACTTGGCAACTTATTGACTGATCTTAGAAATCAAGCTCCGTCCACCAATGAAGCGGCTGATGATCGCTTACCTCTCAGTGTCAGCCAGTTTGTAGAAGCCGTCATTCGCCGAACCGGCTACCAAGAATCTCTTGATGACGGATCCTTGCAAGCGGGTGATCGCATTGAAAACGTAAAGGAACTTATCACCGTGGCAAAAGAATACGACGGCGTCGGGCTTGATCAGTTTCTAGAAGAAGTCGCCTTACTTTCAGGCCTGGACACTGTTGATGATAAAAGCGACGCCGTTACATTGATGACGCTGCATGCCGCTAAAGGCCTGGAGTTTCCTGTGGTCTTTATGAGTGGCATGGAAGAATCGATCTTTCCGCATTCTCGCGCCCTATTTGACGCTGCCGAGATGGAAGAAGAACGCCGGCTTTGTTACGTTGGGATGACCCGCGCACGTGAAGAGTTGTTTTTGTATCACGCCAATAGCCGGACACTGTATGGCCTGAGCCAGCACAACCCGCCTTCACGATTTTTGAGTGATATTGATAGCGAAACTAGCACTGCACCCCAGAGCTCAACCGAAAGCCTCTTCAAACCCACCGGCATTTCAGAAACACCAGATTACATTCCAGAAGCCTCACTTACCGTAGAGATTGGCTCAAGAGTAAAACACCAATTATTTGGTATTGGCACCATAGTTGAGATAGACGGCGAGATGCTCTCAATCGCCTTCGGCGGTAAAGGAGTAAAGAAGCTCAATGCCAGTTTCGCTCCTTTGGAGTTGCTCTCATGAAACGCACGTACGCATGGCTTGCCAGATGGATTAATACACTCGGGCTGCCAGTAAAGGGGTTATTTTTGCATAACTCACGACGGGTTCGGGTAGTTATCACGGCAAATGATCATCTTTTGCTTACTAAAAGCGCGATCGGCTCGCAGCGCTGGAGCTTACCTGGCGGCGGAATTGAAAAAGGTGAAACAGCTATAGATGCTTGTATTCGCGAAGTGCTTGAAGAAACTGGCATCAAATTAAATGTAAAACCGGATTATCTGGCTGGGAAGCAGTTACCGGCTAATAAGAAATGGCCGGTAGCACATATTGATTTTTTTGCAGCACAAGTTTCAAAGATGGCCCCGCCACGCATTAGACGACCGCTTGAGATCCTTGACGTTCGGTGGTTTCCTCTTAACAAACTGCCCGAAGATACAAGCCCGACAGTTTCGATCGGCCTTAATATGCTCACAAGAAGCTAGCCTGCAGCATTCTCTTAGCTGAAAATAGGATTAAAAATACCGAAGTAATACAAAGCTGCGCCAATAACCACAAGCATCAGCAAGAGCAGTAAACGTGTTATTCGCGGATTTTTATTGAGCGAAGACCAGTCGTGTAGTTCAAGGTGATACTCCTCAACGTCAAAAACTGCCATCCCCTTTTGATTCGCGTGAGGTATATAGCCTTTTGGCTCCGAGTGTTGCACGAGATTATTGGCGTAAAGCTCGCCACTTTCAGTCTGCAGATGCTCTGCATCAGAAACTTCGGCTGGCTCCTCCCGCGCATCTTCTGCCTCTGCGTCTCCCGGTGATGGCAGGTCGGCAGCGTCTCCCTTCGGCTCTGGTTGCAAGGCCACCTCCGGCGTGAGCTCTAGTGGTTTAGCTACTTTTACTTTCAGGTCAACTGCAGGTACTGTCTTCTTGACCGCACTTGCTTTTGACTCAACTCTTTTTTCTTCACCCTCAATCGTAGAATCTGAATTAGGGGAGCTCTCGTCGCTTTCGGAAGCTACAGATTTAAGGCGTGCACGCCGAGTAATCTTGACTGTAGGATGCACAATATCCATTGCTGCGCCAGTCTTAGTGGGTATTCGACGCCTTTTTGGTAAATGTGGCTTTTCAGGCGAATCCGTCGGCTCATCTTTTAACAAACCAGTTTGGCCTATGAGCTTGCTCACTTCCTCGTTAAGCTGGGTAAAGTCTTGTTTGGCGGGAAGCTTACTGATTTTCTTTTTTATCGGCATCTCATCACCCCTTTAGCATAATTTTTACTGGCGCAACTTTACCAGCTGCTTCAACGATTGGCCAAAACGTTGCCATGCTTAAACTCGCGCCGCCAACAAGCAGACCGTCCACACCATCTAACTTTAAGTATGCAACCGCGTTTTCTCTACTCACGCTTCCACCATAGAGCACTTTTACATGGGCTGCTGTTTCCATACCATACAAACTGGATATTTCAGCTCTAATCTTACCGATTGCCTTGAGTACATCATCGGGTCTTGCAAATTTTCCGGTTCCAATAGCCCAAACCGGCTCGTAAGCTATCACTATACGGCCAACTTCTTCGGCTGTGAGGTTTGCCAATCCGGTACCTAACTGATCACTGAGTACCTGGTTAGCATGATAGTGTTCTCGTTCTACCAGAGTCTCGCCAACACAGAGCACTGGTGTAATACCACTGCGCACTGCTGCCGCTACTTTGTTTCTAATTAAGTCATTGGCTTCGTGAAATACATGACGCCGCTCAGAATGGCCAACCAACACATAGTGCGCCAAGCCTCGAAGCATCGGCATGCTGATTTCACCAGTAAAAGCGCCCTCATCTTGAAAATAGGCATTCTGGGCAACAATTTTTATTCCTGTTTTTTGCAATGTTGTCGCAATTTCTGAAAGAGCCAAGTTATGCGGTGCTATCCCCACCGTTACACCCTCTGGGATTTGCTTAGCTGCAAGCTTACTGGCAAAACTTACCGCTTGCTTAACGGTAAAATGCATCTTCCAATTGCCTAAAATTAATTTCTGTCGCCCACTCATGTACAATTACTTCGTTTAGCTTATGCTTATTTTATCATACCTCACGCATTGATAAGTGCCTCGAGACCTGGGAGTTTGAGGCCGCTCATGAGCTCCAAACTGGCTCCGCCTCCTGTTGAGATGTGGGTAAAACGAGCATTTTTGTGCTGCTCGCTCCAATCTAAAACAAAATCTGCGGTATCACCGCCGCCAATAATGCTGATAGCACCGTGCTGCTGGCTTATCGTTTCTGCCAAAGCTGCCGAGCTCTTCGCAAATTGCGGTAGTTCGGCGTAACCTAGAGTGCCATTCCAAATAATAGTGGCTGCTTTAGCAGCTTCTTTTTGAAATAGTTCAGTTGTTTTGGGGCCAAGGTCAAGAATATATTCGCTGGCTTTAACCTCAGCTATATCACAGATATTTTTTTGCGATGTCGTCGCAATTTCTGTACTCACCGCAACGTCTATTGGTAAGATCACCTGACCAGCTTTTGCTTTTTGCAATATTGTCGCAATCTCTGCTTCTTGACCTTCTTCATAAACGCTTTTGCCTACCGGATTGCCCTGTTGCCTCAAAAAGGTGTTGGCCATTGCCCCGCCAATGAGTACTTTGTCGGAAAGAGTAAGCAGCTGCTCGATAAAATCAATCTTATCTGATATCTTTGCCCCGCCTACTACTGCCACTACTGGGTGTTGTGGATGCCGCATTGCTTTTTCAAGCACGCTTACCTCTTTCTCAAGCAGCAGGCCAGCCACAGCAGGCACAAGGTGCGTAATCGCCTCCGTACTGGCATGTACGCGATGAACCACCCCAAAGCCGTCTTGTACAAAGTAATCCGGTTGGGCTGTACGCTTAAGCGCGGCGGCAAATTCTGGAACATTAGCCTCTTCACGCGGGTCAAACCGCAAATTTTCAAGCAGTACAAGCTGGCCGGGTTTCAGCAGCCTGCATGTTTGGCGTGCTTTATCGTCAATCAGAGACGACACAAATTGAATGTCTGCTGAAGGCAAAAGTTCCTTCAGACGTTCGGCAACGGGGGCAAGCGTGTATTTTTTGCTAGAACCACCCTCTGGTCGGCCAAGATGGGCAACTACGACAACACTGCAGCCGCGTTCTAATAGGTATCGAAGTGTTGGTAGCGTTTGCTGAATACGATAATCACTGGCAATTTCGCCATTCTCTGTAAGCGGTACGTTAAAATCAGCCCTTACCAATATCCGCTTGCCATGCACAGCAATATCCCGGATAGTTTTTTTCGGGAAATGATAATTCGTTTTCATGGCATTATTTGAGCGTGCGAACTTTTATGGTATCAGTGCCGCCTACCAGTCCCGGGTACATACCCGAGGCGGTAACAATTGTGTCGCCAGCTTGAAAAAGCTTTTGCGATTGCAGCCAGTCGGTTAACTTGGTGGCGGCGTACTTATCAGTTGGGCGAACAAAAGTCTGCGCACCGTACAGAAGTGCTAACTGTTGCGCGGTTCGCTCTTGCGGCGTTACCACGATAACCGGTAGATTAGGACGCCAAGAGCTGATAGAAACAGCTGTTGCGCCTGTCATTGTCTCTGTTACAATCGCCACCGCGTTCACTTTACCCGCTAAATCGATAATTACTGATGAAATCGCTTCAGGGACACTGTAATTGTGCGTGTTGGTAAACTGCGCGCGAACGGTGCTGTTTTCCTGTGTGTATATAATGATGCGTTTCATAATGCCAATGGCCTCGATTGGATAGCGGCCGTTGGCGGTTTCGTCGGAGAGCATGACAGCATCTGCTCCGACAATGACAGCTGTAGCTACATCGGAAACTTCGGCACGGGTTGGTTCGGGCTGCTCCATCATGCTGGCCAACATCTGCGTGGCAACGATACTGATTTTTTCATGCTGTAAGCAGAGACCGACAATTTTACGCTGAATAACGGGTACGCTCTCGGGCATGGTTTCAATTGCCAAATCACCGCGAGCCACCATGACGGCGTCGCTTTCGCGGACAATTTCTTCAATGTTTTCAACGGCAGATTTGGTTTCAACTTTGGTAATTATTCGCGCTGTTGAACCAAGATTTTTGAGCAGCTTCTTTAGGTGGCGGATGTCATCGGCTGTTTGCACAAAACTGAGAGCCACAAAGTCGATATCGTGCTCGGCGCCAAATACAATATCTTGGCGATCTTTTTTGGTAATGATGTCGCCGCCGAAATCGGTATCGGGTAAATTGATGCCTTTACGTTGCATTAAAATGCCGTCATTTTCAATGCGAATACTGATAAGCTGATCGCGTACACTGGTAACAATACTTTTAACTTTGCCATCGTATATAAACAGTCGGTCGCCGCGTTTTACTTTTTTTGAAAGATCGTATTGTACCGGCAAGATTGTGCCGTTGTATTCGTGTTTAAAACCAAGCTGCAGCTCTTGCCCGGCCTTCACGCTCATAACACCATCAAAATCACCGAGCCGAATTTTTGGCCCTTGCAGATCTTGCACAATGGCAACATGCGAGCCGATCTCTTTACTGGCCTTGCGGATCCATTGAATTTGTTGCTCGCGCTCTTCAAATGTGCCATGGCTGAAATTTAACCGAAAGCCATTAACCCCTTCGCGAACCATCTCCAGAATGGCTTCGTAAGTATTGGTGGCCGGGCCAACGGTAGCCAAAATCTTAGTGCGCTTAATCACACTTAAGGAAGAAACCGGACTGTGTTCATCTTTTTTCATTTACTTCTAGTGTAGCAAAGCATATGCGATATGGAAATCCACCACGCCTGGAGCCCTGTAGTGGCCGAAACTCTTGCTCGATGAATTATCAAAATAATCAAAAAGAGGCGCGGCCCAAGCTGTCCAGCAAGAGCGACGCCTCTTATGTAATACTATCAAATTACTTGGTAAATGTCAAGCACTCTCCACCGAATCGCACCACTACAATTAACCCTCGCCAGCTTTTGGTCATACGGAAATCTTTTTCTATTTTCGTGATAGCCTTACTCTCTAGAACCTCATCCAGCTTGCGTAAATCTATCACTAGATTATTAGCCTGCTTCAATCCGGCTCGCTCAGCATGATCGAGTGTATACTTACCTAGCTTTTCAATACTCTTTATCTCCCAGTACTCACCGTCAATAAGCAGGTCTGGCGTTCGCGCACCTTTGGCACGATTTGGTTTTAGAAATATAACATGCTTTTTTGGAATTTTATTGATAACCAAAATATCTACCACCTCCATTTCGGTTATCGACGGTATTGCGCCCAGCTCTTTTTCTATCAGTACCTGCATTAAGGATTTAGTATATCATGAGATAAGCAATATGGCCTCTGGTGAGAGGTTATGGGATAGCTATAGTACGGTCGGTGATCTGGCAGGAAATGGCTTATTTGTGTCACGGAACCTTCTCGAGAAGTTCTCCACCTTGTTCAGCTGGGTGGTGATCCCACGGAGAATAGCTGCGCTGCGTCTACGCCTCTTTCTCGAAGCAAGCTTCTGCGAGAGCGGCTTGCCTTCGAAATCCGGTTGCTATCCACTTCGTGGCTACGACAACCAGAGATCAATACTCCATGAAATCAAGGCACGAAAAAACCCAAACAAATGTTTGGGCTATTTCGTGGTGATCCCACGGAGAATCGAACTCCGGTTGCCAGGATGAAAACCTGGTGTCCTAACCACTAGACGATGGGGCCGCGTTTTGAGTGTCGCGGACAAAATGTGTTTACATATTTTTCCGTGACCGAGAAACGTTGGCTCCATGCCAAAGGCATGGTGCCGTAATCCTAAAAGGTGCGCGTATACTTTTTGAATACTAAGAAACTATAGCATAACAGATGAAAATTGCCAATACAAAGCATCAATTTTCTCATTAGTTGCTTGGGGTAAAATTTGCTAGAATTATAGGTAGCTACAATTACCGTAAAAAGTAAGA
>CAZXUE010000005.1:42800-55444 GCA_964643895.1 uncultured Candidatus Saccharibacteria bacterium
GATTCCATACTCTAGTATGGGACCTTGGACTAGAAAACTATAGCATAACAGATGAAAATTGTATAGTGGTTATTTTGCGGCGTAAACTAATGGAAGCTGAGCCCAATCAGTTAGATAAGCGGGACTCATTCGATTTTTCTGGGCATGCCACTTGGTTAAGGTTGGGTTAATGGAGCCTATGTGGATGGTCTGGCTACCGAAGCGTTGGTTTATGTCATCGAGAGCACGCATAAATGCGGCTCGACGCTTGCGTTGTTCTCCTGGAGTCGAATCGAATAGGTACAGCTGTGAAAGGTTGGCACTTGTGAGATGATTGGCAAAAACGCCAGCTTTGATATAACCATTATCTTCGTCATACAGGTGGGAAAGTAGCTCAAGAGCAGTCTGCACAAGTTGGCTGGTGTCGTTCGAGGCAACGGCAAACTGCCTTGCAGCTGTAGCCACTTTGCGTTCAGCATCTTTATTTTTATATCGCAAATATACACCAAAGACTCCAGCAACTTGATCATGAGCTCTAAGGCGATAGGCTGCTTGCGAAGCGAAAGAAGCCACTGCACTTTCAAGCTCGTGTATGTTTTTTATTGTGTGCCCAAATCAGCGAGAGGCCATAACAGATTTTCGCGGCTCTCCCTCCGCTCCAAATGGGTACATTGCAATACCATTGAGCTCTTTAATTAACCTGGTTCCGTTAACCCCCATCTGTGAGTGGATCCACGGCTCGCTCACCTGAGAGAGCTGCAAGGCATTTCTGATGCCCGCTTTTTGAAACTTTGGTGCCATTCGCCAGCCGACTCCCCATATGGCTTCAACTGGTGTTTTGCTCAGTATATCTTGGTAAAGTTCCTTGTTTTTTGGATCCAAAAAACAAGTTTGCCGGTGTTTTTTTGCATAACTACTGGCAATTTTGGCAAGTGTTTTGGTTGACGCTATGCCAATGGAAACCGGGAGGCCGATAGTACGATCTATTTTTGCGCCCAAATCATTTCCCCACTCAGTAAAATCCAACGCAGTGAATTGCGAAAGATCCATAAAAGCCTCGTCTATTGAGTACACTTCAATCTGTGGAGCGTGATCTTCAAGCACCAAAAGCACACGCTGCGAGAGTGCACTATATAATGCGAAATTACTCGAGAAGCACTGAACATTATTTTTTACAATAATGTCACGAACTTTAAAGTACGGAACGCCCATTGAGATACCAAGCGCCTTCACCTCTTCACTTCGGGCTACAACACAGCCGTCGTTGTTAGAGAGCACCAGCACTGGCCTACCTTGAAGATCAGGCCGAAACAAACGTTCACAGCTGGCAAAAAAGTTGTTGCAATCAACAAGTGCAATCATACCTTTAATTTCCTAATCAAATGCTGGACAGTGCCCCATAGCTGCGCTTCTGAATGTAGCATCCCAAATCGCATTATTTGCAGTTCAGGAGCATCAGCGATACTTACCACGACTACATCGTTTTGCTTTGGCGTAAGAGAGCGATCTACTACTAGGATATCTCCGGCCCTTAACTCAAGCTCGACAATATCCTCAGCTAAGCGCATAAAGAATGTGCTGACCGGATGTACTACGAGCAACTGATTTAAATCGACTCCTTGCGCATCACTTGAAATCCCAAACCGGAAACCTTTACTTGGCATAATTTTAGTATAGCTGCTTTAGGCTTTAATTTTAGCCAAAGGGAAGCGGAAACCAAAGGTGCTACCTTTGCCTTCGGTGCTTTCAAATATAACTGCTCCACCTTGCTCTACGATAATCTTCTGAGCCATAAACAAACCAAGACCGGTACCGTCGGGTCGAGCTTTTCGAGCGTTGCTAGCACGGAAGAATTTAGTGAACAGTTTATGCTGTTCGGCTTTTGCAACGCCAATACCAGTATCAACTACTTTAAAAATAAGCTCCTCGGCTGTTTTATAAAGCTGCACGGTAACGGAACCACCAGCTGGTGTGTAGTAAATGGCGTTATCGATCATATTCATCATTACTTGACGCATTTTATTATCATCCAGCATGAAGGTCGGCAGATCGTATGGTGGCTCATAAGAAAGCTTGAGATCTTTAGCCTCAAACAGCTCTCTAAGCTGTGTGAGTTCTTCAGTTACAACAGTGGCTAAATCAACTTTGCTGCGCTCAATGACAAACTTACCTGTTTTAATGCGACTCACATTCAAGAAGTCGGCAATTAAAAAGACCATGCGCTGCGAACTGGCAAAAGCCTCTTGTACAGCTTTGACTTGTTGCGCATTCATTTTGCCCATATCGCCATCGGAGAGCATCGAAAGATAGCCCTTGATTGAAGTAAGTGGCGTTCTGAGCTGATGTGAAGCCATGCTAATGAACTCATCTTTAGCCTCATCAAGCGCAACCAGTTTTTTATTAGTCTGTTTGAGTTCACGAGTTGCCTCAGTAATCTTCTCCTGCAAGGTAATATTAAAAGCCTGAATCTCCTCAAACCGCTGCGCATTCTGAAGCGCCACCGCCAGCTCATTTGTAGCGATATTGAGAAGGCCAAGGTCCTGAGAATTATAGATATTCCCACTTTTACGAGGTCCCACGATCAGATATCCAACAGCCTCATCTTTGGTAACCAAGGGTGCAACCATTCTAATGTTTTCGACCTTGAAAAATTCTTTGATCTTGGTCTTTTTCTCATCGAGTTCATCGTACGAGATTATCGACTTACCAATCCCTTTGAGCAAATTCTGTAGAGCTTCAGGGTTGCTCATACTCCACTTTAATCCAGTGCTATCTCCCTGCCTTAGTTGACCGATTTGGCTAACCAGCAAAAAAGTCATGTAAGTTGGCTTTATGGCGTTACTCAGAGCATTTAAAGCTCCGCTCTGCACCTTATGAGGATTCACATTGCCTACGATTACACTACTTACTTGGTCAAGCACCGACTGGGAGTCGTATGCATCTCTGAAAAATAGCCTATTTGTCAATCTATCAAAAAGTTTTTTGAGTGGTGGCAGCGTAACGGCAAATAACAGTGCAGTAAAGAGGCTAAAGATGCGCTGAGTACTTGCGGCTTCCGGACCCAATGAGAAGATTTGGCTAACTCCAAATACGACAAGTAGATAAAGGGAGACCAATATGCTCAAGCTCGATATATATCCGACCGCTCTCGCAACCAGTAGTCTCACATCAAACAGCCCATGCTTTACTATGCCTGCCGACACCATCCCAACAAAGACCAAGATCGATGGCACCCCGATCAATGGGCCAAGATTTGAATTGCCCAAGATTATCAAAACACCATTAACGACAATGTTGACAATTACTATCAAACTTAAACCTATAAGAAGCAGGAGGGCATTATTCTTTTCTACAGAAGTTGTCCTCCGGTAAGCAATTAAAACAACTGCCAGGGCATATACCGATACAAGTAGGTAGTATGCGACGTGTAACCATAGAAGAGGGCCAGCGTGTTTGACCTGGGCCCCGTATTGACCGGATACAGCAAGCTGAACTGTAAGATTAGAAAAGGATACGATAGTGAAAAATATAGCAAGAATAGCGACAAACTTGTTGATGTTTCGCAAGACAAAGTTCCTGCTAACTAGATTTGTGCCTTCAGAAAGAAAATTCTGAATAAAGTAGATTAGCGTGAGTGGTAGTAGCGCAGCAACTCCATATATTAGCCTGACAGCGGTCGTAGCATCACCAATTATCCTAATGTCTGCTAAGAACGAAGCCGCCACCCAGCATGCAATAGCAAAAACAAAAACAACAAAACTTCTATTAGAACGTGCTTTCGAGTTTGAATAACCAACAAAGCAAGCAAGGATCAAGAGTGCAATGAGCGTGGGAACGTATATTAAATACTGAACTACCATTACAGACAGAATACAACACTCTTATCAATTCCAAAAGAAACACTTAAGCTTATTGTTTCATGTCAATATCGTAATATGTTTGGGTGCCTAGTTGGGCAAGCTCGGCCACTCGCCACGCTCTCTCATCCGGTATTCCTGATTGGTGTCGCTCAGCCAATGAATGCAGTACCTGCGCCAGCCAAGCATTGTCCTCGCAGCAATCGTAAATAAATCTAGCCCCTAAAGGGTCGCGTTCCATTACATCACGGAAAAGGGGTTCGACAAGTCTTATAAAATTTCCTCGGTTCTGATACTCAGGATCCGTAAACAAGCCTACGAAGTAATAAATTCTATCGGCAGCAAAATCTTCTTGAAAGTTTTTCTCAAAATAGGGTACTGAGTTCCAAGGATAGTACTCAGGGCTAAGTTTAATTGATGAATATATCAACATTGTCTCTGGCCTCCCATCGGTGAAACTAAACATTTTAGTCACCCTGGGGTCGGTCAACGATTTGCGAAAATCATCCTCATGCATAAGCTGTAAGGTGGGCGTTTTTTCTTGCAACTCAGCAAAGCTTGCCTCATATAAACCCCATAGATAATCATGGTATTCTTCAGGAACAACATCAAGCCTAGCTACACCTTCGTGAGGGATTGCTGCCAGCTTAACATCAGAGTGAGCGACATGAACTTCATCGTCACCATGCGGCAATAATTCAGTCATCGTTATCTCCCTTATGGATAAATAGACACCTCGCGCCTTAAACCGGAACAAAGTGCCTAATTATCATTTAAATTTATGCTAAACTACCTGGATTTTATCACAAGCGCTATACTTTGTCAATGCACGCCATATATGGTTGTGGGGCAATGAGAGCTTAGGTTCTCATTGCCCCAGAAAGTACTACTAACTCCGAGCGATGTAGATGGCCCCGCCGATGCCAAGCCCGTGCATGAGCGCGAACTCGAGTGCATACAGGCCGCACAGCCAGAATGCAAGCTTGCGAGCCTGGCTTTCGTTCACCACACCGCGACGGCGAAGCCACAGCGTCGTGACCACGCCCCCAAACAGCAGCGCCATGGGGATGGCTACGCCGATGGAGGTGATCTTGGCCTTGAGCCGATCTTCGCGCTCCTGGAGCTCGGGGTTCTTGCGCTCCAACTGGAGCCGATTCAGGAACCAGCCGGCCAACTTGCCGGGCTTGGGCGCCAGACCACGAAGCGTGATCCAGTAGCCCATTGCCCAGTATGTAACCAGCGCAGCTCCTGCCGACACCAGCGGATGCACCTGGGCCAAAGCCCAGAAGATCCACCCGAAGGTCAAGTCGTCAACCACCACAAGGGCAGTCAACAGTGCAAACCAGTAGTACAAGGTACGGAGGCGCGGCGGATGCCGCGTATCAACGGTGTTTCCCATGGCTCCTCCTTCAAGGCTATGCGATTGGAAAACTATGTATTATTATAGCACATTGAATAAATTTTTGCAATAGATATATTACAGGAGTGAAGGTGCTGTTATACCCAAAGAACACCTAACTCTCAATGGCATAGGAAACGTTTTCCCAATCACTGGCCTGGTAAACAGCCACTGCCATGGCACAGATTGGATCTCGGTGGCACATGGCACCGACTACCTCCATTTGAACCTTACCAAAATCAACATTACGAGTAGCCATCAAGGCGTTGAGACTATCCCGTATATCTTCTCGAACTGTTTTTTCACTTTCACCCTCGTGCTCTACAAAGAGGCCTTTCCCGGTCTTTTTTTCCTGTACCCAACCAATACCGGCCCACGCCTCTTTGTTTGGTGTGCTTTCACGCTGCTCTGCCATGACTACATAAAGACGATCGCCCCATTCGCCTGGTAGCTTAGTGAGCTTTTTGTCACTAACCTGTATTTCTGTGTTGGGTGGTATAACGGAGCTAAGACGTATTAAGTTGTAGTTTGCTACACCTGCATGGTTGAGTGCCGAATCAAACGCAGCCAATTTAGTTGGGCCACTACCTAATCCGGTTGCCAGTTTGATTATCATGATTTTCTCCATAATAAAAAGCACAGGCGTACTCTAAATATTACATTAGTAGTAGCGCTTGTGCTTATTTTTTAATATTTTCTAAACTAAGTCAAATTATACTACGGCTGTGTTGATTTGTCAACAGTTTTTGTAAAGATGGTGGTGCGCATCTATCCAGGATGTCCCAAGCGCTCCCAATGCGTAGCGTGTGTTGGTAAAACTTCGATATCAAGGCTGTGTATTATTTTCTCAACTCTATCCAAGCTTAAGCTCTCAGCAACCTGCTGACGTGACGCCAGTATACCTGAATGTCGAAAATACTGTACAGGAAAATCACTCCATGAGGCAACTGCCGTAAGGGCATCCCGATAACACAGCAATTCGTCTTCATGACCACGAAGTGAGAATTGCTGCATGATATCAACGATTGCCATTTTGATATCTTTAATGCTTGCTCCACCGCGCTGCATTGAGAATATTCCGAACGTTGTTATAGTATCGGAGGGCTTGTGATATTGGGGCTGGCTTACCTCGCGTTCATAGAGACCAAGATTCCACACGACTGAGTGGATAATATCAAGGACCATTGTGTGAACCCTTTGGTATGCCACAATATCAAGTAGTTCTGGATGTTCCATACTAGCAACAACAGTGACATCCCTGAAGCTCTTGGCTGATTTCTGAAGGTGTATAATTTCCTTATCAAAACGCCTTGCCGCTGACATAAGCTCGCTGGGTGCACCCGTCACCCTGTCTACAAGCTCCCAAGGGGCTGCGTCAATGGCTCGCAACTTGACGAATAGCTGCTTTCTATCAACCTGTATGAGCGACTTCTCCTCAGCAGCCACACCACGGAGGGCTCCCTCCAGATACCGAGCATCTATCCGGCTGGCTGATTGCATAAAATCATGAAAGAGCTTTTCAACTCTTGGATCATAGAAGCCATAGCGAATAAAACTAACCTCGTTAAATGTATCGCCACCCATCCAGCCATACAGGCAGAGGCTAAAGTTACTCGCCTTAAGTTGTGATAAAAAGGTTCTCAGGAGCAGGTGCTCATAGATATGTGTGATATCAAAATTGAACTTGCGTATATCAAGGCGATACAGACCAGTATGGATAGGGCTTATGTACTTCATGATATACATTGTAATGGAAGTGAGCCAGTTTTTAGACATGGCTCAGGTCTGGGTACATAGCGGTAGCCACCACCACGACGGTTGGTACCGTGGTTGCGCTGGCTCTGCCGCTTGGCGGGCCTGCCGCCCGTGTCCCTGCGAGGGAAGCTGCTGCCCCCGCCTAGGCTCACGGGCTTCGAGCCGGAGCCCTTGCCCTTCTTCTTGGGGGTGCTGCCCATCCCGAAACCCGATGTGCGCGTGCACTTCGAGCAGAAACAGAGCAGGCCGTGCTTGGCCACAGAGATTCCTCCTGTGGATTGTGGTGCGTACTTAGATTTCCGCACACCCGATAGCTCCGAACAGTTCGAAACTATGCATAATATAAATCAATTTATTTAAATTGTCAATGGCCATCATATTTTTATGATCAGGAGTGCTTGAATTGAAGGACCCCACCGTATGAACGCCACAATCCCGGGGGATGGCAGGCCTCGCTTGTGTATATAGCACCAGTTAGTATATAGTTAGATTAGATTAGAACATTTATATAAAGAGCGGAGTCATCCATTGATGAGGGCTTCGTATTTTTATTTAAGAAGTAGAAAGTATGCACAAAATCGCGATCATTGAGGATGAGGTGGCTATTCGGCGGATGTATGCGCTGAAGTTGCAGTTTTCTAATTTTAGCGTTGTTGAGGCTGGCGATGGCGTCGAGGGCTTGGTGATGGTGGAAAAAGAGCAGCCAGACTTGATTTTGCTTGATTTGATGATGCCCAAAATGACTGGCGATGAGATGCTGAGAGAACTGCGAAGTACTGATTGGGGCGAGAATATCCCAGTAATTATTCTTACTAATATCAGTAAAGATGAGGCCCCTCGTACGCTCTGGCATCTTGGAATAAGTGATTTTATTGTAAAAGCCAACTCTACTCCTCAAAAAATAGTTGAGCATGTGCAGCGAATTTTAGAGCGTAAGAATTAACAGAAACAACGAAAGTGCTATCCCAGATCTCTTAGCTTACGATGATTAAGGATAAAGAGTAAGATCAGACCAAGAACTAGAGAGGAAAGAAAGCTTTTCTGTTGATTATCGGGGAAGAGGTAGAGATCCATCAGCCCCCATGCGCCGCGCCAGAACATCACAATAGTGAGCCCTATCAGTAATGTTTGCAGGTTACCATGTTTATCCAGAAAACTTTTGTGTTTTTTAGCCATAGGATTATCATACTATATTGAGATTAAGCGGTGATAATTTTGTTAAACTTGCGGGAAAGCTGTTTTTTGACTAGCATAGAGACAGTAGTTAAAAGAGGGTAACTTGATGGCCACCGCAAAAGTAGCGATTATAGAAGATGACATGGCGATCAGCCAAATGTACCGATTGAAGTTTGAGACCGAAGGCTATGAGGTGCAAACGGCCGACAATGGCCGCCTAGGATTAGAGCTAGTTGAAGAGTTTAAGCCGGATATTATCTTGCTTGATTTGATGATGCCAGAGATGACCGGGGACGAAATGCTAGCCGATCTTCGTAAAAAACCATGGGGCAAGGATGTGACGGTGATTATTCTGACAAACATGGGTGAAGAAGAAGCCCCAAAATCACTTAAGGCGCTGGGTGTACACTCATTCATCGTGAAGGCCGAGATGACACCGCGACAGGTGGCCGAACGGGTTAAACTAGCCCTCCAGAGCTAGTTTAAGAACTAAGCCTTAAGATCTATTCCTGCGGAAAGTTTGGCGGCCTTAATGACGTTTTCAAATAATGCGCAGACAGTGAGTGGACCGACACCGCCTTTTTTGGGAGTAATTTTAAGATCGTCTCGTTCGTACACATCCTCGGCTAAATCACCTACTGCCTTGCCAGCCTCAACCGCCACTCCAGCGTCCACCACAACGCCATTCAAGGGAATCATCTCGCTGGTAATAACACCCGGTGAACCTGTGGCAGTAATAATAATATCTGAGCTGCTTACCGCGGCCTCAATCGTATCAGACTCATTATACGCCGTTGCGTCAATTTGAGAGGCGCGCAGCATCCGCTCAAGCGGTTCGCCAACCAATTTGCCCCTACCGACAATGGTAATTTTTCGCCCTCGTAGCTCAACGCCGTATCCGGCAAGCAGCCACAAAATTGCGGTTGGCGTGGCCGGATCAAACATAGCCTCCTGGCCAAGCGCGTCCACGTCTTTTTCAGGCGCAACCGCATTCACAATTTCATCAGTCTGCGACGGATATTCAAGCGGTAATTGAACAATAATGCCATGTGTGGCAGCATCTTGATTGAGCTTTTTGATAGCGGCCAGTGCTTCGGATTGCTCAACTCTATGGATGTCGACATCAATCAGGATATCGGCACCATAGCGCTTTTTCAGGCGCATATAAATCTCGATTACAGGCTTTTCAACCGTTACTACAATCGCAAGTTTCGGCTGGATGTTATAGGCTTGACGTAAGCCGCGCACTGCCTTCGCTTGACGCTCTTTGATAAAACCCGCTAGTTCGGAACCGTTTAATTCTTTCATTACCCTTCAGTGTAACAGAGGTAGAGTAAAAATTAAACCAGCAGGACCTAAACCTGTTCGATACGATTCCGGCAACTCATAATGATTTTTATAAGGAGCTCTCTGGCAAGCGGTTTTTCTACTGTAAACTGAATAGTACCTTTTGAGAGCGTATAACCAGCAAGCTCTTTCTCGAACTCCTTAATCGGTGCAGGACCGGGGAATAAACTCAGGTGGTCTTTATACGCAGCAAAATGAAGAAAGCTCTTGCCTTTAAACTTAAACGTTGGTATGCCGTAGCCAATAACTTCCTCAACCCCTGGCACCAGTTGGGTAACTAACGATTTAACTCGCTTCAGCTCCGCTTGCTGCGGTGGCTCGAGTGTGGCTAGATATTCATCAACGAGACTCATAGTTTTATTGTACTCGCTAGCCCAATCTGCCACAACTTCGAGAACATTATGAGATACTAAACTTCAATAATCACATTGCTTTCATGCCACTTATGCTATAATTCCCCTTAAGTTAAACTGAGAGGAATTTTATGGATGATATCCAAAGACCACAACCAACCGAATCGCCGCTGCCAGTGACACCGGCTCCAGCACCAACAGCCTATCCCACAACGAACGTCACACCAGGCGGAGTTTCTGAGCCTCGAAACTTTTTAGCAACCTTCTTGCTTGCATCATATGGTGGGATACTGGGACTTCGAAACTTTTACCTAGGCCAAAAAGCGCTTGGCTTTGTAAGGCTTGGTTTATTCTTAGGATATTTTCTGTTAATAATTCTCGGTATTTTTACCAAATCTGCGGTTGTCGGTCTCCTAGGAAGCGTGTTATTGCTCATTGCTTACATTTGGTCGCTTGTTGACTTCTTCGTTGTGTATCTTTCTGTAAAAACAGATGCCGAAGGACAGCCGCTCACCAGAACCGCTCGTGATTCAAAATGGGCAAAAACCATCTTTATAGTCACAGTCGTTATCTCTACAATTGTGATAATTGGGGGTATAGTCCTAGCTCTTACTGGAGAAAGTTTATTTAAAAAAGCTGTCCGTGATAGCGGAAGTTCCAGCAACTCACTACAGTCAGATACCAAATTTGACTATGATTACAACAGCGACAGCAGCGACTACGAGTATAACTTTTAAATACACCCCCCATCAGCAGAAACCCCTCTAAGTGCAGAGGGGTTTTAATTTGTCTTTAGTTCTTGTATGGAAGTCCGTTGTCTATATTATAGCTACTCTGATAGCACAGTCTTCTGGTCACCATTTACTAGATAAACATCTCCGTCCTTAAATGTTTTGTGAGGAATCTTATTTTTAACGACATATTCGTACTCTTTTTCAACATCGTCGGATTCATGATGATTAGACCTGAAATGAACTATAGGGTGAAAATCTATGACACCCAGCCCATCCCAAACCTCGCCCGACTCATAACTCTCAACTTCCGCATCCTTATCATCGACAAGCTCGATGCCGTGAAGTGATTTTGCTAATACACAAAATGCCGCACTATATCCACCATATACAAGTTGCCCAGACGCAACGAGGTCTTCAAAAACTTTGTCAAAACCACTTTGCCTAAATGCCTTGGCTAAAATAAACGTATTTCCACCCGTAATCCAAACCATGTCATAATTCTTTAGAACTTCTGCTAGATTACCGTTATCAAAATAATTCCGCAAGTCCAGTTGCTCAGCCATAAAGCCAAGTGCAGCAAGCCCCTTAATCTCGTCTTCCAGTCTTTGAGCAACTCTCGGCAAATCAGTTGAGAAATCGAGAGCATTCACGCTAACGGCAACCTTTGCACCCTCCTTACCTACAAGCTCTTTGAGTTTTTCAGGATAATTACCCATTCCGTATGATGATAAATATAGTTTCATGATTTACATAATATCAAAACAGAGGCGAATTGCTTATAGCATGTGAGACTAGAACTATTTTACAGATTGAAGATGCTCCTCAAGATTGAGAAGCATTGATAAAGTTAAAATCGTATCTGTTATTCAGATTGGAGGTCTATTGTCGACGTTATAGCGTCTAGACTATCTCTAGAATCTTAGGGAATTGAGTAACGATATGTGTTGGTTGGAGCTCTTTTAGCTTATCTAGGTCATAGAACTTTCTATGCTCATCAGGGTAAAACAAAATTGAATCAATCCCCGCATTAGCCGCAGCCCCCAGGTCCTTGTCGGAATCGCCAATCATAACAGCCGCTTCCTTGCTACCCCCGAGTCTTTTTATGGCCAATTCTAGCGGTTCAGGATGTGGTTTATGATTAACCGTATCATCGGCGGCAATTATTTCATTAAAGAAGTTGCGAAGCGAATACTTGTCTAGTAAGTGGCCGACATTCTCGTGCGGAGAGGTAGTAATAAGCGCCAGCTTATGACCGCTTCCATGCAACTTCTCTAAGACTTCTAATGCGTCTGGATAAAGCTCGACTTCTGGCAAGTTTTTCTTAGCTATGACATCCGCATCACTGATAGCTTTTTTGATGTCAGATACACCCCACTCATGCATATACTGCGTAAACTGTCCGAAACTCGACCCTATTTCTTCGTCACTTTTGCTGACGCCCTGATTCTCTAATGCAGCTCTACAAGCATCTAGCCAAATGTCTAACGTTTTGGCGAGATTGCCGTCCCAGTCGAGGAGTATGTATTTATATCTCTTCATTATTATCGAGTATACCAAAACATATTTGGATTACTTAGAGCATCAGAGACAAGAACTTTTTAACAGATTGAAAATACTCCTCGAAATTGAGAAGCATTAACTTGGTTGAAATTGTATCTGTTATTCAGATTGGAGGGCCATTGTGCTACTTATTGGAACTAAGCTCGGCAGTGTAAATTAACTTGCCAGGAGGCGGCATACGATAGACCGATAGTTTACTAAGAGTAAAATCACCTTCGATCTTCAGCTTAGATAGTTCCTCCATCTCTTGGCCTGTTAATGGCGATTTGCTTCTCAGCGTGCAGTGTGGCATATATGGGAAATTGCTATCCTGGAGCTTTATTCCCGATTCAACAAACCTTTGATGCAGGGATCGTATTGAAGTCTCGTCCTTTAATTTCATAACCACTATGTCAGTGCCTGGAAATCTGTGAACTTTATCAAACGAGACTGTTATAGGCAATGTAGTGGCTGCTATTTCGTCAATTATCTTAAATAGCTCGTC
>CAZXUE010000006.1:0-5978 GCA_964643895.1 uncultured Candidatus Saccharibacteria bacterium
GAACCTGCGACCTCTTGGTTATGAGCCAAGCGAGCTGCCACTGCTCCACCCCGCGTTATCTTGTAACTTTTTGTGAAGTGTACATGACGTTTTTTCTGGTTAGCCCATTGTGTATGAGCGATTGATTCCAGATGAGCTGTCACTGCTCCACTGCGGTCGGCGTCGGAAGCCGTTGTAAGTTTCAGCTTCAAAGTAAACTTTAAAAGCTTTCACTCGCCGCACTTCCTCCTTCTCAATTCAAAAAAGTCGCTACGCTTTGTTTTTTGAATTGGTCTAGAGCGCTTATGAACGAACAAGTATGTAGTGTAACAGATTATAAATTTTGTTTCAAGTTGCTGTGGCACGAATAGTATCTTTGCCCTGCAGGAACCGCCACCAAGCTTTTACGTTGGCCTGCCATCCTTTTTGTTCAACCTTCTGTTGTTTTTCTGTTTTTTTGGCAACTGGTGCCAGTGTTGCTGCTGCGTTGTTTGGCAAATATACCATATGCTCACCCGGCAGTGCTTTGTTAAATTTATCTCGAGCAGCAAGCTCTTTATAATCATCAGTTTTAAGGTACTCAATATTGTAGCGAAGATTTTGATTTTCCAGCTCCTGCAATTCAACTTCTGCGGCAAGCTGATCATACTTCTGCTGCAACCGATAATTTCGTTGCATGGCGGAAATTGTATTCCAGACAAGACCAAGTGCAATCAATAATGCAGCGACTAGTAAGAAGTCATTAAAACTAAAATATTTGTTCAGTTGAAGCTGCATGTTTCTTTTTATTATATCCTCTCACTAATTGTATCACGCACAATAAAAGTCGGGCATATAACCCGACTTTTGTGTTTGTATATCTAGCTACTTATTAGAATACTTGTGAGCTATCGACTTTCCATGTTCCATTTTGAACAACAAGACGTATCACAAAGTTTCCTGTAGTACGACCATAGGTATTAGCTGGAAGATTACCAACGGAGCTTAAGTATATAGCCTGATTAGTTGCCTGATCTTTACCAAAGAATATCTCCTCATTAGATATTTGCGGCTGGTCAGATTTTAAGCTATCAGAAATTGCCTTTACGCGTTCTTTTGTGTTCTTTGCCTGGTATGCAGTAGTTCCGAACTCGTATGTTTTATCAACATCGCCCTTCACAAGAGCATCAACAAAATCTGCTGCGGCTTGTTTTGCAACACCATCTGAGTTTTCAACTACTACCTTTTTGGTACCGTATTTATAGCTTACAACTCCTGTAAGTATCAGCACCACCACTGCTATAACCCCACCCACGATACGTTTTATGTCCATTGTACTATTACTCCTTATTCTAATAATTACACTTCTCTAATATGCACTTGCCAGGTTACCGCTTCCTGCCTGGTACGGTGATTGATATGGACTCACTTGTTTTGCTGCTTCAAGGAGCTCCCAAGTTTGTTTATCTACAACTGGAGTACCTCGCAGGCCCCTCATAGCTTTAAAGCGAGTTACCGCATTTTGAGTTGCGGCATCGAACTGTCCGGTAATCGACAGTGTTGCATCTTGAACAAATGCAAGAATTTGCTGCAACCGTTTTACGCACTCTCGCTCTCCAGCATCCATGCCGTCGCTTTTGTCGAGAACCACGCTGTTTTTGCACTTATCAAAAAGGCGGGCAAACTCCTGTTGCTGCAACTCATCACCAACTGCAGCAGCAACTTGAATGTCGCTTGCTACTTGCTTCTGGCTTTGGTACTCGTGAGAAGCGAAATCCTTTAAATCAAGCCATGTTGCCTTATCAACACTACCCGATTTATTAGACATTCCTCTATCTTTTTGGTACTTGGCGACGGCATTTTTTAGACCTTCTCCAAAGATCATCAGCCCGTTATAGCCGCTAACATTTGCGCCATCCTGAGCAGTTTCTTCATTAAGATAACCGACCAGACCTAAATACAAGCGAAGGACCTTCACGCAAACCGATTTATCTCCCTGCTTAAGTGGAACATATTGGTCTACACACATTGCAACGTCACTGGCTGCAACCATGGTAGAGCTCTCATTAGTAACAGTGGCCCCAATTGTGGTGCTGGCAGCGTTTACCGAACCGCCGTTATCCCAAGATTCTGTATAGGGCGAAACTGTGGGATAATTATTTTCATAAATCGGAGCTGCGGGAACCGTTGCATCACTCTTTATATCTGATGTCTTCGCTGTTCCAAGTGGTAACACCGCGCAAGTAGTGCTATCGCAAGCCTTCACTGCTTTATCAACACCGGTAACCGACTTCGCCTTAGAGCTTGCTTTCTGCAGTGGTGTCTGAGAGTTATTTGTAGCCGAAGCCACTGCTGCATCGTTAGGAATATTAGAGTTTACTGCATCTTTTGAAGGAGCTTGTGACGTGCCTCCAGTGTTTTTGTTTGATCCGTTGGTTGGCTGGCTTGGTTGATTTGGGAAGCAATCCTTGCTCGGAGTACCAGTAACTAAATTTCCTCCGTAACATTGTTGTGCAACTGCTTGGAGATCAGCTTGAGTAACATTCTGCCCTCCGGCACCGCAAGACGGGAAAAGTGAGGCCATTACTGCTACATCTTCACAGCTCGCTGTTGTCTCTCCCTTCTTTACCCTCTCTACAGCCTCTTCGAGTGTCATTTTACCGTTTTGAATAGCTGCCGTCCAAGTGCCGCTTGATACACCCATTAGCGAATCTGCCAAGGTCTTGCCCCTTTCTGTCTCTCCACCGTTATCAAAACCATAACCGCTATTGTAAATGCAGTAGTAAGGGAGACCACCCTTAAGCAGCCCTTTATCAAGTAGCTCCTTAGTTTTATGGCAATAATCGATATCCTTGATATCACTCTCTGTAACTTGCTCCATAATTGCAGAACCCAGTGTCTGCTTAATGTTTTGGTCAATTGCCTCCTTAGAATCAGGATTTGCTTCTATGGCCATCTGCTTAAGCGATTGTCCACTCTGTGTTTTTAAGTGATCGAGCACCTGTTGTGGTGACCACTTACCAGTTCTTATTAACTCAGCCCAATTTACCATACCCTTCCCCGTGCCACTGGCCAATCCTCCACAGCAACTTTGGGTCATAATTTGAAACTCTACTACAAGCCATGCGTCAATTCTCCGTTCGTACTGTCGATCAGTTTCACCATCCTTGCGTTGAGGGAACGGGTTATCTGCTCCTGGCGTTCCCTCGGCAGCATTGACACCAGCAGCGGTAGGTTTTTTCCCGTCTGTAGTAGTAACGGTACTCTTGGCCTTAAAGAATGCCTCCGCTGTTGCAGAAGTTTTGGCGCATGTGTCAAGTTGATCAACCCAGTACTTTAAACCTGCATCGTCTGGTGCATATTTAAGATACTTTGTATAAAGACCTTTTATAAATGCGGTATTTTCAGCAGTCTTAGCAGTACATGAGGCTGCGGCGGACGCTGGCGTTGACGCTGCTGGCGTTGCGGAGGTTGTTGTACTACTATTTGTTTTTGTACCAGAAGCTGGCTTTGTAGCTGTAGCGGGAGCTGCTGAAGTAGCCGCTTGCTTATTTTTGTATTCCGCAGAGCCTTTAATCATGTCCTCGACATCACTTATTGACTTTTTGCCACTATCTAGCTGCGCGGTCCAGTACGTAAGACCGCCTGAATCTGGAGCTCGTCCAAGCAGTCTTTGGTAAGCACTTGTCACTGCGGCACTGTTTGCAGAGGCCGCAAATGAGCTGTACACGAAAAAGCCGCCGACAACCGCAACTACCACGGCCAGCATGCTCATTTTTACCCACGAAAATTGTTTTTTATCCTTTAACCCACCGCCGCCAGTCACGACGTGGTCATTTTTTACGTGATGTTTATCTTCATCAGGCATAATGCTACCCTTCTCCTGTAATTACACTTATGGTTTAATCGTATCACTGCCATCTAAATGTTGTCAAATAGGCAATCTCTACTCAAAAATTACTTCTATCTTCATGTTGACTGTCTGCCCGAGACTTCTTAAATTATATGCCTGCTGACGAACCAGCGTAAGCGGTGTTGTGCCGGCTTCAACGGAGAAAACCAGTGACATTCTGATTTTCCCACCTGAACTTACCTCGAGTTTATCTATCTGACCCTCGTAGTTACCTATATCTGTTCTCGCCGATATCATTGAGCCAGCAGTATCACGTAAACCAAAGGTGTCGTTGGAGATCACCTTAGATTGTGTTGCATCAGCATTACCCACCAGAAGATTTACCTTTATCAACTCCTCTCCCGGCATCGATGAATATGATGCGTCTGATGGCTGAAAGTTACGCTCAACATCTTTAACGTATAGAACCATACCGTCTGAGAGCTGTAGCTGCTCGCCTACAATACCGGAAACAGCTTCTTCCTTATACACTGGCTGGGCTATCTCAAAATTGAGGAGTTCATTGTCGTTTTCTGAATCCCTGTCATTGGTATTCTGTGTATCGTCAGTATCCCTACTCTGGCTGGCAAACGACTTTTTAGTATCTTCAACTCCGCGAGCGTAACCCGTATTTTTACCCTTTGTATAAGCGGCGAAACCGACGCCACCAAGCAAACTCAATACTAATACGATACCGGTTGTTATAGTAATTACTTTTTTTGCGGTTGACGTTTGGGGAGTAGGAACCGGTTCTCCAGTCGTTTGGTCATATGAAATCTGGAAATGTTCTGGGGATGACTGAATCAGATCTGTCTGAGGTTGTATGTAGGTTGGCTGAATCGGCTGGGGTTGCACGTAGGCTGGAGCAACGGCAGACTGCACGGGTACTTGAGGCAGAATCTGGGGTTGAGGCTGGAGCTGAGCCGGTTGCGCAGCACCAGATACCTCAGCATAAATTTGCCTCTGCCAATCTGGTCTTACATCATGAGAAGTAAGTGGATCACCAGAGAGTGGTTGCTGCGCAGGGGCCGCACCCACCATATCAAACGAGTTTGGCGGACGAGTTGGAGTAACCGGCTGAGCCGAGTATTGCGGGTACTGCTGCGACTCGCCGTAGCCAACCCCGTCCGAGGTTGGCACTCCAGGATATCCCCCACCAGTTTGATCCATTAACAGTTCCTTTTATGTTTATCAATACGTCTTATTATACAGGATGTGGCTTAGGTAGATAGTTCGTTGATAGTGCGTGGTGGTTTGTTGAAAAGATTTTCTTTACGATGTACGACCTAGGCAAGGATCTCTATCTTACTGGATCCCGTATCCAGTACGGGATGACGCCTAGGGCAGGCTGGTGCTCGACGAATCACAACCCATTAATCTCTACAAACTATGGACTAGAGGCTATCAACTACACTATACTACTCCTGTTGCAGTCAATGCAGCCAACAATTTAAGAAACAGAGCATAGCGACTTTCTTAAATTGAGACTAAGGACAGCAGAGGGCGTAGGCTTCTAGAATTTATCTTGAAACCGAAACTCAATGCAGCTCCTGAGAAGGGGGCGTAGCTCAGTGGTTAGAGCAGTCGGCTCATAACTGATTGGTCGTAGGTTCAAGTCCTACCGCCCCCACCATTGAGAGAATACATTGCACCAATAAGATTTGGTTTTAAATTTTGACAAAGCTTAAGTTTTTTGCTATAATTGCAATATTCCCTTGCTCGATATGGGCAAAAAATATGCCGAAATGCGTGCTTAAAGACTGCTATTCCCAACGGAAGACTTTGAAGGCGATGAAGTAGATAACCACTGTCCAGACACCGATAATTCCGAGCTGTGGGCCAAGATCAAGTAGTGAAGCGCCCTCAGTAATAATCAATCTTATGCAATCGATAACCGGTGTAAGCGGAATAAACTGTGTGATTTTTTGCAAAAACTCCGGCATCAAGAAGGTCGGGAAGAACACACCGGAAAGAAACATCATGGGCAGTGTTACCAATTGAGCCAATGGCGCAGCCTGGTTTTCATTTTTAGCCCAGCCGCCAAGAGCAAGACCAATACCAAATAAGAGTACTGTGCCGAGCAAAACAACCAAGCCGAGACTTAGATAACTTCCCTTCATACTAAGGT
>CAZXUE010000006.1:5988-44604 GCA_964643895.1 uncultured Candidatus Saccharibacteria bacterium
AAGAATATCACCGCCGCAGCGAGCATAAACGACGCAGCGAGCAGCCCAATGGCTCCGTTAGAAAGTACGTTACCGGTGAAGTACTGCCACACCTTAAGTGTTGTTGTATGATAACGCCGCAACACGCCTTTTTGCTTTAATCTTGGAAATACTGTTGTTGGGCCATATATACCAAGTGAAAGTAGCGTAAAACCAAGTATTCCTGAGAAGGTGTAATCGAACTGCGTAAGGCCTTTTGTGGCAGTAGAGACCGTCTTAGCCTCGAATGGTACGGAGGTATCTACGAATTGCTTGTTAATCTCTTTGAAGATTTCATTCATGATTGAGCCGAGTGTCTGGCCAGCTTGTTGGTTACTCTCGGCGTAAAGCACCTCGGCCTTACCTGTTGGATGTTGAGCTTGTCCTACAGAACCAAAATCTTCGGGCAAAATAATAGCAGCATCGAGTTGGCCTCTGTTCATTTTTTCTTTGGCCTGTTCAACTGTTGTAATCTCGTTATCAATCTTGAAGATCTCGTCTTTTTTAGCCTCTTCAACAAAGTTTTTAGCAAAATCAGTTTTTGAGTTGTTTAAAAGTGCAACCCGAAACGAGATATTGCTATCACCGCGGAAAATACTGCCAAATATTACCAAAAAGATGAGTGGGAATACGAATACAAAGAATATGCCCACCTTATCGCGAAATAGCCGCTTGATATCTATTTTTGCAAAAGTGAATACAGGTCGAAATGCGCGTTTCATACTAATCCCTCAGGGCCTTTCCGGTTAAATCAATGAAGACATCTTCAAGATTTGCCTGCTCAACATGCTGCTCTTTTTTAAACCCACGTTTCAGCAGGGCCTTTACAAGATTTTTTGGCGTATCAAGGGCTACTATTTTACCTTCATCCATAATTGCGATGCGGTCGCACAATAGTTCAGCCTCATCCATATAGTGCGTGGTGATAATAACAGTGACCCCGCGCTTGCGGACGTCTTTAATTAAATCCCAGAGATTTCGGCGAGCCTGTGGATCCAAGCCGGTAGTTGGCTCATCTAAAAAGAAGACTTTGGGGCCATGCACAAGTGCTGCGGCAATAGAAAAACGTTGCCGTTGCCCGCCAGAAAGCTGCTCAACATAACTGTTGGCCTTTTCCTCCAGCTGCACATCTTTTAAGAATTTGAGCGGGTCGACTGTTTCTCCGTAGGTTGCTGAGAAAAACTCTATGAGCTCGGTAAGTTTAGTCTTCTCTTCAAAAGACGGCGTTTGTGGCTGTACGCCAATTAAGGCTTTGATCTTTTCACTATCAGTGGTGATATCAATACCCGCTAAGGTTGCGGAGCCGCTATCGATAGTTCTGATAGTCTCAAGCATCTCCAGCGTGGTAGTCTTACCAGCCCCATTTGGCCCTAGAATACCGAAGACCTCACCCTTCTTCACCTCAAAACTAACACCATCAACCACGTTCTTTTTATCATAGGTTTTGGTAAGATTTTTAACTTTTAGAATAGCTACTGTCGCTTTACTCATAAATAAAGTCTAGCGCGACAATATAGCTTTGTCCATAAGATACCGTGCCGGTTATGTATGTCGATATTATAAAATATGTCTAGTTCGTCAACTTAGGCAGCGGCGCCCAGCCGTCATACCAGACATCCCAACTGCCCTCTTTGAGATCCTGGTTGCCACCCTTGGCCCTACGCAGTCCCTTGGTTGTACCACCACCCTGAGCCTTGAGCGTATCGGTAAGCCAGTAATCCTCTTGCCACCGAGTGGTCTCACCTTTCACACATTTTCCTGGAACCGCACCAGTCTGCCACGTTGTCGCTTGCGTTTTCTGGAACCTGAGGGCATCTTCTCTTGGAGTAACCTTTTCTTGACCAAGTATTCTGGAGGTGTAAGTTACGGAACCCGTGCATTTAAGCTGAAACTTACCATTAATCTGTTCAAAGTACTGAGCTGTGGTCTTGCCACTATATTGCCACTTTTCACCCTTAACCATTTTGCGCGGCAAGAGGATAATTGGTGATTTTGGATCGTAAACAATCTTGTTTGGTACACTGCTGGCACTCGGGCTTGTACTACTCTTGGCACAACTCGATGCTGTTTCACTGTAGCGGAGCGTGTTGTCGGCCCACCAGCTCAAAACAGTGGAGTGGCATCGCCGATCTTGGTTTTGCGGAGCCGCATTATACATCTTGAAGGTATACTGATCTTGCGGCTCGAACCACAGAACGGAACGCTCAGGGCTGCCGTTTACATAGTTGTTACCTTCTAGATACTGACTTTTGAACAGTTGGTTATTGGGGAAGTAGGCTGCAAAGTCGTAAGCTGGCGCCTGTTGTACGGCAGCGAAGCTTCGATAGACAAGGAACCCGCCCACCAGGCTAATGGTAAGCACTAGCGGCAATGCGCGTTTTAGATCTAATTTCTTTCCAAACTTTATGCCACTTGAACCCGCAATGAACTTGCCTTCTGCATCCCGTCCTGGATATTGAGGCTTCTGAAGGAGTCCTTTTATTTTCTGTGTGAAAGAAGCCCTTGGAACCTTGTTTACGCCACTGAGGTCCACTTTGCCGTCTTTATTGCTTTCCATATTATTCCTTTTTTAGTATAGATATTTTAATCGTACCATAAGCATTTTATGTTTTGCAAATACAAAAACAATACGACCCCAAGGCGGGGGTCGTATTTGCATCTGAATGTATCAGAACTATTTCTTCTTAAGAACGAGGAAGCCGTTGCGTGGGTTTTCTTCAACCTTGCGGTCTTCTGGAAGATCAGTTGCCTCACCTTTAGCGTTGGTGTCTGACTTGCTGAAGTAATAGATTCTTTGTTCTTTGCCACCACGAAGCTTTGTTACAGATGTGAACAAATAGTATGTTACACCTTTTGAGTTTGTGTGCGAATATTGTGCCATAAGATTAACTCCTCCTTAGGTTATAGCGTACCCTTAGACTAGATCAGGTCATATCTGTTGTCAATAGGTAATAATCTAAAAATTATTTCTCAGGCGCTTTCTAATAACTAATCTGACGAGCACGTATTCAAGTATCCGGCCCAGCAACCAGAGCAAAACCACCCCTGTTAATAGCAGTGAAAAACCAGCTAAATCCGGTGTCCAAAGCGGTGAAGCAAAGGAGTAAATAAATCGGTTCTTATCAGGGAGAACAATCTGCTGTGGACCAACCCCTGGATTATTAGTCACCGCATATTCAGCAGCACACTGGGCAATACTGGCAAGCGGTATGCCCCTGCGTTCACACGCCGCGGTAGCTTCGGCGTAGACATCTCTTCCGCTATTTTTATTAGCTGCCTCGATGACCGCTTGAGCCTGTCGGTTGTATGTGTTCACCAACTCAACTGGACGCACAATTTTGGTGTTCATGTGGTGGAACACATGATAGTTAAGGCGCTCTAACGCGCCAGTTACATCAGCTCCGTTTTTATCAGCCGCTACTACTGCATCACGCAGTGCAACCATCCTCAGGTTGTTCTGGCGCAGTAAAAAACCCGTACAGAGCACACCTACCACTAGTAATAAAACAAGCTGCCAACTTTTAACGTGCAATCGACGCCAATGTCGTAAAAACCGTTTTTCTTGCCACCCGTTCATTACTGTTTATTGTAGCAGATAGTAGTTCGCTGATGGTTGGACGTTTGATTGTTTTGAATTTCAGGGTTTCGGATTAGACCAGCGGTTCGATAGTAGGATCTAGTATTTATTTGTTATTTGGTGCTTGGTGCTTAATAATTAAGGCTATGCATGTCTATTTTTCTGGGATTGGCGGGGTTGGGATTGGCCCACTGGCACTATTAGCACTTGATGCTGGGTTCACGGTAAGTGGCTCAGATCTGCAAGCATCCGAACTCACCAAATCACTTGAAGAGCGCGGAGCGAATGTAGTGATTGGTCAAGACGGCAAAAATCTAAAGGCAACTCACCTGGAGCAGGCTATTGATTGGTTTGTATACACCTCCGCACTGCCATCCGATCATCCCGAGCTACGCGCGGCAAATGAACAAGGTATCAAAACCAGCAAGCGGGGGGATTTCTTAAACGATCTTCTTAAACAGCTTAATCTCAAGATGATTGCCGTGGCCGGTACACACGGCAAAACCACCACTACCGGTATGTTAATTTGGCTTTTCGAGCAGCTCGATCTACCGGTGAGTTACTCGGTTGGCACCACTCTCTCATTTGGGCCGGCAGCTCAGTACCAAAAAGGCTCCGAACACTTCGTATATGAGTGCGATGAGTTCGACCGAAACTTCTTGGAGTTTCATCCTGAGATCAGCCTAATTACTTCTCTCGATTACGACCACCCAGACACATACCCTTCTAGGCAAGAATATTTTGATGCGTTTACCCAGTTTAGCGAGCAATCCAAGCTCAGTGTTCTCTGGGAGCAAGATGCCGAAAAAATTCAATCTGAGGGCAACCTTTTTGTCCTAACTAAACCGCAGGAACTTGGGCAAATTACGCTTGCTGGCGAGCATAATCGTCGTAATGCCTGGTTGGCCTGCAGCACCATTAACCGCCTGGGACTGGTTGAAAATGACCTCGTAAACTGGAAGATGCTCTTGAAAAAGGTGAGCAGCTTCCCGGGTACTAATCGCCGTTTTGAAAAGCTGGCCGAAAATATCTACACTGACTACGCGCATCACCCTGCCGAAATTAAGGCTACTTTACAGATGGCAACCGAGCTCAACTCGAATGTTGTGGCTATCTACCAGCCGCACCAGAACATTCGCCAACGTGAGCTGCTGGAAAATGATGGCTACAGTGATTGCTTCTCAGATGCAAAAAAGGTCTATTGGCTACCAACTTATTTGAGCCGCGAAAATGGTGCCAAGGTGATTTCACCCCAAGAACTCAGTGCAACCGCAAAAAATACACTGATTGAAATAGCTGATACGAACGAACAGCTACGCCAAAAAATCAAGAAACACCAAGAAGATGGTGATCTAATAGTAGCAATGTCCGCTGGTGACTTAGATGCTTGGGTCAGAGAGCAACTGTACAATAATTGATTGGGAGGCCTTCGGCGGTAAATTTTTGTTCATAGTGAGTTTTGATTTTGTATTCATCTGGAAGATTACTTTCGTGAAGATCAAATGAGAGTTCTTGAAAGTGCCATTTTTCAGCAACGAGCTGCTCTATACTCCAGAGAAACAGTTGACGATTATCAGTTTTGAATTTAAGCAATCCTGTGTCCTTCAATAATTTGCGATATTGTTGCAAAAATGAAATATGACTTAAACGATGTTTAGCACTCCGCTCTCTCGGAAACGGATCAGGAAAAGTAAGCCAGATTTCATCAACACTACGAGGCTCAAACACTTGTTCGAGTTCGTTAAGGTGCATTCTTAAAAACGCAATGTTTTTCACCCTTTCTTCAAGCGCTTTTTTGGCGCTTGTATATAATCTATCCGATTTAATATCTACTGCTATGAAATCTTTTTCAGGATGTCTTCGCGCCAGCTCCAAGCTAAACTGCGCATTCCCTGCCGCCAACTCCAATACCAGTGGCCGTGTTTCCAGGGTGGCACCTCGAAAGTGAGGGAAGTGTGTTTTAATTTGCTTTTTTGCAAGATCCGGGCTGCTGCCACGGTTGAATGTGAAGCAATTTTTGTAGCTTTCAAAATGTGCAAACTTCCATTTCTTGCGTTTTCGGGTAATATACAGCCCATCACGCGGTAAAGTTTGCACTAACGATTATCTCCGCTACCGTGTCTAACGCCGCGTGATTTTCGACTAAGTACTTTCTCCAGATTTTGCTGCGCTACCGCTTCTAAATCTGACCCGAGCAGTGTTGCCACCGAGTTGATATACCAGAGTACATCACCGAGTTCTTTCAGAATTTCTTTTTTGTCATCTACAGAAAGTCTACCAGCTTTATCGCGAATGAGTTTTTTAAATTTTTCAGCGACTTCACCGCTCTCTCCAATGAGACCGAAGACCTGAGAAATTAATACTGGTTCAAGGTCCTGCATGTCGTGCCCATCAAGTAGTGTGGTGATGGCTTGTTTTGAATAGTCGTTTATCGTCATGTTTACTCCTTTACGGCTACAACTGGCTGAGCCCCGTTTATTCTATTTAATCCGTACCCTCGATAGTACCAGATCGGTCGTCTTAGCTAAAAGCATATGTGCTTTGTTATACTAATGTGTGATGAGCACCGAAGCAATTCTTAAGTCATTCCAGACCTGGTCAGTTGATCATGGCTGGAAGATTGTTTTAATCCTTATTATAGCCAGCGTTGTGCGCCGTTTTGGTGAAGCATTTTTGCGTAAGTTTATTCATCGCAGCATTCAACATTCTGATCGTTTTGAAAACGACCGCGACCGTAAGCTTCGCGCCGATACGCTCATTAGCTTGATTGGCTCTATCATGAAGGTCATTACCTGGATCTTAATTGCCTTGTTGGTGCTTTCCGAACTTGGCGTGCTCAAAGTTTTGGCGCCTATTTTAGCTGGCGCGCTGGCAGTCGGCGGTGTACTAAGCTTGTTGCTTGGATTTGGTATTCAAACTTTTGTAAAGGATTTTATCAGCGGCATCTTTATTGTCGTGGAAAATCAGTACCGTGTAGGCGATGTGGTTTCTCTGACTGCTACTGGCGGGGATGTGGAGGGAACAGTTATTCGTATTACGCTCAGAACAACAGTACTTCGCGATAACGACGGAGCCATTCACTTCGTGCCAAATGGCAACATTAATCGTGCGGCTAATCAAACTCTTGACTACGCTAAGGTAAACGTTGAACTAACATTGCCGCTTGAGGCTGATTTTGACAAAGCTGAACGGGAGATTGCCGCGCTCGGTCTTGCAATGGGACAAGAAGAGTTGTGGCAGAGTTCAATGGTGCAGGCTCCGTATTATCACGGTGTTCAAACGTTTGATAAAGATCATGTTACTGTTGAGGTGCGCGCCAAAACTATTCCCGCAGAGCAGTGGCGAGTTTCTTCGGAACTACAAAAGCGTTTAGCAAAACTGGTCAGTGATGCAGACTTCTTCGTGTCTAAGAAGAAGCCTGATAAAAAGTGATTGGAACTAAGCATATGGCGTAACGCCACCGCTTTCTATTCCATCGCCTCGAGCTTGTCGAAAGATCTAGCTTCACTAGAGACAAGATCGCTGATCTCTCTCCCATAGTCGAGGTAACAGCCTTACTCTGAGGTCTACCAAGCTACAACGAGGGCTGATCAGGAGGCGTAAGTTGTAAGGCTTGATCGCTCAGATCATTTGCGTCAAATCTGCTTAAGCCGCTCAGCGCTTTTAATTCTTCTTCAAGGTACTGAATCTTGCGCTTTGTTGCCGGGGCATCAACCGGACTGCTAGTATCGGCCCCATCATCTGCGATGCCCAATGCCTGATTCCGATGTGCTGAACCGCCACGTTCAATATCATACTTACGGTTTGGGCTATTCCAATACAGCACATACGCGACCCCGACGATCATACTGGCAGCTGCAATCGCAATAGCAAGGGCGCTTACTAAATTGAGTTGGGGCGGCCAGAAGCGACGTACCTCCTGATCTGTCTGAGGCAGGTGCTCACTCACGGCTGTGCTCCGCTCTGTCCGCTGGCCAGCAGCTGTTGATGGAGGTTTTCAAGATCAGTTTTAATATTTGGGCTTAATACACTTTGCAACAGCTCGATATCTTCGGCTACCTTGGTCCGCGCTGCGCGAGCTTCATTGAGTGCAGTTACAAACGTTTCTGTATTTACGCGGCAGTCTTTCACCTTTACAACTGCTTCGCGGGCCGAATCATACTGTTCGTAGCTATTTTTGAATTGCTCTATCAGACTTGCAAGGCGATCAACATTTGCTCTCATATCAGCCGCTTTTGGCTGATTGTTACGTTCGAGCCTTACTACAAAGTTCGTCATGCGTTGATGAATGTAGCGGTACGCTTGCAAACGGTCTACACGGCCACGTAGATCTCGAAGTTTTTGAATATTTTTAAGATAATTTTGAGCAAGAATACAACGATTTTCTACATCGGTTACACCCTCCTGCTGCTGAGCCGAAACGCGAGCAACATGTACTACACCCAGTAAGCTAAGGCCGAAAATTACCAAGATTAAAAATCGATATTTCACAGCTGCTATTGTATCATCTTGCAAGTCGATACGTTTGATTATATTCAGTAATCATACCCTCGCTTACCAGATCGTCTAACACATCTTTTAAGCGGTCATCTTGAATAACCTGAAGGAAATTTGAATAAGCTACTGCTTCTCGTGTCAGGAGTTTTATAACCTGACCCCGCACAAATCGCTTTGAACCAACAAACGCACTTTGCTTGGTATGATGTTTGCTGCGCCGGCTCGGGTTTGGAAGCGTCTGTTTTAAATATGTCCCGTAATCCATAAGTGCCCAGTACCAATGCCGCGGATTTTTTCTATCAAGTGCCTGTTGAATAAATGGTAAAAGCTGTTGATCGCTTACCCCTTCTTGGTCTGCGAAGAAATGATGCAGAAAAACGGTTCTGATATTGGTTTCAATGAATACCTCAGGCTGATTAAAGCTGTAGACTAGCATTGCTGCAGCAGTATTTGGCCCGATTCCCGGCAAACGGACCAGCTCAGCTACAGTCTGCGGTATTTTCCCCGAGTATTCGGTATTGATCTGCCCTGCCGCCTGGTGCAAAAAACGCGCCCGGCGGTTATAGCCAAGTCCCGACCACTCAATCAGCACATCAGCCAACGATGCTTTGGCTAAATCTTGCAATGTAGGAAAACGATGCATAAAAGCGGCGAATTTCGGAATGACTCGCTTCACCTGTGTTTGCTGTAGCATCAATTCGGATATCAGAATGCGGTATGGCTCAAAGCTGCCACTTGGGTCAGGGATACGCCACGGCAGCACGCGTTGGTGCTTTAAATAATACTCGTACACCTCAGTTTGAAAATTGGCTATTTCCGCACTCATCAGTACTTAACTATATCGATTAAGACAAGGATTTCAAAAGCCATACTGGCGCATCTGGCCAACATTTGAGACATCGCTGATTTTACTGAGCCGCCCGTTTGAAAGACTCACCACATAATCTGCGGTCTCCTGACTGGTAGCTATTCGCAGCACGACCAAGTCATCGGCAATAAATCGAAGTGGCGCTGTCAACCCGCCCACCTTAACCACTATCCTCTCTTCGCCGCTTTTAAGGTTTCGCACCAGGAGCGCTCCTTGACCATCGCGCTGATCCGCCCAAGCCACTTGCTCACCATTTGGACTAAGTGCAAAATGAAGCGACGCTCCTGGCCGGCGATCTATTGCCTTGGTTACCCCATTGCCCACTTGCAGCTCAAAGTGTGCACCGCTGTTATCTTGCAGCTCCAGCACGTTGTAGTTCGGCCGCGTTGCATAATTGATAAGTTTACCTCCAAGATAGCTCTTTCTATTCCCTGAACCAATGTCAATGCTGGTAAGTTCAGCGTTTTCGATGGAGCGATAGGGATCGTTTGGCATAAAGAACACTTTGGTTTGTGCCACAACGGCAGCCGCAAAGTAGTTTGTCTGCGCCAGCTCGGCGAGCCGGCTATTAGCCACATTAAAGCTCATCAGACGGGAAAAGGCGGGATCATCATAGTTAAGCCCCGGGTCTGACTTGGTGTACATCATGGTACTATCAACCCAATCAAGCAGTTGGATATCACTACCCTCGTCGATCTTTTTCAGGCTTGCTTTTTCTAGGTCTACCGAGTAAATACCCGCGACTAAACGTCCGTTTTGAATTTTACCGTCACGGGTTGCCACCAAAAGCGCCTGCTTATTGCCACGGTGAATGGTGAATTGTAGTAGGTTTTCATCTTCTTTGCCGGTTGCTTCAATAATTTTACGTTGATCAGAGCCATCAAGATTGCTCGAGAAGAGATCGAAGCGTCCATCGCGTTTACTCAGGAAATAATTCTTCTGAGCAGATACGAGCGAGATCTCGCGGCTCTCGACAGTAGTATCAGTTTCCACTGTTTTGGCGAGATATCCCGGAGCAGTGATGATAACCTCTACCTGTTGTTGATCGGTTGGCGGTATAATGAGGCTGGCGCGGCCCGAAGCATCGCTTTTAGCGCTGCTTTTTTCAAATTTTATTTCCGCATCGGCTATTGACTGGCCGGAAAGCCAGTTCTTGATATCAAAGTCGAGCTGAATACCAATTACCTTCATGGCCAGTTGCGGCTTTGTAACACCAAATGAGCTGGTGATTGTTTGCGTAACATCACCGTAGCCAGCCTTTTGGACTACCACCTTCTGCGGCCCAAGTCGAACCTTTGAGAAGCTCACGCGACCAAAGGAATCCGTCAATGACATGGCTCCGTTTTGTAACTTTACTGATGCGCGCGAAATCGGTTTATCGGCACCCTGCTCATGAACCGTTACCAAAAGTGTTGAGCGAAAACCAATAAAGTTTAAGATTGGCCACCGTGTTTTTGGAACTGCAAGTAAACCCGCCACAGCTGTCATAAATAGTAGCAAGCCAAGTAGCATCATCTTCCGCTTAGCTCGCTTTTTTTCTTCCGGTGAGCGTAATTTTTTGGCAGTCTTCTTTGCCTCTTTTTTAGCACGAGAACTTTGTTTATCAGTATCTTCTAACGTTGTGTCTGAAATATCAACCGTTTCAAGCTCGGTTTCGTCAAGTTCAAACGATTGTTTTATTGGCTCCTCTGGCTCCTGCATGTGCTTATTCATTCCCACCCTCGTCGCCTATGCGTGCACGATTACTTTAGTACCAACTGGAGCCCATTCAAAAATCCACTGGGCATCTGCATTTGTCATATTAACGCAGCCATGACTTGCCGGCGCTCCGAACTTTTCACGCCACCAAGCTCCGTGCAGCGCATAGTCTTGATAGAAGTAGCTAACCCATTCTACGTTTGGAATATTATAGTAACTGCCATCAGCTTTTGAACCACCCTGCATCGTCTGAGAACGAACCCTTAACCATATTGCGTATTCGCCCACCGGTGTTTCATGGCCACGCATGCCCGAAGCTATAAGAAAGTTCTTAATTGGCGTTGCTTTTTCGTACGCAGTTGTCCGCTGTTCACTTAAATCAACTTCAATCCACTTATCGTATGCGTTCATATTTACTGTTTGATAGGCTGCTACTTTGATGTTCATAGTCTGGGCACTATCTTGCTTCGCTTTCAGCGACTGTGCAATTGCGTCAGCTAGCACATTCTTATCAGCCAGTTCAGTACCGTCACGGCCAGACTGCAACACAACTTCCGCACCAGTAGTCTCATCTTTGAGAACTTTTTTATCAACAGGAGCCTGTGAGATTTTTTTGCCAATACCATCTACGTAGCTTTGGATCTTGGCGACATCAATGATGAGCTTAATGTTACCATCCTCCTGCGGCGTTGGAGTTACCCAAGATGCAATATCGCTTGGTCTCGCCTGATAGTTATAGCCAAGTCCAGCAAGAGTTACTCGGCGCGAAACAAGTGTATTAGCATCCGCAAGTAGCGGTTCTAGCTTCGCTTTAGTAATAGTCGGCGCCTTTGCTGCGGTCGCAACGGTCAGCGTTGCGGTTTGTAGTTGTGAGGCAGTGTTCTGGATTTGGAGTTTTAGTTTTTTTGCATCTGCGCCTTGCCCGTCGGCTTGTTCAGTAATTGCGAAGTTGCTACTGTCAGAATTAAACTGAAGTTGTGCGTCCTGTGGAGCCTTACTAAGCTCTGGCAGGTGCGTCTCGAGGTACTGCCCAAGTAAGGTATCGTTAATGGTTACAACAGCCGGAACATCCTCGCTCTTCCAAAACGCTAGTTTAGCAAGTAAACCTCTCTGGCGTTTAGCCTGCAGCGCTCGGTCGATTGTTTGGTCAATATCAACCTTCAAGCCTATCTCTTGCGCCTTCGGCTCAAGCGTTTTTTCGCCAGTTTGTAGCTTAAGAGAAAAGTCCTCAAGCTGCTGCTCGAGTTGGCCTTTCAGTTCAGCACGTGTTTTTACTGAGGATGCAATGCTTGCCACCTTCACATTCGGTAGAGTTTTATCTTTGAAATACTGGCTTAGCACACCACTTAGCACCAAGGCAATGAGTGCCACTACACCAGCCACGAGACCTGCAATCTTAGGCCAACGCTTCTGTTTGAGTTGTTTCAGCCCATCATGAGATCTATCGGATCTCTTCTGTTTTCTTGTATGGGTTTTTGCTTTTACCGATCGCTCAGGCGTATGCTCGGCTGGCACATCTACAGCAATATCCGCCTCCGCTGTAGTTGGTTCAGGAATGTGCGGCGCTTGTGGTACCACCTCAACTTCCACAGATGTTTGTTCTGCAGCTATTTTCTCCTGTTTCTCCGAATGTTCATGCCCTGATTTTGCCATAGCAATCTCGTTTTTGCTCTTACCTTCACCTTATCATGCTTATTATACCGCATACGCTTGATATTCAAGCATATTTTTTACAACTGTTCACCAGATAGAAGCTCTCGCTACCTTGAGTTAAAAAGTTAAGAATGTTTTAATAATTCACGACGTGGAAGTCACGTAAGATTGGCTACTCATTATGCCCCTAATGTGTAGCTACATCTGTCGGAAGCGGCCGATCGCAGTCTTTGTTACCACGATCGGCCGCCAAGACCACGCTCATCACACAGCACTCTGGTGCTGTTTTTGTATGGATCGCGTATGAACGATATCTGCGTTGCAAGATCTACTGCTCGCCCGCTTGTTGTGCCGTACCCGCCAAGGCTATAAATCTTTCAACAACATCTGAGAGAGCTGGTTCATTTTCCGCGTCGAAGTCTGGACACGTATCTAGTATTACCAAGTCCGAATCCTTCTCGCTGCCAAGATTTTCATACCAATAAATCACGCCACTCGGTACCTCACCGGTCCAGCCTGGTTCCAGAAATCTTTCAGCTATATCACCAGTTTGAAGGTCCACTGTTCGCAATTTACCGAAACCATCCTTAACCTCTAAGCTTAGTGGGTTACCATCCCCAATATAGGCACACGGCCGCATCTTAGTACGAACTTCAAGCAAGGCACGATCTTTATCTTTATATCCTGGCGACCTTAGAAGATGAATGTTAATTCCATCTTCAGCTATAGTCTCTAGTACCTCACTACCTTCTGGTAGATGTTGCTCGTATGTAGTCTGGCCGGTGTTTATTTTTTCTAACATACTTTGATGATAGCACTTTATTATATATTTGTCAAATATAGTAGCCTGGTGTGCTCACTTTTTGAGAACGTTTAGTGGGTCACCATTTAGGTACGATTCGACATTTCGAACTAAAATCTCTAGCCCGTTAGCGGACGCTTGTTTCGTAACGCCAGCCACATGCGGAGTAACAAGAATTTTTTGGTTTGCCAAACATTTCTTATAAAAGTCATTACTCACGTCAAAGAGTGGCTCAGGATCACAGTCAATTGCTGCACCAGCCAGCCTATCTAGATCCAAAGCGCTTGATAAACCATTTACATCGTATGTAAAAGGACGAGCGAAGGTAATATAGAAGGAGCCTTTTTTCATAGACATGAAGAAGCCTTCATCAAGTAGGTTTTTGCTTGAGCTGTTACAGTTAAGTGCGTTTACCACTATATCTGCGTCGGCAACCTTTGCCTTAAGATCATCACCCCGTTCATAGTATGCAACTTTCACGCCAAACGCTTCGTAGCGCTCACCTACTTCACTCCCAATAGCTCCATGGCCTATTATTATTGCTTTTTTACCTTCTAGGCTTTCAGTTGATGTGAACGGATGCTGAGTTGTTGTACGCAAGAAACTTGGAAACTTCCTAAACAAAGAAAGTGTCATGAACACTGTCCATTCAACTATAGATTTACGGTTTCCACCTTGTGCGTTAGCTACGTACACTCCTTTTTCTGCAAGTTTTTTTGAATCAAATTCGCCGAGTTCAGTATAGGGATAGGTTACGAGTATATTTTCTAGATCGTACAGCGCCTCGGGTAAGAAATCTCCCCAGGTACAGAGTACGTCATATTTTTTTGCTTTTTTGATCAACTCCTCTTTTGATGAAATTTCAGTATCCACATCTACTTCACCAATCTTTTTAAGTCGTTCCATCTGCTCTTCGTTGAGCGCAAACGAGCCTGCGAGTAATATTTTCTTCATATTTCTCCTTAGTATGTTAGTTCACCTTATTTGGAAATTCGTTCTTAGCAGCATTTGTCATATTCTCAACCCACTTCACCATCGCATTATGCATGGTCTGATTAGTTGCCCAAGCGTAGGCTGGCGCTGCCCAGACATTGCCTTCATACGCGTTAAACTGCCCTGGTTCGGCCTCAAAACCGAAGCCGTACAATTGACCATCTTTAACCATCTGCAAAATCAGCTCTAGATTAAATAGGTGAGATTCAATCGCAACCAGTATTGCTGTGGGATTGAGTGTTTTCAGGCTATTGTTAGTTAAGATGTTTTTGGTTTCATCATTAAGCGACATGGTTGGGAAAATGACATCGGCTTCTGATAGCAAAACGTCGATGTCAACCAATCGATGCTCGGACTGCTTTGAGCTACGAGACCAGTAAATCACTTCCATCCCGAGGCCTCTGCAGCGATCAGCAATCGCTGTACCGATATGGCCTAGGCCTATAATACCCGCCTTTTTACCACGTAGTTCGACACCACGATATTTCATGTAATCTTTATCAAAATCAAGCGGGAAGCCATCTTTGATCAGTCTCGGCATCTGGCGTGCAATATTAAGCATCATCATGGTTGCCCATTCCGCAACAGCTTCAGTTGAAAAGTTTTTAATGTCGCAAATTGGTATATTATTATCGTTTGCATAAAATTTATCGATCCAGTGAGTAGCGGTTGCGGCACCAAAAATACCCTTTAAATTAGGTATGTTTTTATAATCATCAGATGCGAGCTTCCACTTTACATAATCTGGATTGAGACACAGAATTCTCGCTTCATCACCGTCAAACAGCGCTTTGTTTTCTAAAAGTGGTGCGATTTCTTTTGTAACTATTGGCTCAACACCTGCCTTCTCAAGCTTTTCTAATAACTCCTCTGTTATCAACTCATCCCACAATGGATCAAATATAAATGCCTTCATCTTTAATTATCCCCTTAAGTTACTGTGTAAAATTTTTGCCTGTTCTGCGATTTTTTGTGCAAAATGTGGCCCGACACTCCAGCCAATACCACCGAAACCGTAAGCATGGTGAAGCCTTTCGTGCTTTTCATCAGGCGCGACTCGGATGCCGCCAGCGCTTACCTCTACCCGATAGCCAGCGCTATGAAGCAAAACTTCTGAGTTTTCGATTAACCCCTCCTTTAGTCCATCTACGATCCCGGTGCTAGCCACCCCATCAAGTAATCGACCTAATCTGTCGAATAACTCTTTAGCTTCTCGAGCTTCAGGAACTGGACGATCCGGGTCTTCAATATACAGCGCACCACACACCACAGTACCGTCTTCTCGCGGCATCATTATAAGATCCTCAACGCTCAGTGCTTGTGCGGGATAGTATCCGACTTGCGGTTTAATTACAAAAGTGTGTCCTTTGAAGTAGTTAACCTCTGTGTGATCTAGTGCTTCGGCTCCGATACCCATTGCATTAATGATAACGCCGTCAAGCTCGTTGAGATCTTCTTCAGATATAACCTTTTGGTTAAATTCTACCCCTAGCTCTTCCGCCTTGTTAGCCAAGTAGGAAACCGTCTTCCTGCTATTAATGGAAAATGTATTGAATTTAAGTGCCGTATCGCATGCCAGCTCTTCTCCGTCAGGGTCCACAAAAGGAATGGTTGCTTCCAATTTTTCCTCAGTTGCATGCATAGCATCAGGTAAGCCCTCCGGCCACTCTTGATCCCTGGGGAGTAATTCGACGTTTCCCAGTTCTAAGACGCCCGTTTCGTGAGGGTCTTGGGCCATTTCAGCATAAAAGCCTCGGCTATGTTCAGCGACCTCTTGAAGTGAAACTCCTCCGAGCAGAGTATCGGCGTGTTCAGCGGGAACCCACGGTAGAAACTGACCTATTGCATTTGCAGATGTGCTATCTGCGCCACTGCCTGGCTTCCCTTCTCGACTATGTACAGTAACCGCATGGCCTTCTCTGGCAAGCTCTATGGCAGTCAACAGGCCTATTACTCCGGCTCCTAGTACGTTGTACCTACCGCTTTGCAGCTCATTGTTACTTTTCTCGGCCATAATTTCCATCATATGTTATTTATCACCTTCTTTAAACACTTGCTCATATTGACATAATATGGTTAAAATGCTAAACTGTTCACTATGTTGAACAACAAAAACAATGTTTTGCTTCAGCTGTACAGATTAGGTTTAAGCGCGGATGAGGGTAAAGTATATCTAGCCTTACTTGAACAGCCACTAAGCCATCTTGAGATTGCGCGTAAAACAGGTGTTAACCGCACAAAAGTGTATCGCATTGCCGACGAACTAATTAAGCGAGGTTTGGTGGCCGAAAACCAAGATGAAACTGGTCGGCAACTAGCGGCAAACGACCCCGCTAATCTTGAGATTGTTTTGAAAACTGAGGAAGAAGTGGTCGAACGCAAGAAATCTGTTTTAAAAACTGCGCTGCCTGATCTGCAATCACTCTATATGCTCGGGGATTTGCCTGGCGAAATCGACTTTGAAGTTAACACATACGAAGGCGTGGATGGCTTTAAGCAAATGCTCTGGAATGAGCTACGGACCGAGGGAGAGGCACTGGTTTTTGGCGACGGAGCGATTCAGGATTTAGTCAACAGCCCACGCTGGGCAGAGAAGCACCGTGAGAAAACCGTTGCGGCTGGTTATAAAATTCGCGAGATCTTAAACCCCGACGGCAAGCCAAGTGAGTTCACTAAAAACAAAGATTTTATTGAGCAGTCGTACCAGCGAAGAAGCATCTCCCAAGAGATACTACCCCTTGCCCACCAGCTGTGTATCTACAACAATACTGTTGCGATCTACCACTGGCGTAACGACAAAAAAGTTGGTGCCGAAATTATCAACAAATCGTTCGCAGATATGCAGCGATCAATATTTGAAAATTATTGGAAGATCGCTGAATGATATTAGATAAGATGGGGTAAGACAAAACTGACCATCATTGGGATATAGACGATTGCAAAGATGGTGCTCGTAAATACGATCAATGCAGCGCGCTCTGGTTCAGCCTTGAGGAATGAGGCGTACGCAACCGTATTGGCGGCAATTGGTACAATCGCCATCAAGAATGCGACTTGATACACACCGTTGGCGTTGATGAAAAGATGCGTATATTGTCGGTCAATGGAGATCAAAGCGATCACAACAACTGGCCAAACTATAAACTTTGGTACAAACGACCTCACGATAACTCTGAAATCAAGATGTGCCTTGGTTAATTCACTCAGTGCAAGCCCCACTAATAGTGAACCGAGCAAAACGTAAGCACCCCTAAAGTTTGGGATAAATTCGGCGTAGACTGGCCCTAGCTTAATATTGAGTTGCTGTATGATAACCGCCGCAACAAACGCATACAACACAGGTAAGCGAAGGAGTTTGTGTAGGCTTTCTTTGATGCCGTGTTCACCTTCTGCAATCAGCACAAATCCAACGGTGGTCTCATAAACAAGGTAGCCGAATATGCAGAGTACGACCAAGCCGATAACCTCTTCGCCAAATAGTGCAAGCGCAACAGGCAAACCAAAGTAGCCCGTATTGCCCGAGCCTGCTGCAAAGGCAAGCATGCCTCTCATCTTTTTGGGCTTCACTCGAGAGTTCAAAAAATATGAAGTAAGCGCGATACCGGAGCATAGGCAGAAGAAAATAACGGGCAGCAAGAGAGTTTCTTTTGTGAGCTTGGTTGTATAGACAGAGTTGAAGATAACCACTGGCGCAACGAGGTAAATGAGTAGACTTGAGACTGCCTCTTTCTTAACTGAGAGCTTTCTACCAATAATAAATCCTGCACCAATCAGCGCATATATCGGAATGAGCTTAGCAATAAAGTTAAGGAAAAGTTCCATTACGGCGTTAACCGGTTGATGTCGCGAGGAAAGAGAGTGGCCTCTTTCACGTTGTTGAGACCGATGATTTTTTGGGTGAGACGCTCTAGGCCAAGACCGAAGCCGCCATGAGGCGGCAGGCCATATTTGAAGGCACTGAGATAGTGTTTGAAGCCTGGGTTATCCGGCTCAACACCAAGCTTATCTTTGAGTTGTTGCACCAAAACTGGATAGCGATGTTCGCGCATTGGGCAAGTCATGATCTCGACACCTCTAAATAAGAAATCTGAGCGCTCGGCTAAATCTGGCTTGTCTTCCATCTTTTTATGATAGAACTTCATTTCGTCTGCTGGCCACTCGGTGACAAAAACAGCCTCGATACCAAGGTTCTTTTTGGCGTACTCGCAGATCCACTTTTCTTCAGCAGGGGTGAGATCTTTTTTGTCCTCAACTACTGTTTTATTGTGCTTTTCAAACAACTCGTGCACCTCACCAAGCGGGATTGAAACTGCGTGTTCGCTTAAGACTGGCTTGCTGGTGTTCCAGCGTTTCAGTTCGGTTTCGTAGCTTGCCCAGACATCATTAACAACTCTAACGAGCAGCTGGTGAGCAAACTCACGCAGCTCGTCGAAAGTTATAAAACCTAGCTCGGCATCGATTGTGATGTATTCGGTCATGTGACGAGTAGTAGCGCTGAGCTCAGCACGATAGGTTGGATTGGTTTCGAAAACACGCTCAAAAACGCCAACCATCATCTGCTTATAAAACTGGGCAGATTGCGCCAGAGTTGCAGTTTTGCCAAAATAATCGAGCGTGAAGGTTTCGGCGCCACCTTCTGTGGCCTCTGCTAACAGCTTCGGGGTATTCATCTCGGTGAATCCCTGTTCTTTGAAATACTGTCGTGCCGATTCAAGTACCTTGGCTTGTATTTTAAAGATCGCGGTTTCCTGTAAGTTGCGGAGGCCGATTGGTCGGTTATCAAAAAGTGTGTCGAGGTTTTCTGGCTTGTGGCCAAGAGGCTTGTCTATTTCTATAATCGGCTCGTCAGTGACAGGTGAAATGATATCAAGCACTGGTTCGTGCAACTCTGCACCACCTGGAGCACGCTCATCCTCAAAGACTGTGCCGGTTACGGCAAGAACTGTCCCGATTTGCAGGCCGCGGAGCTTTTCAACTTCGTCTTTATCTTCTACCAACACCTGAACCAGACCCTGTCGATCGCGTACGTTAATAAAAGTCAGTCCGCCCATGAGACGTTTTTTGTGGAGCCAGCCTTTTATCGTTACTTCTCTTCCAATATATTGTTTTACTTCGCCGCTCAGCGTTCGTGTCATAACGTATTTCCTTATATAAGTTTCTGGTAAATCTTGTGATGCGGGGCTCGAGCGCAATAAATCCAAGCGTTTTATTCGCCTGCCCGTAAATTCATATTATTCTTTACCAGATGTATCATCGGAGGCTATTATAGCAGCTAGTCCTTAACGACACCAATAAGGTGCTTCATAAGGTCGGCGACTGTTACGATGCCGCTGAAGTTAGTATCGCTGTTGCGTACGAAGAGCAGATACTGCTTCTCACTCAAAAAGGCTTCGGCGAGCTCGTACAGTGAGGTGGTTTCCTCGACCCACGAGATTTGTGAAGACATTACTTCGCGCACCGTTGAGCGTTGCTTAGCCTGTTGGATATCGGAAAGATCACTTAAATCAAGGAGACCTTCTGGTTCACCTTTTTTAGTAGCGACTGGAAAGTAGCCGTGGCCGCTTTTTTGCAGATCACTGAGCACAATCGGACCCAAAGTTGATGAGGGCTCAACCATGGTTACGCGCCGTTTTGGCGTCATGATATCTTTCACGGTCTTCTCGCTTGCAGTAAGCAGCAACTCTACACGCTGTCGTTCCGCGGGTACGAGCACCGTGCTTGGCAATGTTCTCACAGTATCAATGAATTCTTCTCGAGATTGCAGCTTCCGTTCGCTTAGTAGTGGAAACGCAACATACTTCAGAATAAACTGGAGCTGTGTGGCTAGCTTACATACAAACTCGTAGTGGAGTTCAAAAAGTGAAGCAGCGATATTTGAGAGAATTGAGAGTTTTGAGACAAAGTAAAGCACAGCGATTCCGGCAAGTGCGTACAGCAGACCAGCTAGCGATTGTTCGAGATACACCAGCAGTCCGGCTGTGGCGGCTATCAGCACGGCCTGATCAAACACGCGAAGTGTCGCAATGCCCTGGTAGTTTTTATTTACGAGTTTTTGTACTTTGTTATTGCTCTGTCGCAATTCAAATGGCGAGACGTAGTAGCGCCGAAGATCGAGTGCAAAAAAGTAAAGCAGCGCGGCCATATCTATCCCCAACACCACCCAGAGAACAGTTCTCATAAGAATGATTGTATCTGCTTAAACTTTTTTTGCAAACAGTCGAAAATGCTATACTAAATGTACTACAAGATACGAGGAGTAATATGAATAGATTTTGGATTGTTCTAACAATAGTAGTTGTGGGTCTTATTGCCGCATTTGTCTTTACTGGCAAAGAGAAGAACCAGCAAAGTACTTTTAGCGGTGACGCTACTAAAATTCAGGAGGAAGACCACGTTATGAAGGCCCCGAACGAAAAAGTAGTTTTGATTGAATACGGCGATTACCAGTGCCCAGCGTGTGGTGCTGCATATGCACCAATAAAAGCAGCTGTTGAGCAATTGAAAGATCAAGTAACCTTTGTTTTTAGAAACCTGCCGCTCACTTCGCTTCATCCAAACGCTTTTGCAGCCGCCCGTGCAGCTGAAGCTGCTGCTAAACAAGGAAAGTTCTGGGAAATGCACGACCGCTTATATGAAACACAGAACTCATGGGGCAATGTTGCAACCAATCAGCAAGCGCTTTTTGAAGGTTATGCCGAGGAGCTTGGGCTTAATATGGAACAATTTAAAACCGACTATGCGAGTGAAGAAACCGCAAACCGTATTAATCGAGATGTAGCGAGCGCGAAATCTGGTTTTAACGCCAGCGGCACTCCTACGCTTATCTTGAATGGTGAGAAGATTGAAAATCCAACCAGCACCACTGATGCCTACGTAAAAGTTCTTACTGAAGCCATTACAAAAGCGGGCGGCTCTGTACCCGCCGCTGAGTAGCAACTTATACAAAGATTAGCAGTTAAAGGAAACAAACATGGATGGTGATGCACTCTTTATACAACTAAGTCTTGTCATAGCACTCGGCGCAGGTTTGGCTGTTGTGATGCGTTTACTACGCCAGCCGCTTATTATTGGTCATATTATCACCGGCATCCTGGCTGGCCCGGCTGTTTTTAATATCATCAAAGACGACCACGGGTTTAGCTTTTTAAGCACTTTTGGCGTGGCACTTCTGCTGTTTATAGTTGGGTTGGAACTGAGTCTGAAGATCATTAGCCGACTCAGCAAGGTGGTATTCATCACCACCTTTGTGCAAATGAGTGTTATAACCATTGCCGGAGCGTTTGTGGCTCGGCAACTCGACTTTGGCCGGCTGGAATCGCTCATTATCGGTTTGTGTCTCAGCATGAGCAGCACGATTATTATCGTTACCCTGCTACAACAGAAGAAGGAACTCATGCGCTTGTTCGCTCAAATTGCTGTTGGTGTGTTAATTTTGCAAGATCTCGTGGCCACCGCTGGTAAAATTACTCTCTCAGCTCGTTCAGCCGGCAGCACGCCGCTTGAGGTTAGCCTGCTCTTTGGTCGTGGTATATTCTTTGTGCTGCTACTCTATGTTGTAAGTAGGTATCTTCTGCCACGATTGGCTAAGTTCCTGGAATCTTCAAAAGAACTTTTGCTGGTGCTTTCAATTGGCTGGGCCCTCGGAATCTCCGTATTGTTCGCCAAAATTGGTTTTTCGTTTGAAGTCGGTGCACTACTTGCCGGCATGAGTATGGCCGGGCTTTCTCTCAGCCACGAGGTTGCCTCGCGACTACGGCCAATGCGCGATTTCTTCATTGTGGTTTTTCTTATTACGCTTGGCCACAGCCTGGCGCCGGCCCAGATTACAGAGGCACTTCCAGCAGCACTGGCGTTTTCACTGGTAGTGATTATATTAAAACCTTTTATCATTCTCGTGACACTCGGCATACAAGGCTATACAAAACGAGCCAGCTTCAAAACGGCGGTTGCCCTTGGCCAAATTAGTGAATTCTCATTAGTATTTGTGGTAGCAGCCGCCCATCATCAGTATGTGAGTGAGCAAGTGCAGGCTGTGATTGGCCTTACCGCACTGATTACCTTCGCCATCTCAACCTACCTGATCAAATACTCTGACAGCTTGTATACACTGTTTGAAAAACATCTGAAATTGTTTGAGCGAAAAGTTACCCAGCTTGAGCAAAAAAGCACCATGCAAACCTACAGCGTAGTGCTGTTTGGTTACCGAAAAGGTGGTGCTGAATTTATTCGCACCTTTACCCACATGAAGAAGCGGTTTATAGTCGTTGACTACGACCCCGAGGCTATTGAGCTGATTGAAAAACAGCATGTGAACTTTCTGTATGGTGATGCTACCGATGCCGAGCTGATTGAAGAGTTGCAGCTTGATAAAACCAAACTGGTAGTTTCGACAATCAGCGATTTTTCTGCCAACGAATTTTTAGCCCACTGGCTGAAGCAGCATAACCCGGGCGCAGTATTCGTAGCATCGGCTGAAGACGCCTATCATGCAGCACATCTTTACGCCGAAGGTGCAGCTTACGTTATGATGCCGCACTTCATCGGCTCCGAAAAAATTAGTACATTCATCAAGCGAACCGGCTTCAAAAAATCCGAGTTCAACAAATTCCGAGAAAAACACCTCCAATACCTCGAAACCCACTATGCGGAAGAACCTGCTTAATATATTTGCTATCCTAAGAGCATGAATATATCAAATAAAATAGTAATCGACAGCTGGTCCGAGTTTAGCGAGGAAGATCTTAAACGGTTTGGCGATGATGGAGACTTCGCTCGGCAAGAACTTATTGACCCCGTTATATTTCAAATGCTGGGAGCTACGAAAGGGCTGAATATTCTAGATGCTGGTTGTGGCAACGGCTACTTATCGCGAAAATTGGCGCGTGCAGGAGGAAGTGTAACTGGCGTAGAACCCGCGGCAAGCCTCTTTGAGTACTGTGCTAGGAAAGAGCGAGAAGAAAGTTTAGGCATCACTTACTTTCAGCATGATCTTGCCAATCTAGATTTCGCTAAGAATTTTGATAAAATTCTTGTTATTAATGTCTTGATGGATATTCCCGATTACTTTGCAGCCTTAAAAAACTGTGTACGGGTGCTCAAAAAAGGTGGCGACGTCATCATCTCTATTCTACACCCGGCGTTCCCGGGCTTTGAGGCAGATTGGCAAAAACTCGGGCATGTAGAAATAAGCGAATACTTTAACCCCAAGCCCACAAAACAACGCTACGGCCACCTTTTTATGAGACCCATCTCAACCTACCTGAATGACCTTATATCGCTCGGTTGCGTGATTACGCATGTTCACGAACCACGGCTTGCGGATAATAAGTCTCGTTCCAGAAACGCACATGTACCGCAATTCTTGATCATTCAAGCGAAAAAACAATAAATAGCCGCTACCCTGCTGAAGCTTGATCCTCAAGCAATAATACTGTCGTTATTGCAAGATTGCTTGCACCGCCCTGATCACTGGGGTTCGTGCGTTTTTGGTAAAGTCGTGATTGGCAGGAAGTGTTATTGCTTTTGAGGGTACGATGTTGAAATGGGTTTCGCCTAAAATTTCGTCATTTGCGGCCGTAATAATCGTGAGTTTACTCATTTGAGCGAGTGCCTGATAGCATTCCATCGCATCAATACTACCCAGGCTTGACCAGTACTGCGCTGGGATGATCGTAGTGCTTCCATCTCTTCTTGTTACTTTTGAGATAGCCTTAAAGTTGATAGTGCTGTTCGGTCGATTGCGAAACAGGTCCGCAAATTGGTCAATATCGGTATTGTCGGGCGGAGCAAGAAAGATAATACTGCGCACACCTCTTGGGTTGGCAAGTGCTGCCGCTAAGCAGCCCTGCGAATGGCAAATGAGATCAACGGTTTCATATTTTGTACGAGCGAGCCTTATCTGTTCGCTTAATAGGCCCGCCTGTTGATTGAGCGTTGCAGCGGTGAGCGTGTTCTCTTCAATATTTATCTGATTATAGTCAAATTGTACGTGCTCAAAACTAGGTAGGGCTTCGGCGATATCAGTGAATAATCCCCTGTCATCCTTTTGAACACCAAATCCGTGTGAATAAATTATCGCTTGCATCACTTTATATTCTATCTTATTTTCTACCGAAGTAGAGGATGCCCGTGATCATCCAGAAGGCGCAAATGCCGGCAGCGATGGCGGTGAACATTGGCAAACCAATGGTGATAATAGCGGGCATGGAAAGGGCGGTAATGATACCACCCCCCACGAAGGGTTCAAACATGAGCTGCTTAAACCCGAAGCTTTCGGCAGCGTTAGTTTTATCATTTGGGTCAACCATGTGAAGAAACAGTAAGCCCGTGGCGGTCATGCCCATACTCTGCGCCGCATTAACAATGGCATTTGGGAACCAGTTCTTTTTGAACATGTGCCGTGCAAGAACCAGAAATCCAAATAAAATCCAGAGAATGCCGGTAGCGGCCAGCACCAAGAAGATGCCAATATTATTACCTATTGTATTGAGCGACATTGTCGCAACCGCCGTAGCAATCAAAACACTGAGTGCAATGCTGCTCAGTAGCTCCACTAATGGGCGAGAGGTCTGAAGACCAAGTTTTGACCAAATAACCTGCGCCACCATACCACCAAACATACAGAACGGGAAGAACGGTACATAGCGCAGCGCTGTTACATCATGTCTTCCCCAAGTGAGATCTTCTATTTTTAGTAATCCCTGATAAATCAGCCAGCCGAAGAAAACACTCAAACCAATTAAAATAATGTGGCTCACAATCCATTTTGGCGTTAAATGTTCACGAAGCTTGATTCCCCGCTTGTTGAGCTCATGAATAATACGGCGGTGATAAATGCGCTCGCGCAGATTTGTTTTGTAAACTGCTTTAATGTGCCCGCGACGGCGGCCCCAATTAACCATCAGCACTCCACTGATAAGCGCTGTGCATAAACTGAGTGTTGCCAGACCAAGCGCAATTTCCTGCCCATCACGAAAACCAAGATTATTAAAGACCGGCGACAAGCCCGAAACTGTACCGTGGCCGCCTTCAAAGCTAATCTCGATTAATGCGGCAGTGATATCGCGTGTTTTAAAGAACGGGATCAATACCAGCATGGTTACTAAACCGCCGAGCGCATACTGGCCCCACGCCAACATTTGCCCAAAGGCTACTTGTGGGCCAGCCAACTTCCACATCTTTTTAAGCGGAAAGAGCGGCCGGGCCAGGAACAAGCAGGCAAACACTACATTAATGAGCTGCTTTGGTAATAGTCTCCAAAATTCATAAAACGTGGCATTTAACTGCCAGTCAGGAAAATGGTTGCCAGCAATTTGTGGCCCAACCAGCAACAACAAAAAACCGGCCACCAAAGAACCAGGCAAATAGGCGCGGCTAATTAACGGCAAACGAACAATCAGATAGCCTGCCATCAAGAATCCCCCGATCACGAGGAGTGAATATGTTTGTGTTGCGATCACAGAGGTAGTATAGCATAAGCGGTTTGATAATTCGTTGATAGCAGATCGTTTATCGAACAAAAACGAACCACGACCACCAACTTACAAACTAGTCCTACATATAAAGCTGATGGGAGGCACAGTATTGATACACGGCATCGGGTAAATCATTTGCGGCTTGTTGAGCAGCAATTACCTCGCGGATCTTTTTTGAGCTAATGTGCGGATGATGATTTTCAATTAAACGAATTGCCGGTGAGAACCCGAGTGCAGCCAGCTCTTCTAACTTTTCATCAAGCCATGCTTTTGTGTGGTCGTCTCGTAGTGCCACTATAAACCCACCGTATTCATGCTGTGCAGTGATGGATTGCCACCGCTTCATATGTTCAAAGACATCTGAGCCAACTAAAAACCAAAATTCGTTTTCCTTACCATAATGTGTACGTGCAACAGTTAGCATGTCTTGCATGGTATGCTGATGCGCCAGCTTATTTGAAAACTCGTAGTCATGGTCGACCTCTGATACACTTTCGGTCGCGCGCTGAATCATGGCCTGGCGATGGTCCCAGCTGGCAAACGGCTTCTTGCGGTAAGGGTTTTTCTCAGCTACAATTATCACCTTTTCAAGGTCAGATTCCGACACAGCTTTGATCGCAAACGCAATATGCCCAGTGTGAATGGGGTCAAATGTCCCAGCAAAAATTCCTATCTTCATAAGACTATTTTCTCATGCTCAGCTGATTTTGTCTTATCGTCATTCTTGCCAACTACTTGTTTTTTGTTTGACCCAAACGGCCACTGGAGAAACGCTGTAGCTTTTTTGGTCACCTTTTTACCCACTTTACGCATTCTTTTATATGTAGTTGACGGATTTCGACCATGATCAAATTCGTGTTGACAGCCACGGCACACACTGCAAGGGCCAACATCAGTCCTGCCTGGACGAGTTGGACAAGCATTAACTCGACAAACCCCCTTAGACCACCGCCAGCTCTCTTTACCGAGCTTCAATAGCTTCGTCATTGGATCGACTTCTACTCCCATTTTTTGTGTTTCTTCAGCTGAAATGCTCATACCGCAGAATGAGACCGATTCTTCCAAAACACGGTTAGAGTCGAGTACCGCGGAAGCACCAGCATAATCTCCGGCAGCCGTTAGGTCACTGGCTCTCATAAAACCAACTGCAGCTTTTTCACCAAAACACCCTACTGCATATGAAGGGTCCATCACACAAATTGCTCTTAAAATATTTGCAACTTCCTGCTTAAACTGCGTCTGATATTGCTTCTCGGTGATCAAGCCCTCATTTTTTAAGCTATCGAGGCGTTCGGTAAAGTCAGCCAATTGCTCAACGTAGCACTGTGCGACACGCTCACGCTCCGCAGATTCACGTTGCAAATCTCCGTACTCGCTTTGCTCAGCATGAGCCTGTTCACCGTATCGTATTCTTGCACCATGATGCTGATCAAGTCGCTTTAGTAACCCCAGAACACCTTGGCTCATTTCGTGCATAAGCTGCGTGCCAAGCACCGATACATCAGCATGTTGGGCAGAACGTAGATTTACTCCTGCTCCTATAAGAAAGTCGGATGAGCGGACTGCATCACTATTGCTGCGGCTCACCTGCTGTGAGATACGCGTAAATGTACCATCACAATTATTTCGTAACCGGCTGCTGCGTAACATACCCTTCTTGTTTGATGGCCGGTAGCCTATAAGCTCGGCTGAGTTTTCGCTTATTGCCCCTTCGGCAATAAAGTCGGAGATGGTTGCAACCTCAAGGGTATCAGGCAACTCTCCTTCGGCAATTTTCAGCTCTACCGCCTGTATGGTGAGCTCCTCGCAGATCTCCATAAAGCGCCGACGCTGTTCGTGTGCCGGTAATCTATCGCTATATGCATTTAGGAGTACTGAGAGCATAGTTTGATGAATTTCATCAAGACTGCCTGTTGTTTCTACAACTGAAAGATGGCCAGAAGCGGTAAGCGCCTCAAATAATAACGTGCGGGCGTCATCGAGATAGGTTTTATGAGATTTGTATGAAGTTTCAATACGTGTATGATTTTCTATCAATTCATGGGCTTGCCGCTCTATCTGCACACGATCAAACAAATCATCCGCCCCAATTAACGGCTCCACTAGTTCAAAATTAGCGGCAATTTCAGCAAACGCTGCCGCTTCATTTTGCGGGAGCTTAAACTCATCCGTACCCACCCGGTCTGTTGTTAGTACCCTCTCCACTAAAAAACTCCTGCTGTTGGTGTTATACCGTGCAGGAGTTATAAAAAGACAAACCCTTATTTTTTGACTTTTTGTTTTCTCCTGCTCGGGAGACCTTACAAGGCTTTAAGCGTATCGGACTTTAACCGTTGCGGCACAGCGTTGGATTTTCACCAAACTTCCGCTTTAAACCAAGGTCAGATTGTTAACAATTCTTATTGTACGCTTGGCATAGCGTAGACGCAAGCATTTTGTACGCTAGAGAGTATTATTTGTCGAAATGAATATGCTTATGATAAAGTGTGAGCATGGCTACAAAAAAGAAGAACCCCATGGCACTGACACAAAAAGCTCGTAAAATCATGAGGGGTGATATCACCCGAAGCGTGGCAATCACCTCAATACTCTTGAATGTATTATTCTTGATTAGTATTTTCGTGATTACCAGTACTGACACATTTGATCGCCGTGTCTATATATCGGCTCGCGATCGCTACTGTGCCAACAATGTGGCTACCGAAGAACGAGCACAAGAACTCGGTGATAGCAGCGCAGCTGTACGCGAACGACAGATTGACTGTATTGGCCCAGATTTCCGACCGTTTTACAAAGAGGCGGTTGATAAATACCGAGCGCAGACCGCTCAGTAAGCCAAGATTTTTCGTCTTTTACTTTTTGCGTGATCTTATTTTTTCGTGGATATCCCGAAATTGACCTTGGAGTTCATCAAGTTCTGCATCGGTCAAGTCTTCAACATCGACAAATTCAGAACGCGCACTCCGGCTTGCATTGATTAGTTCATCAAGTTTGAGCTGCATGGCCCGGCCATCACGGTTTTGCGTATTTTGAATTACAAACACCATCAAAAAAGTGACGATGGTGGTGCCAGTATTAATAACCAGCTGCCAAGTATTTGAAAAGCTGAAAATTGGACCAGAAACACCCCATACTAAAATAGCGAGAACAGCGATATAAAAAGCAGTCGCACTCCCAAGCTTATTAGATATTTTTACTGAAACTTTATGAAAGGAATCTGCCTTAGATCTTGGCTTCTTTTTCGCATCAGCATCATGATGACGAACAACAAGTACTTTTAGGCGCTTGAGCTTTGTTTCCATGCTTGTAGTATGCCATAGATGTGCACATTTTACATTATCCTGTGCCCAGAATAACTGGGTTTAAGATCTTTTGCTCACTATGAGAATATTCCTTAAACTCTAGACTTGGCACTGCTGATTACTGGACATGTACTTGTTTATACCATTTGGCCCAAAGTTAAGGAGTTTTTAATATTTCTGTTGTACTATTTACGTAGAATTTACAGGTAAAAAATGAAGATACTTCTTGCTGAAAACAACAGGTCTATCATTAAGCATATACAAAACTTGCTACGCAAAGAGTATGTTATTGATCTGGCACGGAGCGCCAAGGAAACAACTGTTCAAGCAACCCTCTTCGAGTATCGTCTTATTATTGTAGGCCTTGATTTACCAGATGAGAATGGCTCAGAAGCATATAAGTTCATTCGTAAAAATTACGTGAAAACTCCTATTCTGGCACTGGTTAATAACGCTACCCTAGGAACTATCGTTACTGCACTCGATAGTGGAGCTGATAGCTGCCTTTCGAGACCCTTTCATCCGACTGAGCTCAAGGCTCGAGTGCAAGCCCTGATGCGCCGTCAGCCATTTGCCTATGTGGACGACTTAATACGAATTGGCAACCTTGAAATCGACACCCGACAACGTCAAGTACAAAAAGACGGCATTATCATATCACTCAGGCGTAAAGAGTTTGATATTCTTCTCTACCTTGCCCGAAATCGCGGCCGGATTATCTCTCGCAACATGATTATCAACCATGTTTGGGATGTACAACGTGAAAGCTGGGATGGCACTGTTGATGTTCATATTATGCACCTTCGCAATAAAATTGATCGGCCATTTAACGACTCTTCAATTAAAACAGCCTATGGAATCGGTTACATAATTGATGACACTAAGAATAATTGAGGAATTCAGCTTAACTGTAAAAACTGATGTATCAGTTTTATTGAGCTTTTCGACCTGGGTCATATAATTCTCAAAATGGAGGCTCTCAAGGCTAACGACGGATCACAAAAAGTCTATGATTTATGGCTATGCCGACGTATGCGTATAAATACACTGTCGCCAGTACCGCTAGTCTGCTTCATTTTTAGCTTCAGAGACGATCGGCGCCACATTAATAATCTGGTTGTTGCTTTGCCGGTAAATCACCGCTTTGCCGGTGTACATTAAGAGGTAGTCGCCTCTTGCAACATCTTGGTAAAAGTCCGGATTGGCTTTTTTAAGCCGCGGCACATCACTGACTTCAATCACCGTGGGGTCGCTGTCTTCTGGGAGCAAGAGGATCTTTTCTACCTGGGCAATGACCTTACTGGCTTCATCAGCTTTGTTCTTACTACGAGTAATGATGCTCGGGACAGCAAATGATATTACCAGCACAACCGCCAGAATCGTCCCGCCAATACCAAAAAGTTTTTTATTTGAAAGTGTGGTCTGCTTGGTTTGTTTTTCTGGCTGTGAAACGGTGATCTTCTTTTTTGTGCTTGCCATATTACAAACCAAGGTAAATAAACATATTAACGCTGAGTGAACGCGGAGTAATGCTGAGTTGTTGCTGCGCTACATTGCCATTGATGGAGTCGGTCGTGATCGTATGTGAGTGGTCGCCAGCCGAGGCTGTTGAACCCCCATTAGTGGTAGGATACTGTGTAGCGGGCGGATGATCTACACCCTGCACCGGCCACACAGACCAGTTACCATTAGTAGGATCGGTATAGTTGTGGCTGTGTGCACCATTTGTACTCGTGCTACCACCTAACGTAAAGTTTGGCAGTTGATTACGTGCTATGGTGCGGCTATTGCTGCTTGTGATTGAACCAATCGCCTGCCCGTTTTGTACCAGAAAGGCACTGTCAGCATTTGGCAAGCCACCCGTTAAGCCAAGGGCTTCGGCAGCAACTTTCTGCTCTTCAGTTAAATCGTCTAGGCTGCGGCCGTCGAGCAGCACCCAGCCGCCATGATCAACTGTTTGCATACCGCTTTTGACATCACCCACTGAGATGCCCGTACCGCAGGTCCAGTCGCTGCCGCTGTATTTTATAATCTGACCTCCTTGGCAGTCGTTATCGTTCAGATCTGCAAACAAAATGGTGCCATCGGCAATTTTATCAGTAGTAATGGCGTTATTTGAGATCTTTATATTCGTTACACTTCCTTCTGCAAGCTTCGCAGTTACAATATTTCCATCAGCTACTTTTGCGGTTGTAACATTCTGGTCGGCAATCTTATCAGTCGTGATTGCACTATCCTCTACCTCTGAGTTACCGATACTTGTACCGAGTGTTGCAGCAATCACCCGCGAACCGGAAACCGTGATGCCGGTGCCAGCGTAGTAGTCTGCCAGTCCCAGCATGGGTGCCAAATCAACCGTTGCACCATTTGCCAGGGTCATGGTTTTACCATCAATTCTCACACCCGCTTCGGCACTACCGAGCGGGTTGCCGTCCTCGTCCGTCATAACCCCAAGTTTTGAAAGATCGAGTGAATAACTCTTACCGTTTTCTCCCTTAACCGTCAAACTAGTGCCATCGCCCGAAAGATCAAACTGCGAAACCCCGCCGGCTTTTTGGGTAGCCACAAAATCAGCTATCTCTCCTAAATCCAGATTAATCAGGCGTCCGCTGGCATCAGTAAAGCTGGCCTTCCCATTAGGCGCCATACCAGAAAGCTTACCGCACAATTTGCTTACCCCCAGGACTTTGGCAAGTAATGAGTCGCTACATTGGTTCTTTACCACGATCACCGAAGCTAGCAAAGGTATAATTAATAAACCTGCAATTCCAGCAATAACAATATTCTTTTGTTTTGTATTCACTTTCACACTCCTCCGCTTGAAACTTCTTTTGCTTATATAATAGTTGAGTCATTTTGCCAAAAGTAGTAGTTTAGTTGGGTTTATTTTTGTGAAGTATTTCACAAAAAAGGAAAATACGGTATGTTAAATGGTATATGTTGGATTATATTGAAGTACCTGAAACTATAAAAACGTTTTTTGAAACGAATGGGCAGAGGTTAGAATACGACAAAAAACAGGTGTTTGTTCGTGCCGATGATCCACAACCTTGGATCTACTATTTATCCGAGGGGATCGTTGAGGCAGCGTACTCGTTTGATAACGGCGTTGAGCGGTTACTTGGCTACTTTATCCCCCACGTCATCTTCTCACAAAACCGGCTGTTCCACCCCGAAGATGAAGGCGATCTACGGTACACCGCGATTGAAAAATCAACCGTGCTTCGTATACATCGAGATGTGTTCTTACAACAACTGGCCATGGACCACACCTTCACACGCGAGTATCTTAAAAACACCCTGCTCATGCGAATTTTTACCACCGATTTAGTCATTTACCTCGGCGAAGGCCACATCCGCAACCGCTGCATTCGCTGGCTACTCTTGATGGCAAAATACTATGGCGTGCCAGCAAAAAACGGCACTGAAATCATTGTACCGTTCACCCAAGATACTATTGCAAACTTTCTCCACGCCAGCCGGGAAAGTGTCAGCAAAACGCTCCGTGAGTTCATCCGAAGCAGCCATATCAGTATCACCAAAAAACGAATTACCATTACCAATCTTGCTCAGCTAAAAAGCTTGCTGGAATATTAAAGACTATTAATATACGTTATCATAAAGGCATGGCTCTAAAAATTTCTCAAGGGACAGTTCACACGCTGCCGCAAGATTTGCGAGCGGCACTTAATGCTGATAAAAAAGTTTTAACACTGTGGGAAGATATCACTCCGTTGGCTCGTAATGAATTCATCTGCTGGGTTGAAAATGCCAAAGCAGTTGAAACCAGGACTCGTAGAATTAAGCGAACCGGAGAAGAACTCCTAGAAGGCAAACGTCGCCCATGCTGCTGGATCGGCTGCGTTCACCGCGCAGACAAAGCAATCAGCCCCACTCAAAAGTGGGTACTTGGTAGAACGTCTAAAACTGCCTAGTCTGAGTCGCGGACATTAGCGATGGATCGGATTTAGAATTTGATCAACCCCCCACTTTTAGCTAGGCGGCTTTACTTGGTTTAAAACAGGGCCTAATCCGACTGCTAGCGGGGCAACTGTTAGCGCAAGAGATACTGGTAAGTGAAAATCCCGGTGTTCGAGAGATCCCCCGAACCACCGTTGGTTGTGTATGCGACAAGCTATGCGCCAAGACCAACGGAATCAACAATGTTAGCGTGAATACTTACCGGAATTTGGTTCAACTATCTTGTTTTGGCTCGGATATGCAGGTTTCTGGCTTAAGCTTAACTAATCCTAGAATAGACGAGAGTAAAAGCAGTGTAATGAAGCCAGCAAGAAGAGGAGTGTTGGTGCCAGTGCTAGCCAGCGAAGATGAATTACCAGCAGCATTCGTGTTACTCGTGTTCTGATCTTCTTCAAGTGCTGCCCCAGAGGGATCAACAATCACCCCATTAGGCGCGCCGTCATCGTCATACTCGCCGCCATCAGTAATCTCATACTGCACCAAGAAAACAACGTCGTCATCGATTAGCGCACCTAGATTTTGCGCGCCATCGATATTGGTGTATGAACCATTGGGTAGCCATTTGCGTACTTTGTAGGAATCGCTTCCTTCTACGCCATAATAGTACTGCCTAATTCTAGCCGTATCGCCACTACCGGAACAGCTTATATGAAAGCTCGCCAACCCAAACGGGTAGTTGTAGCCAGCATCAGGGTGTTCACTTGATTCACTGCCCACCTGGAAGCCAGCGATACTCTCACAGTCTGTCTCAAATACGGCATAATTACCGGTTACAGAATTTATGTAGCTGATTACGTTTGCCTGTTCGGCATCAGCAGTGCCGTCATCATTTGCATCTCCGCCATTTGGACCCGCCTGCTCAACTGAGTCTAAGCTTCCATCGGCGTCGGTGTCTATAATGGCTGCATTCACTGTAACATTGGTTGCGCTAACGGATGCAGCAGGATCTCCGCTAGCATTTTGATACGAGAGCACTACAGTATACACACCGTTGGGTAATGTATTTTGAGAGGCTGATAAAAGCGGTGCGCCCGTGGCCAAAACGTCCGTTGGATTAATAAAATACTCATATGGACCAGTTGCGGGGCTTCCGATATTTAGATCAATGGTTATCATATCACTGCCAATAAAGGTAAGCCGCACACTACCGGAAAGCGGATTCTCTCCGAGCATAAAATCGACTGGAATTAAACCATAGGTAGTATTGCTAACAGGAGCATCCATAGTCGGAGCAATAGTAGTGCCTGGTTCTGCACTAGCGGCTATAACAATAGTAAAGGTATCCGTGACTGTGCCGCCGTTGCCGTCATCGGCAATTACGTCGATTGATAAAGTGCCCGCATCGCCGTTAGTTGGTGTGCCGCTAAATGTGCGCGTAACGGCATCGAATGATAGCCACGAAGGTAAAGCACCGCCGCCGGCAAGTTGGGCTGAGTACGTTAGTGTTGTTCCGAAGTCAACATCGTCAAACGTATTGGCCGCGAATTGAAAATTAAATGCGGCATCTTCGGTGGCACTTTGGTTAGGAATGGGGTTGGCAGTAATGGGTGCGTCGTTAGCATTGGCAACCACAATATCAAACGTATCAGTAACAGTTCCGCCGCTACCATCGTCAGCGATCACTTCAACTGAGATAGTACCCACATCCTCATTGCTTGGCGTACCGCTGAACGTACGTGTTACGGGATCAAACGATAGCCACGTTGGCAAAGCTTCACCTCCAGCCAATTGTACCGAATACGTCAGCGTATCACCTGGATCTAGATCATTAAACGTATTAATCGCGAACTGGAAGCTAAAAGCGGTGTCTTCAGTGGCGTTTTGGTTGGGAATGGGGTTGGTTATAGTAGGCTGAATCGAGCCTTCGTGATCCACGCTATAGATCTCTATGTCGAAAAAATCAGACACAGATGAACCACCGTCACTAGCGATCACTTCAACTGTTATATTACCTACATCGCCGTTACTCGGAGTACCGCTGAAAGTGCGCGTGGCGGGATCGAACGACAACCATGCCGGAAGAGGGGTGCCCCCCGGCATTTGAGCTGCGTAGGTAAGTGAATCGCTCAGGTCTGGGTCATTAAACGTATTGGCAGCAAATGAGAAGTTAAAGACGGCATTTTCGATTGCATTTTGGTTGGGAATTGGATTGACTACAGTAGGTTGTGCGGCCCATGCCGGTACGAAATGTCCTAAAATGACCCCTGTCATAATAAGAAGCAACACCCCAAGTAAGAACTTCAATTTCAATTGACCCACTTACGCTCCTCGACCTATTAATGCTTATGGCAAGCATACCACTAAGTACTCCTGGGTGTCGACATTGTTCTTTAAGTCATATAGCAAAAGCCCCATAGCGTGAGTGGTTACTAGGCTTTGGTTCAACTATCTAGTATTGGCTCCCCCTCCAGGTCACGGACCCCATAACAGGGGTAGAATGGTACAAATGGGACACGGCAGGCGTAGTATCAAAAGTGTCTCACATTGGTAGACATAAGGAGGTATTAATGCCAAAAGCACCTAAGAAAACCGAACAAAAGCCGCACGAATTCACCGAAGAGGAGCTGCGCAGGCTGGTTGGATTTTTTGATGTCCTAATTGAAATGGACATGAAGCAGAAAAAGCTATACAAACGACTCGATACCGAGCCAAAGGGTTTTGCCATGCCCGGCGAAGGCCGCGACTGTTCATTATGCGAACGTGGTGTATACGACGGTGATGGCTGGTTTGATAAATGGGGATTTAAATGCTCTAACTGCCAAGATGCGGTCAACAAGCGGAAGATCGCTGCTTCGCTCTGCCGAGACCACAAGCACGAGAAGGCAATACCCGACACTACCCTGGCTATGAAGCTAGACGTTAAAGTGCATACCTTGCGTAAGTATATTCGCGAGGGTAAGATCATTGGTCGTCGCATACCGAATGGGCCAAATATGATTTTGCGGAAGGATAATCCGAATTTGGGTGATGTTTTGGCGCAGCTTGCAAAATAACTGATTTGATATAATTAGATTATATGGGCGAAATAATTAATGCCGTGTCAGATTTTGTGAAAGATTATGGAGGTTTGGGCTGGGTAATTGCCGCCGCAGCCCTAGCCTTCACCGTATTTCAGTTTTTATACAAGCGTAGGACTGGCGGAGTGAAACTTGACGTAACCTTTTCAAATGGCGTCCTGACGTACCCAAACGGTGAGCTGAGCGATCCGATGATATTCCTAAAAATCGCTAATACCGGTGGCAAAAAAGTTGTACTATGTAGCGTTTCGTTAAATATAAAAAGTAAACCCGCCAGCAGTGTTATTAATGGATATGGCCATCTGCAGCAGATGCCATACGTTTTAGAGCCAGGCTACGACTATCAGGTTTGGTATGAACTTCTTCCTATAGCTAAGAATTTAAAGAAGAATGGACAATCGGGCAAGATTGCTATTCATGGTGAGTATTCCACGCAGGCAAATGGAAGATTTAAAGCCAAAAAGCCTTATAGGCTTGACGTTGATGGATGGACTAAATAGTAGACTTCAGCTTCACCAGAATTTTACTCATTATTTCCGAGAAATGTTCATAATCAAAATCAACACTCATTAACGGGAGCCAAATTGTCCCACCGTTTTTGCCAGGGACGTGCATGATATTTCGAGCAATAACTTTATAGTTATTTTTTATACGTGCCATTTCAAAGGCCATTGCCCTGTGTGCATCGTACATTTCCTGAGGTACTAGACGCGCTAACTGTGTCCAATCCATTTGTTTATCGACTATGGCATTTATTTCGATATCAGTGAGTGGCGTCTTTATCTCTTCAACCAAAGGCGTTTGCCGCATATCCCCTTCATGCGCGATGAAATTACGGCGCTTTTTTAGAAATGCCATCCAGTGATTAATTTTCTTCACGGAAAGTTTTCTTGCAAGACCTGTACGTTTTTCCTTATTCCTTTTAATGAAGGTCGCTTTCTCTAGCCCTAGATCGCTATATTTATCACGAGGTATCTTCAATTTAAGAAAGTCGTTCAAAAGCCTCGCCATAGAGTCTAAGGCGCCAGCAAGCAAAAAATAATAGTTACTAATGTGATAGTTCAGCTCCAAGTTGTAAGTGTCGTCATCGCCGATGCCAGATCGCTCGGCTTTGCGAAGTCTTTTTACGTAATATTGTAGTAAATCCCTAGCATAATCAATCTGCTTAATCTTGTTTACTATGTATCGAATACGGTCAATCTGTTCACTGGTATACTTTGAGCTTCTTTGGCACTCCACCATGTAATTATAATAATCTTGACAGAGACCTGGCTGCTCCATGTAGCGTAATAGCGGCTGCATATTCCAGACAGGTTCACGTAATCTCCACGCGACACCGCTGCCTACTAAGAAATTTTCGATCGAATAAACAAGCTCTTCAATTGTTTGTACAATCTCAACCTTATAGAAGTTTTTGTTTGTGAATTTATCTGAATATGACCCGTCGAGATCTAATATTACATCAAGATCGTCTGAACCAATCTTTGCTAATAGGTTTTCCTCGCTTAGCGGACTATTAAATTGCACCGATACTTTGAGGTTTGATCTTCCAATGTCAGATAGATATGTGTGTAAAATATCAATTTGCCCAAGAAGTTCAGCCAGGTCTGGGTTTGAGGCATCTCCCAAAATTAAGACCTTCAAAGTATTAAACTGATGCAATATCGGTCTAAGCTCAGGGTAGATTACTCCATTTACCATCGGCATTGCGCTAAACAACTTTCCCGGATGCTTCCTTTAGTTCCCTAAATATCTCAACCATTGCCCAAGTATCCATCTTGCAGTATTCAGTTAGGTCTGCGAGTATCTGATCCTTCTGGTCGGCTCGTGTTTCATCAAGCACCGCCTCCATCCAAAGTCGCTGGGCTGAGTTGCCGTCTTGAATACCAAGGTCTTTGTAGCTTAGCTCAGGGCACACTACAGGCAGTACCTTTTTGATACTCGCGCTTCCCTCGCAGCGCGGATCGTCATACCATTTAGCCTTAAATGGGATCATGAGGTCGACGACACGCTCGTTAATGGCCTTAATCTGCTCAGTATATTCCGGATACATCCGCCCCAGCTCTTCGTTTACCGATTTTTCAAAGCGCATATTCCAGGTAATAATTGAGCCGGAATCACCCATGTCTGCTACTAGCTGCTTGGCTAAGTCTGGCGCTGGATTAGTGTTATCTTTGTGAAGATACTCTCTATGTTCTACTTCACCACCCGGTTCACGGATGATATGCAGAGAATATTGAAACGGTACTTGCTGGTACGGTCGCTGGCCGTTGAAATATGGCACAAGGCCCTGCATCGTTTCATAGTCAAAAAAGTAGAGTGGATATTGTAGTTCACCCAAAAATCGTTCGATCTCTTGCTTGTTGATTTCGGCACGAGTATCTTCAGGCCAGATTTTAGGCTCGGGCGGAAATATATTTTCGTAAACCTTCATCCATTCAGATTTTGAACCAAGCTTAGCCAGTTCCGGATTTGGATCAGGCATTTCTGCTTGCGCGGCAGCTTTCTTTGCTGTTTCCATGTATTCTGGAGTCTTTAAAGCAACTTCATTTACCTCATCGGTCACATCAGCAAACGTTGTTAGTTCTTTTGGGTTGACTTCACCCACCCGTACAGACTGATTATTTACATGAATCACTGATATGTTTCGGACTGTAAAGCCATTTCCCTCAAGCACGGTCTTTTGGAACGCAAGATCGTATAGGTGATCGGGCTTAACGCGTGTGCTGGATTTAA
>CAZXUE010000007.1:0-11255 GCA_964643895.1 uncultured Candidatus Saccharibacteria bacterium
CGCCGTTGAAATCACGACGAGGACGATCCTCTTGAGGACGAGCTTCGTTAACCGTTAGTGTACGGCCACCAAGATCAGATCCATTGAGGGCTTTCTCAGCCGCCTTACCTTCGTCGTCGTTCTCAAATTCTACAAAGCCGAAGCCTTTAGAACGCTGAGTTTCGCGATCGGTGATAACACGAGCTGAAGCGACCGTACCATGAGCAGCAAAAAGCTGTTCAAGTTCTTCACTGGTTGTGGAGAATGGAAGGCCGCCTACAAAAAGTCGATATGCCATTATTGTGTATGTATCCTTTGTTTAACTATTGCAGTTCGACCATGTAACGTAACTAAGGTGCTGATAGAACAACGAACCATACACGTACTGACTGCTGAGCATCAGTATAAAACAATTCAAATATTTTTGCGAGCATAAGCGAATTGAATTACGAATTCTTTTTGGCAAGCTGTAAGCAAGCCACGCGAATTACCTCTGACCAAGAGGGAAACACATAAATACTGCGGGCTAGTTGTGCAGCGCTTGCATAGGTGCTGACTGCTAGTCCGATCTGCGAGATTAGTTCGGTTGCATGAGGGCTTGTGATGGTTCCGCCAAGAACTACATCTGTTCTTCGGTCGGCCATAATCTTAACAAAGCCATCACTAAAGTTGGCAGTGTTTGCCTTTGCAATAACCGAGAGTGGCACACAGACGCTCTTATATGAAACGCCTTGAGATTTCAGTGATGCTTCGGTTGGTCCTACTGCTGCAATTTCTGGTTGTACAAAATAAGCCCGAGGTGTAATGCGGTTATCAAATGCAAGTTGTCGTCGTGGATGAAGAATATTGTAGGCCACAAGCTGGCTCTGGTGCGTGGCAATGTGTGTGAATGTAGTGCCAATACAACCCCCGGCCGCGTAAATATGCGGCGCGCTCGTTTGCAGGAACGAATTGGTCAGAATCTTTTCAGGCCGGTATTCTATGCCGGCGTTTTCAAGTCCTATATCTGTAACGGCTTGATGTGTCGTTGCAATTACTAGCTCATCAGCGGTAATGGTTATCTCTTTGCCTTTTTGCGAAACTTGCAACCGTTTACTTGCTCCAAAAGAACTCACTTTTGTGAGCGTCGCCTCAAGGTGTGTATCAATAGAGTACCGATCGGCAAACGATGCACGTAGAGTCTCTGATACCTCTGGCTCCTCATGCCCCAGAAGTTTGGTGCTGCTTTCAATAAAATATACCTTACTTCCAAATGAGCCAAAGAGTTCGGCTATTTCATAGCTCAGGGGGCTTCCGCCCAGTATTGCCAGGCGTTTTGGTGGTCGGGTAAGCTCGAGTGCTTCTCGTGTTGTAAGATACCCCGCCGTTGCCAAGCCTGGGATATCGGGAATTTGCTGCTCAGATCCAGTGGCAATTAAAAACTTTTCTGCGCTCAGGCGAGCCTTGCCGATGGTAACGGTATGTGGGTCAATAAAATGCGCGCGCCCATAGCTGAGCGTAATTCCCATTGCGCCAAGCGAATCGGCCGCCTTCGCAAGACCCGCTCTTCGAAGTACGGTATCCTTCCACGCCTTCACTGTTGGATAATTGTATCCAACAGTTGTCCCGCGAATACCAAATGCTTCACTGCCCCGTGCGGTTTGGTAAAGATTAGCCGCCTCTAGAAGTGCGCTCGTTGGCAGCCTTCCGCTTTTGGCGTCGGTACCGCCGAACTCTTCGGCTTCAATAACCGCCACTTTTTTGCCAGCCTTGGCAACCTGTTGAGCAGCGATGATACCCCCAGCGCCACTACCGATAACAATTAAATCATAATCGTATGAAGCCATAGTGATCCTCGTGAACTTCGTATTCCTTTACTGGCGAGTAGGCATAGGCGGCTCGGGGATTGTATTTACGTAGCGCCGCCGCGGCCTTCCGTTTAATATCCGCAGTCGTGACCTCCTCTTTACTGGCGAGCCAGTTCTCAACCTCTTTGCACACTCTAAGAGCCGTTAGCTCAGCTTCGCCAGCAAATCCGAACGCCTTCATGCAAGCCTCATGGATACTCTGCGCCAATATATGAGGTTCAAAGCTACTGGTGTGTGCTGCGGAAATGACACGCTTTGTGCTTGTTCGATCAGCAAATACATCGTGCCAATGGGTCGAAAATGATGGTGTCTGTTTTGGGGTTCGTTTTATCTGAAACATATATGCTGTTTATGCTTAACCTTACTATACACCTCCGTATATCAGACGGCAAATCTATAATCTCCGACTTGATCGGAGAATCTAACTACATACCTAGATTCCCGATCAGGGTCGGGAATGACAAACCTGCGGTTTTGAGAGTCAGCTTAAAATAATATTGACAAACTACAAAGCTTATGCTAAAATGAAGGTGTTGTTATAAAATGGCCATACAAAAGCAACACAAACAACTAAAAGGAGCACTACTCATCATGAGCAAGCCCAAAAAGATTCACGTTACATATATTCCAAGTAAGTAATATCAAATACAGATCTAGAACTGATCAGTTAAATCTGTTACCATTAAGATCGCACTTGGCCCAGCCAATCTGCGATCTTTTTGTTGAGAGTGTATCTTAACTTGCTTTACAATTTTTTAAACCAATCCGCTGTAGCGGATGTTTGAAAAATTGAAAGGAGGCGGCGCGAAGAGCTTATTAAGTCGTAAGAGTCAAACTTGTTTTGCTCGTCGGCTTTCAAGCTTGCAGCTTACGCCGACGCGGCAGCGTAGCTCAGTTGGTTAGAGCGTAGGACTCATAAGCCTAAGGTCACTGGTTCAATTCCAGTCGCTGCTACCAAGATAAGATGATCACCATAGGTGGTCATTTTTTCTTGGTAATAATGGTCTAGAAATTGAACCAGTGGCTAAGTGAGCGGAGCAAACGGCTGGTCGTGAAGCGAAATCACGCGCAGAAAGTTCTTTTGAGCATGATGAAGCGGAGAAGCGAAGCGCTATTCCAGTCGCTGCCACCACACTAGGACCCCATTTTAGTGGGGTTTTTGTGTGATAGCAGATTGTCGCACCAGTTTACGATATTGGACCTCTGCACTATGTTGTTGCCGGGCGTCTATGCTGTTACAATGAAGTTCTAGTATGCACATACTGGAAAAGCAACCACGTAGAGAATATCAACAAATCGCCATTGGGCGATTTTTTTATACCAAAAGAGAGGGGAGTGTACATGATAAACTTATTGCCCATTGATTGGCCAGCCGCGAACCTAGGAGAACCCTATATGGACCAGGGCGGGTATTCTGGCGACCCGTCGGACGCGCAAATGCAACAGATGGCAAGGGATATGATGGCCGATGAGAGAGTCTTCGACACGGTCTCGTCATGGGCGCAAGAAAGCACTCAACAACGATCAGCGCTTGCCGAAGGTTTGGTTCAGCACAACAACATGCTTGTTGCCTATCACGCTAGTCGAGAAGCTTATCGTAAAATATTTGACCATCTGAAGGAGTCGGCAGAGACACCTGAATCACGAGATGCTCACCAAGCGGCAGGCTCAGAGGTGCTTGAAGCCAAGGCGGATTTATTGGCGAATAGGGAAGGGCTTCTTCTTGAGGCCGAGAGATACTCGTGCGATACCGCCGCATATTGCACCGACCGCCTTGCTTCTGGGTTGCTCCTCAGGATTTGCGGTGTCACAGTGTCATTTGGCGAAGGGTATCTTATGAACGTTTTGGGCAAGCACAAAACTGCCCTTGCAACATACTCCACGACGCTCCCTTATCTTGTAAAGCAGAGGAGACTGTTGAAGCCAACCCCCAAAGATTACGGGAAAATTATTGTTCGTACAGCTACACCCGCCCAGTGGAACGATTTTGTACAGAGGCTAGATTTACTAGGGAAATTTTAAGGTAAGAGCAACACATAAGGGGGTGTGTATGAGCGAATCGAACCACATACTTTCAGCAAGCCAGTTTTTTGAAGAGGGTGCTGTTGCGAGCATATTCGAGAAGGCTGGGGATTTCAAGAGGATGGAGAGGCGGCGGCAGGATTATCCTCCGGCGCTGCAGCATCGCGTGGTGGCAACACTTTTTTATGAGGCAAGTACTCGTACGAGACCTTCGTTTGAGGCCGCGGCTCAAAGATTGGGCGGTACGGTAGTGAGTACGGAAAATGCTGGCGTGTTTTCATCGGCCGTGAAGGGCGAGACCCTTGAGGATACAATCCGTACAGTTGAGGGTTATGTAGATGCTATTGTTTTAAGATATCACGAAGAGGGTGGAGCGAAACGTGCTGCAAATGTCGCGAGCGTGCCACTTATTAACGCAGGCGATGGCGCGGGTGAGCACCCTACTCAGGCGCTTCTAGATCTTTTTACGTTACGCGAACACAAAGCTGCTGTTGATGGACTCAAGGTTGGAGTTGTTGGCGATCTTAAATACGGTCGGACGGTTCACTCGCTGGTTGGTCTACTGCGCAATCTGCACGAGGTTGAGATTGTTGCGGTTGCGCCAGAGGGACTTCAGCTTCCAGATGAGTATGCTGGCGGCAAAATGGATCGGGCTAATGATCTCGCTGCCGTCATTGGCGATCTGGATGTTATATATATGACACGCATCCAAAAGGAACGTTTTGCCTGCTCGGAAGAATACGAGGCACTTAAGGACACTTTCGTTCTTGATTCAGCACTTATGAAATTCGCAAAACCCGATGCGGTCGTCATGCATCCATTACCAAGAAACAATGAGATCGCAACAGAAATTGATGACGACCCACGCGTGATCCCTTTTCAGCAAGCTCGTAATGGCCTGTTTGTGAGGATGGCGTTGCTCGATAGTCTTATTGGCCGAAGTGCAGCTGGTTCTCTCTGATACACTTGATTGGTAATGAAGTATGTGATTGCAGTGAGTGGCGGCGTGGATTCGGTAGTGCTTTTGGATGCCCTCGTGAATAAGCGCTTTTCGGAGCTCGATCCAAGCCATCAACTCCCAACTACCAACTCCCAACTGATTGTTGCGCATTTCGACCATGGTATACGAGAGGATTCAGCTGAAGATGCTCAGTGGGTGAAGGGCTTGGCTGCGGATTGCGGCCTAGAGTATGTTTCAGAGCGGGCTGAGCTTGGCGTGGATGCAAGCGAAAAGACAGCTCGTGAGGTGCGATATAATTTTTTGCGACGATGTTGCAAAAAGTATAACGCACTGCTGATCACAGCTCATCATCAAGATGACGTGATTGAAACCATGCTGATTAACCTAATTCGCGGTACTGGCTGGCGCGGCTTGGCGCCGATGAGTCCGGCTTTAGAACTTGGATCTCAGACCTCAGAAAAACAGCAAACGCTACGGCCGTTGCTGGACGTCGGTAAGGCCCAGATTTTAGAGTACGCAAAGCTGCATCGCGTGCAGTGGCGAGAGGATAGTACAAATTGCAATCAAAAGTATCTAAGAAATTATATCCGGCACACCGTATTGCCGGCCATGACAGCTCAGGATCCAAGCGTCACCACGCAGCTGATGGCTATTAATAAAGACATGCGCAGGCTTAAAAATGAAATTGCGACAGAGTTGCAAAAAATACTACCAACTATCAACTATCAACTACCAACAAGTACCCAGCTTTCCCGCTATTTTCTTATTATGGCTCCCCCATTGGTTGCCCAAGAGGTTTTGTACCAAATCATCACTCAAATTGATCCTATCTGGCACCCTAACGGCCAGGCCCTGCGGCGGGTGCTGCATTTTATTAAAACCAAACCTGGCGGAGCAGTCTACCAGCTTAGTAAGGCTGTTTCGCTGAGACTAACACAGCGCGATGTACAGTTCAAAAAAGTCTAATACTATGCTAGGGTTATAGGGTATCAAAAGGAGAAAATAGTGGATTCAAAAAGTTCTGGAAAACTGCCCAACAAGAAGAATACCTTCAAGACCGTTGCCTTCATCATTTTTATTGGCCTCGTTGCTGCCTTCTTCTGGGCAAGCTCAAGCCTGCAGGGTGCCGAATTTAAAAAGAACGTTCTGACGTACTCGGAGCTTACCAATCGCCTGAACGATCAAAAGGTGGCCTCGATAGTCGAGCAAGGCAGTGATTTAAAAGTGACTCTGAAGGATGACCTTTCAAAAGATGATCAGAATCAAGGCAAAAAGTTTTTGGTAACCAAGCCGACAACTGAGTTGCGCGATGATCAAAAGCTTGATATTAGCAAAACCAACTATTCAACCGAGTCACCCTCTGGTACTGGAGATGCCGTGTGGGGCGTAGTTCAATTACTGGTGCCCGGGCTGTTGATTTTGGCGTTCTTCTTCTTCATGATGCGCCAAGCCCAGGGGCAGAATAACCAAGCGATGAGCTTTGGTAAAAGCAAGGCTCGAATTGCTGGTAACGAAAAAACCAAGACTACCTTTAAAGATATTGCCGGCAACGAAGAGGCCAAGCAGGATCTTGAAGAGGTGGTCGAGTTCTTAAAATATCCAAAGAAGTTCGAGGCCGTCGGCGCTAAAATTCCTAAAGGGGTACTGCTCGTTGGTAGCCCGGGTACTGGTAAAACTATGATGGCTAAGGCTGTGGCGGGCGAAGCTGGTGTGCCGTTCTTTTCAATCTCTGGTTCTGAATTTGTCGAGATGTTTGTTGGCGTTGGTGCCTCACGAGTACGCGATCTATTTGCTAAGGCCAAAAAGAACGCACCATGCATTATCTTTATTGATGAGATCGATGCCGTTGGCCGCCGCCGCGGTTCTGGTATGGGTGGTGGACATGATGAGCGCGAACAAACGCTCAATCAAATTTTGGTAGAAATGGATGGTTTTGAAACCGGAGTGAACGTGATTGTATTAGCCGCAACCAACCGAGCCGATGTGCTTGACCCAGCATTGCTGCGACCTGGTCGCTTCGACCGCCGCGTTAACATCCCGCTGCCAGAGCGCAAAGACCGCGAGGCAATCTTGAACGTGCACTTTAAAAACAAGCCGCTCGATAAATCGGTTGATTTACATGCACTTTCTAAAAAAACAACCGGCATGGCTGGCGCTGATTTGGCTAATCTTGCAAACGAATCGGCAATTATTGCAGCTCGCAGCGACCGAAAAGTAATTCAGAACTCTGATATTGTTGAAGCCTTTGAGCGCGTAGCAATTGGGCCAGAGCGCAAAAATAAAGTAATGACCGAAAAAGACCGCGAGATGACTGCCTATCACGAAGGCGGCCACGCCCTTACTGGCTTTACGCTCCCAAATTCCGGTGGGTTGCATAAGGTTACTATTATTCCTCGTGGTGGTACTGGTGGCGTAACCTGGTTCTTAGATGAAGAGGATAAAAGCTATCACTCTATCAACGAGTTTAAAGATGTTTTAGTGCGCATTGTGGGTGGTCGCGTAGCTGAAAAAGTGATATACGGTGATGATTGGGTCACAACTGGTGCTGGCAGTGATCTGCAAAAAGCTACCCAGCTAGCTCGTGAGATGGTGATTGAGCAGGGTATGGGTAAGCAGCTGCGTGACCAAGTTTTTCATGAAGATGAGGGCGGCATGATGCTAGACCGCATGGTGCACTCTAAGCCATACTCTGAAAAAACTGCCGAATTAATCGATCAAGAGGTTGAAAACCTGATTCGCGAGGCTACGACTCGTGCTGAAAAGATTATTCGCGCCAATCTACCCGCACTGGAGAGTATTAAAGTTGCCTTGCTAGAAAAAGAAACACTCGATGAAGATGAGGCGCGGGCCTCATTGGCTGGCGCCAAAGCTCCGGCTGATCTAGTGCTTAAGTAGTGGTGTGAGAGATTCGAACTACAAAATTTGAAAAAATCGAAATATCTAAACCCTAATCACAAAACCCTACCTCTGCCATCCTGAGCGAAGTCGAAGGGTCTACTATACTAGCAACAAATGAAATCAGATCTTTTAACAACCTCAAGATGAAGCGCCAACAGACGATAGTTTCATAATTGGGGTATCTAAAAAAATCAAAATTAGAATATAGAAACACCAAATCCCTCAACGACCCGCAGCCAACCACAAACTACAAACTACCAACTACAAACTACTCATCAACAAGCTGCCTATATTTTTATCCTTCAAATGCGTATACTGACAGGTAATGGTAAAACAATTTTTAGTGCGAGCAAATCAAAAAGTGAGCTTTGGTTGGGCGGCGGCGCTGCTGGCGGGTTCGAGCATGGTTGCTCAGGCTTTGGGTTTGCTACGCGACCGCTTTTTATACGGTAGCTTTGGACTAGAGAGTTCGCAGGTTGCAGCCTTTAAGGCAGCCTTCACGGTTCCGGATTTCATGTTTTTTGTATTGATCTCAGGTGCGCTCAGCGTCACGTTTATTCCAATTTTTAACGAACGGTATTCCAAGGGGAATAAAAAGTCGGCGTGGGAGCTAAGCTCAAGTTTACTCAATATGTTTGCCATGGCGACCTTTGTTGCCAGTATCCTGATTCTCATTTTCGCTGAGCCGTTAGTAAAATATGTGGTTGCACCCGGCCTCGATGAGCACACTACCTTTTTAGCGGTTTCCATGATGCGTATTATTGCGGTTAATCCGCTGCTCTTTTCTGTCAGTTCAGTTTTTGCAGCCATGCAGCAAGCTGTTGGCCGGTTCTTCTTTGTGAGTCTTGCGCCCTCGTTCTACAATCTTAGTATTATTTTTGGCATTGTTTTTTTGGCGCCGAGGTTTGGCATTATGGGCGTGGCATTTGGCGTGGTAATTGGCTCGATTGCCCAACTACTCGTGGGGGTATTGGGGCTGGCTGGGTTCGGGTTTGATTATCAAGCAAAGATTTTTTGGAAGAATCTTGGTTTCCGGCGTTTGCTCAGAATTCTGCCGGCCCGTTCGGCCGATCAAGGGATGGATTACTTTAATAACATTGTTGAAGTAAACCTGGCCTCGCGGCTAGGAACCGGGGCAATCGGTAACTTTAGCGCAGCCTATACGCTGCACAATGTGCCAATTACTCTAATTGGTGTGGCGCTTTCAACCGCTGCCTTCCCGCGTATGACCGAGCGATTAGCCCAGAATCGCCCGGATCTTTTTAAGAAGGAGTTGGCCGGTCTATTGCGGTTGGTTATCTGGTTTTCGTTGCCGGCTATCACCATCACCTTCTTGATGAGGGGGTATCTTATTCGACTTTCTGCCGGAGATGGCTATGCCACGGCGGCGGCAATCCTGGGGATTTTTGCATGGGCGGTATTGTTTCGAGCGCTGTACCACGTACTCTCGCGTAGTTTTTATGCACAGCAAGATACTCGTACGCCGTTGTATGTATCGATCTTTGCGATTTCACTGAACGTGGTGCTGGCAGTTCTGCTGGCTCGGCAGAGCGCCTATGGCATTATTGGCTTGCCGCTTGCGCAGGTGATTGTTTCTATCGCTGAGGTGCTAATTTTGCTAGCGATTTTATTGCGCCGCTTCCCAGGTTTGCTTGACCGGGTTTTTGCCGGTGCGCTCTGGCGGATGCTTTCGGCTTTTGGTATCACTTTCTGGGTGACCTGGCTTTTGCGTCGAGAGCTCTTTGAGCTGGGCGCACAAGATCGCGGTTTTCTTACCGTTGTGCCAAAGTTGGGCTTGCTCTCTGCTATTGTGCTTCTGCTCTACGTTGTGATTTCTTGGCTGTTTCGGCTGGAAGAAGTCGAGCCAATTATCGCAAAGGTCCGCACCATTTTATTCAAGCCGATCCGCTTACAGTGATTGTCTGTAGTCCGGAGTTTGTAGTTTGTAAAAAGACACCTCAGGCTATAAATTACCAACTCTCACCTACTAACTAAGACCTACCTCTGTTACAATAAGTATCTAATGAACCAACAGCATATCCGAAACTTTTGTATTATTGCCCACATCGACCACGGCAAATCGACGCTTGCCGATCGACTGCTTGAAATTACTGGGACTGTGCAGAAGCGCGATATGAAGGCGCAGCTGCTTGATAAGATGGATCTGGAGCGTGAAAAAGGCATTACTATCAAGCTTGCGCCGGTTCGTATGCAGTATAAAGAATATCAGCTGAATCTCATCGATACGCCTGGCCATGTAGATTTTAGCTACGAGGTTTCGCGTAGTCTTGAGGCCTGCGAGGGTGCCATCTTGGTGGTTGATGCAAGTCAGGGGATTCAGGCGCAGACACTAGCCAATGTTTATCTTGCTATGGCAGCCGACCTTAAGATTATACCCGTACTCAATAAAATTGATTTGCCGGCCGCAGATGTTCCTCGTGTTACGGCTGAGGTGGTGAGCTTGCTTGGTTGTGATGAAGATGAGATTCTGCACATTTCAGCCAAAACTGGCGAAGGTGTGCCAGTGGTGCTTGATGCGGTGGTGGCTCGAATTGAGCCTCCAAAAGGGGATACACAGCAGCCTGCTCGAGCACTGATTTTTGATAGCTACTACGACGACTATCGTGGAGTAATTCTCTACGTCCGCGTTGTTGATGGTGCCATAAAAAAGAACAGCGAGATAAAGATGATGAGTTCAGCGGCGCATGGGCTTGGGCTCGAAGTGGGCCATCTTAACCCGGCAATGAGCTCAGATGCCGAGCTTAAAACTGGTGAGATTGGCTACATTGTTACAAACCTGAAATCAACACGTCAGGCCAAGGTTGGCGATACGGTCACGCTCTTGGTCAATGCTGCTACTCAGCCGCTACCTGGCTATCAAGAGGTAAAGCCGTTTGTTTATGCGGGCATATTTCCGGAGAGCAATGAATATTATGCGGATATGAAAGATGCAATCGAAAAACTCTCTTTAAGTGATTCCGCCTTGCAGTATGAGCCTGAAAATTCTCCAGTCTTGGGGTTTGGTGTACGGGTTGGCTTTTTGGGACTGCTCCACATGGATATTGTGCGCGAACGTCTCGAGCGTGAATATAATTTGAACTTAATAATTACCAACCCCAGCACCGATTATCACATTACACTGCTCAGCGGCGAACAATTAGATATTAAATCGGCCAGTAATTTGCCTGATCCGGCCAAAATTAAATCGATTGCCGAGCCATGGATTAAAGGTGAGATTGTCGTGCCAAAAGAATACGTCGGTGCTGTTATTCAACTTATCTCCTCAAAACGGGGCTTGCAAAAAGGCCTTAGTTTTGTCGATGCGCAACTTGCCTTGGTTACATTTGATGCGCCACTGGCCAATCTATTAACCGATTTCTACGATCAACTAAAAAGTGTTACGAGCGGCTACGGCTCGTTTAATTACGAACTCAGTGATTACCGCGAAGAAGATTTGGTCCGAGTAGATTTTTATGTAGCTGGCGAGATTGTTGGCGCTCTTTCGGTCATGGCTCACCGTTCGGAGGCCGAAGCCTTGGGGCGCGAGC
>CAZXUE010000007.1:11265-18310 GCA_964643895.1 uncultured Candidatus Saccharibacteria bacterium
AGTTGCCTTGCAGGCTGCCATTGGTGGTCGCTTTATTGCCCGCGAGGACATCTCAGCTTTTAGAAAAGACGTCACCAGTGGCCTCTATGGCGGTGATGTCTCCCGAAAAAAGAAGGTGTTAGCTAAGCAAAAAAAAGGCAAAGAACGCTTAAAACGCTTCGGCAAAGTAGACATCCCAGCCGAAGCCTTCACCGTCATGCTCAAACGCGACTAGCGCGACCAGAGAACCAAGATTGTGCTATCATGGTTAGCGTAATAATGAAGTGAGGCGTATATTCGTGAAGTTTGGGCATCATAAAAAACAGAATTTTCTCACGAGATCCAAGATCTCTTTTAAGATAATATTTTGTATTGTTGGGGTGGCTTTAGTGATGACACAGATCGAACGACTTGTTCACGAGGGTCTCTTTTTTGGATATAGGGTTCGAACATTTAAGACCGAACAACAGCTCCAGCAAGAAAGGCGGAGTGGCTCATTGGTAAATAGCTCAGTCTCTCAAAAAAACCAAAAAAGCATTGCTTGCGATAAGTTCCCCCAAGACAGAGTCCAGGAAGTGATCGGTGAGGAGATCCAGAGAGTCTCGGGTTTTGTAGCAGATCAAACAACGCCGCATATCACCTCCTCGTGCATTTATAAGGCCAAGAAGGGCGGTAGTGATGCTAGGAGTGTACTAATTCTTTATCGCGAGCTAGAAAATAAAGAGGTAGCCCAGAAGAATCTCGAAGCAATTAAACAGTCGAAGCGTGGCGAGGCGATTAAAAATTTGGCCGATGGAGCATACTTTAATACTCAAGCTAATCAGCTCACGCTTCTTAATAAGAATACTCTGATTACCATTACAGTTCCTAATAACGATGCAAAAAAGGTAAGTACCAAGGATCTTGCCCGTAATATCGCAAACATTGCACTGAATTGACAGTAGGGGGTTCGTTGCGGTGAACTGCTTATGGTAATATAAAACCATATGTTTGATGTGATGGCGCGAATAAACAAGCGTATTTTCTATGGAGTGGTGGCGTTATTTTTTACAGGTGCAGTGGGCTGTTGCTTACTTGGTCGCGCCGTAAACGCTGCCTCTGCACCAGTGGTCATCAACGAGATTATGTACAACCCCCTCTGTGGGGTTGATGGTGACGAGTTCTTGGAAATCTACAATACAACATCGGGCGACATTGACCTTACGGGTTGGTGTTTCACTGCAGGCATTACATCCTGCTTTAGCCAGGGCACAACGTTACTGGCTCATAGCTATGGACTTCTCAGTCCTGACGCCAATAGAACGCAAACAACATACGGCAAAACAGTGATAGCTACATATAGCGGCAAGCTCGACAACGGAGGAGAAAGGGTCACCCTATCAGATGCATCACAGGCCGTCATTAGCAGTGTTAGTTATGATGATGTGGCGCCGTGGCCGACTACTCCAGATGGTACTGGACCCTCATTGGAGCTGAAGAGTCCCGACTTGGCTATCGATAATGCGGCATCTTGGGATGCGAGCACAGGGGTGCCAACGCCTGGTGCAGTGAATAGCGTTTTTGGTGCGGTGTTACCTGTAATAAGTAATCTCAGTGTGCCGCAGAATGTAGGTGCGGAAGATTCACCGTTTGTGTCGGCAAGGGTAACGGATGCTAGTTCAGTTTTGCTCGTCTATAAAACAATGTTTAATACCGAGCAGACGCAGCAGATGTTTGATGATGGCAATCATCAGGATGGCAGTGCACAAGATGGCGTTTATGGAGCGAGCGTGCCGGCACAAGCGGCTGGTACGCTGGTACGCTTTAAGATATCGGCAGCGAATCAAAGCGGCATCAAGGAGAGCCCCGGCGACGAAGACACTGTTAACTATCGGGGGTATGTCGTGAAGGATGATTCAATTCAGACACAGCTACCAATCTTACAGTGGTTCATGGACCCTGCTCAGCAAGCTGATATGATAGCTAACCATAGCCACGACGATCAGGTATTCCCCAGTGTAATTGCTTATGACAATGTTGTAATCGATAACGCAGAAGTTCACATCAAAGGAATAACAACCCGAAATTTGGTGAAGAAGGCGTTTGCCATTGATCTTCCAAAAGGTCACAAGCTGAAATTTGCGAATATGACACGAGCGGTGGATGAGTTTCACCTTAACTCTACATATCTAGACCCATCGGGTATTGCGGACGTACTTGCGTGGCGTCTTGCTGGCGAGATGGGTATGCCTATAGCGCAGATTTTTAAGATACGGCTGCAGAGCAATGGTGATTTTTATGGACTCTATACATTTGCCGAGGAATACGATGGCAGCTGGCGTCAGGAGTACAACTATGAAACGGGGTCGTTCTACAAAGATGCAACCAAAAAAACCAGAAAAGATATTGATGATGGCACTGAACTACAGGATTGGTGGGCCGATGTTTCGGGCAATAGAACAGAGTCAAGACGACAGTACATACTGGATAATCAAGATATCCCTAATATGATCAACACTATGGCGTTTCAGACATTTGTGCGTAACGGAGATTGGACCGTGAACAGAAATCAGTTTTCATATCACGATATAACAGACACGGGTAGATGGAGTACTATGCCATACGACCTTGATGCGGCATGGTTTGGCGGCTCGGCTGATGTGCCCGGGCAACATTTCATGACTCCATATGAGTTTCCGGGAACTTCCGATCGTTTCGCTCGTTCATGGAGAGCGCCGTATCTTGCAATATATGATGAGCCGGATCTCAGAAAAGTATTCTATCGACGGCTCAGAACACTAGCCGATACATATTTGACAACCGACTGGTATATGCAACAATACCAACAACTTAAGCAGCAGACTGCCCAAGAGTTCACGCTCGATTACCATAAATGGGGTTCCTTGGCAGATCCGGTATATACTCGAGAAAATATCGCGAAAGCACTGCAAGAGACTCAATTCAACATGCTGAATAGATTTCGTAAGCCTTGGGCTGTTCCTGAACGACAATCAGCTTTTCCACTTATAGATTTTGATTCAGTGCACCCATCATTTTCTCAGGGCGAAAGTTATATTGTATTAAAGAATAACTCCGCAGAAACTGTCGATATGACCAATTGGGAAATTCCCGAGCTTGGCTTTACATTTCCCCTTGCCGCCGGTCTTGCGCCCGGACAGGTAGCCTATCTACCACGTAAAGATGTCGATTTTAGGGTTGGTCATGGCGGAAGTTACGTTCTTGGACAGCTCAAGCAAGACATACCCATGGTTGGTACTCTCACGCTGCAAAGGCCAGACGGAACGATTGCAGATAGCGAGGTGTATTAAGGTGTTTACGCTTATGCAAAAATCTGATATCATCAGAGTGATTACAGTGGAGGAGACAAAGAATAAATGGTGCGGAAGAAAAAAATAGTAGCTTTTCTAGTGATGAGCTTAGCGGCAATGTCGCTAGGCTTCGGAATTCATACGCAAATTACCCAGGCGGCAGCGCAGACGTTTACCGTTAACAGTGTTGCTGACGCAGGAGATGCTAACACTGCTGACGGCATTTGCGAGACGGCTACGCCCGGGCAATGTACGTTGCGTGCAGCTATAGAACAAGCTAATGCTAATGGTAACCCATCAGACATTGATGTTATTCAGTTCAACATTACTGGCGCGGGGGTGCACACAATCACGCCGGCTTCTTTGTACCATATTTTAGAGCCAGTCACTATTAATGGGTATAGTCAGCCGGGTTCTGCAGCTAATTCTGCCGTGTGGCCCGCTGCTTTAAATGGAACGTTGCAAATTGAAATCGATGCATCCAATCAGTTACAAGATGAGGGAACGTTATATTTTGAGAGTAGTGCTAGCGGGTCAACCGTAAAGGGATTGGTCATTAACAATTCTCCTTCGGCTACCATCTATAGCTTTTCAGGCACCAGTAATATTCATATTGAAGGGAATTATCTTAATACCGACCCATCTGGATTAATTGCAAAGTGGAAACCTTCGTCAGCGGTCGCTATTCAGTCACTCGGGGGCGCAATAATTGGTGGTACTACACCTGAAAAGCGCAATGTCATTACTGGCAACAAAGGTGCGCTCAATACCAGTGCAAACTCAAAAGTAAAAGGGAATAATATTTTCGTAGGCTCCGATAGCGTTACTCCACTAGCACCGAATCCTGATCTCTTAGTTTTGGCTGGCGTTCCCGCCGTCGCTCTCTCGGGGCAGAATATTGAATTTGGTGGTATCAATGAGGGTGAAGGCAATACGGTTGAAAACCACACTGGTTATGGGGCGGTTGTTGTCTCTAGTGCAACAGATGTTTTGGTAGCGGGTAATCGAATTATGGGTAATTCTGCTGGTCTCGTGATTCGATCGAGTAGCAATGTTACTGTTGGTGGGAGCGCGCAGTACGCCAAGAATATCATATCTGGCAACCAGACAAATGCAAATGCGTCTGGTCAGGCTATAGCACTTGATAGTGTAAATACAATAAACATCCGAGGCAACTATATCGGCCTGGCCGATGATGGCGTGACCGCCATGGGTAACACGTGGGCTGCTATCAGCGGTAACGATCTCAATCATGTTGTGATTGGTGGCGCCGCTGCAGGTGATCGCAACGTTATAGGTAATAATGGTGACGGAGTTACGCTCGCCGGTGATGATATTGATATTAAGGGCAACTATATCGGTGTCGCCGCTGATGGTGTTACTGCGGCAGGTAATGACGGGTTTGGCGCCAGAGTTTCCTCCGCCGATACGGTGAAAATTGGTGGCGAAAATGCCGGCGAGGCAAACGTTATCGGCTTTAACGGATTGCAGGGTGTTTATTTATACAATGTGACAAACTCGCTTACCAAAGGCAACTATATCGGTGTCGCCGCTGATGGTGTTACCCCAGCAGGTAATGGCTCTGATGGGATCGCTACAGATATGGGCTCTACCAACCTTATAGGTGGCGAAAATGCCGGCGAGGCAAACATCGTTGCCAACAATGGTGGTTCCGGCGTTGCCATTGGATCGGTTGGAACATCAATACTTCATAACAAGATATATGATAATGCGGCGCTGGGTATCGATTTGAGGTTTGATGGCGTGACTCCTAATGACGAGCTCGACACCGATACGGGTCCAAACGACGCCTTAAACTACCCAACACTACTCGTTCCAATTGTTGGTGGTGGCAACACGAGCATTACGTATCGTCTTGATGTGCCGGCTGGAACGTATCGAATAGAGTTCTATAGCAATAGTACCGCTGACCCCAGTGGTCACGGCGAAGGCGAAAGCTATATTGGCTCTGATACTGTTGTTTCGAGTGGTGCAGGCCCGCAGCTATTTACGACATCATTTGTTGGTGCTAGTTTTGCTAATATCTCCTCCACGGCCACCTACGTTGACGGCGCTAGCCCAACAGGCTACGGTGCTACGAGCGAGTTCAGTGGGGCTCCTGTGAACAAATCTGATATTGAAGTTTCAAAAACAATTGTTGATCAAGATACAATCACTACAAACGGTACAATAGATTATCAGGTCACATTTAAGAACAATGGCCCCGATCCCGTGAATCTTACGAACTATGCTGTGGATCCAGGCGATCCGCTAAACACAGCACTTTTTAATGATATATTTCCTGCAAACCTGACATTATCATCAGTCACCGGTAGCGACATTGACTGTAGTGGGCAGAATAATGCAAGTACTTTTGGCAGTCTGTTTGGAGCTCACAGCAGCTTCAGGGTTGCATCGTGTAGCTACACGGGCTCAAACACCGCTTTTGCAAGTGGGCAATCACTATCGTTCACGCTCCATTTCGCTGTTGCTGATAAAAAGCTAAATCAATTTACTAACTATCTGTTAAATGTTCCACGCTCAGATGACGCTGACAGTGATGCATATGAGGTGGCGGTAAATAGCGGTGGTGACATACTTGAGACTCTCGGAGCCTCCATTAACAATTTGGTGTCTGCAGCCACGACCAGACCAAGCACCGATCTTTCTATCACCAAAGTCCTTAATAATCCCGAAGATGTACAGCCCGGCATTGGCTCAACGCTCAACTACAGCCTAACTGTTACTAACCACGGTCCCGACCCGTTGCTTATGGATGATGGGGAGTATAATGTGCCATTTGGCTCAAACGCTCTTATCGTTGATATGGTTCATCCTGATGTTACCCCTGTGAATACCGGTGTCACCGGGCCCTTCCCTGGTACATTTTATGTTAATAGTGGTAACAGTGATCTTACCTGTGTGTGGGCTGTCCACGGTTCACTAAGCATGATGATGGCGGCTGCAGTTAATAGTGATTATGGCATGGTTCTCTGCTGGTACACAGGAGCAACCGGCTACCTGGCAAATGGCGCAACAATTACGGCCAACATTCCCATGGAAATAGATAGCGGTTCAAATCTGGCATTCTCAAACTATGCCTTGGTAAACCCTCCAGTTGCGTCAGATGAACCTGACGAAGCAGCTGCTGCGGCAATTACCGGCGAGCCCGATATGCTTGAGGCCCTTAAGGCAATGAATCCCGCTATTAACAATTTTGCGACTGCCCGGAACCCGGCCGATCTACACGTTTCCGCCCAGCTAGTACAGCCAGTTGATATGAGGGTTGGCAGTACTATACAATACGAAGTCACCTTGACCAATCGCGGTCCCGGCACGTATGATGTCTCGAGCTATAATCAGTATAGCAACGGGGTCTTAGGGGGCGCATTTGATGCCAGTGTACTGACTCTGAGCGGATCAGATAATCCAAATATAAGCTGCATAGACGCCGGTGCTAACTCTATTAGCGGGTGGGGCCCTGGTGCGGCCGATCATCAAAACCATCAATTATTCGCATGTGCAAGTGCTGGTTCGAATGCATCAATTCCTCCGGGAGGCTCATTTACATGGCGCATAAATTTTGTGCTTACCGAGCTACCAACCAACCCGCTCTCCTTTTACGCTGCTAATGCCTCGGCACCAAATGATCAAGATATCTCATCGATCATCAGTGCATTTTATGGTTCCAGTCAAGATGTCCTTGATACACTCGAAAATGATAACTTTGCCCGCGTTGCTTACGTTGCGGCATCGGG
>CAZXUE010000007.1:18320-24265 GCA_964643895.1 uncultured Candidatus Saccharibacteria bacterium
CGACATCATCAAGTGATGGTTCTGGAGGCGCGCTGAGCAATACTGGTCAGGATAGGATCCGGTTCATGATAGCAGGCCTGTTCCTTATATCAGTGAGTACTGTGGTGTTTGTGATACGAAGAAGGCTTGCAAAACATCAGTCAACAACTTCGCGTTAAAAATGCTCTTCATGGTTCAGTCTTCAGCCGTAGCGCTGGAGCGTGGTAGGCGTGTCTCGAGTAATGAGCTGCCGCTATACAAGCAGGCGTTTAAGCTCTTCTATAACCTGTTCGCCGTGGCCGAGTGGAGTAACGCGGCCGTAGATTTTGACGATCTCGCCCTCGGGGCTGATTAAAAAGGTCTTACGTTGGATACCTAATTTGCCAAACATTTTTGGCCCCCAGGCACCGTAGGCTTCAATGGTTTTGCCGGTTGGATCTGAGAGTAGGGTGAAGTTAAGTTTATGTTTAGCTTTAAATTTGCGGTGGCTATCTTCATCATCTTTACTGATACCCACAACTTGCGCTCCTAAAGCAATGAGCTCATCGTTGGCATCACGCAAACTACAGGCCTCGACAGTACACCCAGGAGTATCATCTTTTGGGTAAAAATAGAGTACCAACCATGAGCCCGCAAAATCGAGCAACGTTTTAGCGGTACCATCCTGATCCTTCAAAGAAAAGTTCGTAGCCTTCATCCTACCAGTATACCACCCCCTTCACGCCGCATTATCAGCAGCATGGCCCGCCCTAGCACAAAATCATCACCCTCCACATCAACGAGTGTATAAAATGTATCACAAAACTCACGATCGTGAGTTTTGTGATACTGGTAACACTTTGAATGACGCGAGCTAGCGGGGTTTATGAAAATCAACGGAGTATGTGTTGAGCGAGCTAAAAGGCGCCGTCGATTTCTCCGAGAAGATAGAACGAACCGGTGATAACGATCGGCTTGGGGTAGTGAGCGGCTGTAATCAGTGCATCGCGGGGTGAGTTTGCGATGTGTGTCTCAATGCCAACTTCTTTAGCGAGTTTTTGAAATTCCTCTTTTTTAAACGGCTGCACCGGAATATCTCGCTCTTTACTAAGGTATTCGGTTACAATAATTCTTTGTGCAACTGGTTTTAAAATTTCAAGACAGCCTCTAATATCCTTTCTTGAGCCCATGGCCAGCACAACGCTGACTGGTTGAATATTCTCACGCTGCAATCGGTGCGCCATCGCTGCTAGTTTTTGAGGGTTGTGCGCGCCGTCCATCACAACCAGATGATCTTTGTAGGTGCGTTTTTCGAATCTGCCGGGTATAAAGGCGTGCTCGAGCGTTGTTTTCGCAAGATTTTCATCAAACTGCCAGCCGCCTTGCTCGGCGAGATATCGACAGGCGCTGATGGCCATCTCATCATTGGTAGTCTGATAGTTTCCGGTTTGTTCTACCCAGTGAAGCTCGGCGCCGACATTTTTGCAGCGAGCCTCAAAAACCGCGTTAACCTCGGGTTCTTGGCGCAAGGCAAATACGGTGTTGCCTGCCTGGATAATGCCCGCTTTTTCAATGGCAATTTGGGTGAGTGTATCACCAAGAACATCCGTATGGTCAAGGCCGATGCGGTTGATAATACAGAGCTTGTCTTGACGCGTGATGACATTGGTTGCATCGAGCCTGCCGCCAAAGCCGGTTTCGATAATTTGGTAATCAAGCCGTGATCGGCCAAACTCGGCATAAGCCATGGCAATCAATGTTTCAAAATATGAGGTCTGCACCGAGCCATGAAGTGATTGAAGTACGTGATTTAAAGCACCAACAAATCGTTTTTCACTGATGAGCTGGCCGTTTTCTTGAATACGTTCGCGAATATCATAAACGTGCGGGCTCTGGGTCATACCGGTTCGCTTTGTGTGAGCTCGCAGTAGGGCATCAATTAAGTAGCAAATACTACCCTTGCCACTGGTACCAGCAACATGGATGGTTTTGTGGCGATCTTGCGGGTTGCCCAGTAGCTCCATTGCCTTAATGTTACGCTCGAGTGCGGCGCCGTCATCAAAAACTCGCCGAGTGGTCTTGGGCATATCGTGGATAAGATATCGTATTGCTTTTTGATAATTAGTAAATAATTTCATAGTGGTTGCTCTATGCTAGTATACCTTCTTTCAATTACACTAGGGTATTATGATGTATTTTGTCGCAGCATTTACACAGAACTACGCGCTCGGTAAAGATGGAAACTTGCCCTGGCGCAATACGCCCATGAAGCACGACACCGCTCGACTGAAGCAACTTATTACTGGCAAGACATTAGTGATGGGCGAGCATACGTATCATGATTATAAAGATGTTGGCAAAACGTTTCAGACGGATGATGTGATTGTGCTTTCAAGAAGTAAAAACAACATAGCTGGTGCAACAATCTTCCGTAGTATTCAAGAACTAATTTTGCTCGCCGAGCAGAAGGACACATGGGTTATTGGCGGTGGTCAAATTTTTGCAGCACTACTGCCGTATGTTGATGTGATGTATCTTACTCGCATAGAAACCGTTTTATCTGGCGATGTGTTTTTCCCAAGATATGCTGAAGACGATTGGACTATTTCTGAAGAACATTTCTCATCAGATCAAGACAATCCATACCCATACACCTTCCTCGAACTGCGCCGAAAATGAGTGACTGTGTTCGGACTGGCCCGGTAATCTGATATAGTACCTACATGAATAAACTCAAATTGCGCGATGAGTTTGAAGAGATCATCAAAAATTACCGAGCTAGTCAGCGCTCGCAGGTTATTTTGCAGCAGGCGAGGATTGCGCTTTTTGATGGCCCGAGTGCGAGCGGTCGGAACACTATCATTTCCGAGCTGGTAAAAATTGGTCGGTATCATCAAGTTGTTTCTGATACCACGCGTTTACCACGGATAAACGATGGCCTGCACGAACAAGACGGCCGAGAGTATTGGTTTAAGGCAGAAGAGGCTTTTCTTGAAGGCTTGAAACAGGGCGCCTATGTTGAGGCGGCTATTATTCATGACCAACAGGTATCGGGCGTTAGTGTTGCCGAGGTTGAGCGAGCACAGGTGAACGACAAAACGACGGCATTGAGGCCTTCCATAGGTATAACCCAAGTATCCCATGTTTCTTTATCATACCCCCGAGCTTCAATGAGTGGGAATCTCGCTTACGAGCCCGTGGTAGCATGAGTGAAGAAGAGCGTTTGCGGCGTTTTACAAGTGCCGTCCACGAAATTGAGCATGGTCTAGACCGTGCATTTTATCATTTTGTAATTAACGACAATCTTCAGACTACCGTACAATTAATTGATAGCCTTAATGTCACACATCATGCACAATATGATGATACTCCGGCACGTCAGGCCGCGGCCGAGATGCTCGCTGCTATCAAGAACAGCCTCAACGCTTACTAAGGCGACGCTTCCGGACGACATGCAAGCCTACTGCGATGAGCGGGAGGCAGAACGCTGTAGCAATCATTGTGGGGAGATGCCGGTTGGTTGCATGAATGCCCGATTGAGGCGCTTTCGGCGCCTGTGAGCTAGAGGGATTATCCGTAATTGTGGTGGTGAAGTCGTCGGCGTTGGTTGTCTGCGGGCTGGATCCGTCATCTTCCTCGCTAGGGATGTTGTTGGAGTCATCTTCGTTCGTTGGCTCATCGGTGTCCACGCTGGGTGTGAGCGTGATACTGGCAAGGGTTGTTCGAGCTCCCACATTGGTAAAACTATCAACCGCTTCGATGGCGTACACTACCTCCAGGGGATCATCGCCTTCATAGGAATCACTGATACTTCGTTGGTTTGCATTGAGCGTCGCAATCAGTGTGCCGTTTCGGTATACTCGGTAACCCGTAACGCTGCTTGTGGTATCGGTACTGGCATCCCATGAGAGTGCCACGGTTGTACCGCTGACTTCACTGACGGCATTTGGTGGGGCACTCGGCGCAATGCAATCAAGTAGCGCAATAAACTTCACCTCGTACGCCGTAAGAGCAACAGGATCACAGCCGTTAATAATAGCGCTTTCGGTAGCGTTCTGCTTATTAACAAGCATAATGCCGTTTGCGCTCGCAAAAACGCCAACTTTAGTGCTATCAAACTGGGGTGCATAGAGCGCGGCCCCTGATCCAAACGTCTCTTTAATTCCTTCGAGAACCGGCGCTAAGGTAGATGCTTGTCCTTGTTGTGCACTGTTCGCACAGTCGGCGTTATTTACACTTGTTGAGAGTGCGATAAGGCTAGCGCTGGTAAGTGGATCACAGCTTTTGGCCATTAGATCCCACAACAAAACGTAACCAAACTTGTTTGTTATAGTATCTCCAAGTGCGTTTGCCGTGATTGCTGCTGCGCGTTGCTGAGTAAGCCCGCTGCCGTTGGCTTTCGGGTAATATTCAGCAATTCCAAGGGGTAATAGTTGATCCGAGGCGGAGGTTATGACGGTATCAAGGCAAGCCCGTAGGTTATCGGTTCGCTCTTTGGTTTGAAATTCTTGAAAGCCAGGGTTCGCATCGCGGTTATTAGTTGAGCTGTCAATTACAATGTAGTCAGCACCGGTTTTATGATCAAGCCAGTAGTCTATAACATCAATATCTCGTTGATCAAATATCCCCCACGATCCTTGACAGGCTGGGTTGGTGGCGGGGTGTGAGGCGGCGCTAGAGCTGCTCCAAGAACTCATCACAACGTACGGGCCGCCTAGCTTTGCGTCGGGGCGAACCGCCTTCACAGCGGTGTAGACCTTATTGTAAAGACTGGTGTACTGTTCGTAATCCCAATGATTCTGACTTGAAAGATAATAGCCCTTCATCTCGTTCCACACCTGGAATGTTTTTACATCTGGGTATCGCTCGGCAACTGCGGCCGCCATAAAGGCAAAATCATCCTCAAACCAAGGGTCGACCGAGGCGTTAATTGTGTCCTCGGTGATAGAATCATCACCCAGGGCTGGATTGGCAGAATATTTAGTGTTTGGGCTGCCAGAGCTTGCACCGGGATAGTCGGTCCAATCGTTGTATGCTGGATAGCTCGGGGCGGTCTTTGCTTGGTGTGTTGTCATCCATGCCGGCGCCATACCCAATGTGATGATAATATCGGCGCCACCGTTTCCGCTGGCAAGTCGCATGGTCTCGATCTTGGCATCAAGCGAGGTCCAATCCCAATTGTCGGGATCACGCTCTGTCGGGTCTGTCCAAAGCGCGGTAGACCCAAAGGCGATAACATGCTGATTCTGGAGGGCCAACGAATCTTTGGTGATGTTGGCAATCTTTTGTTGGGCACTGCTATCTGCGTATTCCGATCCTTTTAGCTCGTAGCTTTCCCCAATTCGAAAGGTGTGCGCGCCCTGAGGGTCGGCATAGTTAATGGTAATAGTGGAATCCGCCTCGGTGGGTAGCCAGCGAGCAACCATAACAACAACTATCACAAAGATAACAGACAGTAATCTAATTCGAGAAAGATGTTTTTTCATGTTTATTTTATGTTTACACGCATAATTATATAAGACATAAGCAAAAAAGCAACCCGACATTTCGTGGTTATCTCACGAGATTCCCGATCGGGGTTCGGGAACGACAAACCCGCGGTTTTGAGGATCGGGTTTAGCACTCTTGCGATCTAAGTGCTAAAACAGTATACTTATGGCTATTATGACAGATCGTCAGATCAAAATATTAGAGACCATCATTGAGCCCCGGTTGGCAGTGTGTTGCTGGCCAAGTTGTTTAATGTTTCGAGTGCGACTATTCGTAATGAGATGGTGGAGCTTGAGCGCCACGGGTACATCCGCCAGCCACATACTTCGGCGGGGCGTATCCCTACCGATAAAGGCTATCGTTTTTATGTTAATAATCTCCATGATGATGAGCATCATCAGACATCGCAGACCGCCCGCAACACCAAGGCGATTGCAACACGGGTTTCGCACTCTGGTGAGCCAGCCCAAGCAATCAAGAGTGCAGTGGATAGCCTA
>CAZXUE010000007.1:24309-41072 GCA_964643895.1 uncultured Candidatus Saccharibacteria bacterium
TCCAATTTGTTCGGGCAGCCCGAATTTTTAGATCCAACCCACTCACGCGAAGTAGCGCGTCTGCTCGATAATCTTGAGCCATGGCTTCGAGAGGCTGCTCCAAATGAGGCGCTCAATGTGTATATTGGCCGCGAGAACCCGATTGGCCGTGCCGCTGGCGTGAGTTTAATCATTTCAAAATATCGCAGCCCATATTCTGACAGCAGTTATATCGGTATCTTGGGCCCAACTCGGCAGAGTTACCGAAGTGTTATGGGCTTGGTTGAACAAACGGGCAGAACCTTGGAGGCGGTATTATGAGCAAAGCTCAAGATAAAAGACAAAAGACGGAAGATAAAGGTGCGAAATCTCAAGCATCCCGAGAAGCCGAACTTCTCATTGATTTACAGCGCGTTCAGGCCGAATTTATCAACTACAAAAATAGAGTAGAAAACGAAAAGGCGACATTATCGCAATTTTCTAAAGCACAAACTATCAAAGATCTACTGCCAATTATTGATGATCTCGAACGCGCCCTTGGCCATCTTCCTGATGATCTGAAAGAGAATAAATGGGCACTCGGCGTTCGTAGTGTGTATGATCGTTTGCAAAAGCAGCTTGAGAAACTTGGCGTTACCGAAATCCAGGCCTTAAACCAACCATTTGACCACAACCTTCACGAAGCCGTACAGGTTGAGGGCGAAGGACCTTCGCAAATCGTTTCAGAAGTTCTACAAAACGGCTACCAATTAGGTAATCAGGTTATTCGTCACGCAGTTGTCAAAGTAATGCAACGGTAGTGCATATGCTTGCTTAATTAAAAAAGTTTCATATACTCTTAGTATCATGACTGAATATGAACTAGGTAGCTTACAGGCAGTCTACGATGAATATCAATCAGTAGTTCAAGATATTGATCCAACTGCGATGGTCAGAATCCCTTGGGTAGAGGGCGTGCTGATAACATGCAGAAGGCGCTCGGTAAGCTTGGCCTTAACTCAACTACTCAAGATTTCGCAGAAGCTCGACTAGGTGCTGCTGACAAAGTAGTGGACGCAAGATCACATGCATTGCTCAAACATGGCTTCGGAGGTAATATCACTGGTCTTTTTGAAAAGATAGAAGCCGCGGAAGCAGACAGTGAGCAGAAGGTTGATCCAGATGAATTACAAGTACTTATAGAAGCGTTTCAGCGTGTTCCCGAAGCTGACCTTAAGAGGGCTAAAGTCATAGTGGGTATAGGCTATTATATTGGTGGCCGACTAGTATCTGATTGATTTGGAATAAGAACTAAATTAGCACTCTTGACTTGTGAGTGCTAATTTTTGTATGCTAGAATAGTATTAGCACAGTCGTAACTGGACTGCTAAATGTAATTGATAAGTATTGAAGCTCTAAGATCTAAGAACCAAGATCTACCCGGAGCGACAAAAAGGAGCGACCACATGGGTAAAATTATCGGAATTGATTTAGGAACAACTAACTCGGCAGTGGCAGTTATTCAAGCTGGCACACCAGATATCATCACAAACAGCGAAGGCAACCGAACAACCCCCTCTGTTGTCGCAATTAAAAAAGATAAGAATGGCAAAGAAGAGCGTTTGGTGGGTGCAACTGCTAATCGTCAACGCGTTACTAATCCGGAGAATACTATTTTCGGTGTTAAGCGCCTCATTGGCCGCAAGTATTCAGATAAAGAAGTCCAAAAAGATATTGATATCATGCCTTACAAAATTGTGAAAAAAGGCAATGGTGTTGGTGTAACTATGGCAGGCAAAGACTATACACCAGAAGAAGTCTCAGCTATGATCTTGAGTAAAATCAAAGCAGACGCCGAGGCTTTCTTAGGTGAAAAGGTGAACGAGGCGGTCATTACCGTTCCCGCTTATTTCGATGACAGCCAGCGCCAAGCCACCAAAGATGCCGGTAAAATTGCTGGCCTTGAGGTTAAGCGTATTATTAACGAACCAACGGCGGCAGCACTGGCCTATGGTCTTGATAAAAAAGCAAAAGATGAAACCGTTGTGGTGTTCGATCTTGGTGGTGGTACCTTCGACGTTTCGGTGCTTGAACTTGGCGATGGTGTCTTTGAGGTGAAATCTACTCACGGCGATACCCATCTTGGTGGTGAAGATTTTGATAATGCGATCGTAAATCACTTCCTGGACGAAATTAAGAAAGAACACAGCAAGGATCTGCGTGAAAACGCCATGGCGATGCAGCGCTTGAAAGAAGAGGCGGAGAAAGCTAAGAAAGAGCTCTCCTCAGCACAAACTGCCGAGATCAACCTGCCGTTCTTAGATCAAGGCGAAGACGGCCCAATCAATTTTGAATACAGCCTTACCCGTGCCAAGCTTGAAGATCTGGTAAAAGACTTTATTGAACGAACAGCTAAGCCGTGCGAACAAGCACTGAAAGACGCAAAAATTACTGCCAAAGATGTTGATGAAGTTATTTTGGTCGGCGGTATGACGCGTATGCCAGCTGTGGTAGAAAAAGTTAAGTCAATCTTCGGTAAAGACCCTATGCAGGGCGTGAACCCAGATGAAGTTGTAGCGATCGGTGCTGCCATTCAAGGTGGCGTTCTTGCCGGTGATGTCAAAGATGTCTTGCTGCTTGATGTTACGCCGCTTTCACTTGGTATCGAAACCATGGGTTCCGTAACTACCAAGCTGATTGAGCGAAACACCACTATTCCAACTTCAAAGAGCGAAGTCTTCTCAACCGCTGCAGATAATCAGCCGCAGGTAGAAATTCACGTTCTGCAAGGTGAGCGCGAAATGTCGGCAGACAACAAATCACTCGGCCGCTTTGTGCTCGATGGTATTGCTCCGGCTCCGCGCGGCGTGCCGCAAATCGAAGTTACCTTTAACCTCGATGCCAACGGTATTTTGAATGTAACCGCTAAAGATAAAGGCACTGGCAAAGAACAATCCATTACCATTCAGAACTCCGGCAACCTCAGCAAAGAGGATGTCGAAAAGGCACAAAAAGACGCCGAAGCTCACGCCGAAGAAGACAAGAAGAAGCGTGAAGCAGTAGAGGCTAAAAACTTACTCGAAAACTCTATTTACCAGGCCAAGAAGATGCCGGATGAATACAAAGATAAGATCTCAGAAGACGACAAAAAAGTAATTGAAGATGCCGTGAAAGAGGCCGAAGAGGCTTTGAAGTCTGACGATAAAGAGAAGATTGAGTCAGCAACCAAAGAGCTGATGGAAAAGATTCAGCCAATTGGCACCAAAATGTACGAAGAAGCTGCAAAAGAGGCAGAAACCGAAAAAGACAGCGAGGAAAAAAGTTCCAAGGGTAAAAAAACAAAAACAACCATCAAAGAAGATGAGGCCGTAGAAGGCGAAGTGGTAGATGATAAAGAGTAATTCACCGAAATTCATCATAGCTTTAGTGAAGATGTGCGAAACCGTCGAAGGTAAGAATGCATAAAGTATCATTTGCCGTCATCCCGGACTCGCTGTGCCCCGACGAGCACTCTTGAGAGATCCGAAATCCAGGAAAAAAAGTAAAGTATGGTGTACAAGGCCAAGTATTCAAAAGGTTTAGAATGCTGTATTATAAGTGCTAAAGCTTAGCTATTACAGGAGGTTGTGTATGGCAATTAAAAAAGCAGCTGGCATAGCAGATAAATCATCGTATTTTTGGGCGGCGGCTCGTATTGCGTTGGGTTTTACATTTTTGTGGGCATTTATAGATAAATTATTTGGTCTTGGTTTTGCGACCTGCCGTGATACCAAAACAGATGTTATTAGTACAATGTGTGAAAAGGCCTGGATTAACGGCGGCTCGCCAACAGAGGGATTTCTACAGTTTGCGACTAAAGGGCCGCTGGTTGAACTCTATCAAAGCTTAGCCGGCAATTCTTTCATCGATATCTTATTTATGGTAGGACTTGGTTTAATTGGCTCGGCGCTTATTATTGGTATCGGCATACGTGTGGCAACAGTTTCCGGCGTGCTGCTGATGCTCATGATGTGGTCGTCAATGCTCCTGCCTCAAAACAACCCACTGATTGATGAGCATATTATCTACAGCATTGTGCTGCTCGGTATACTCTCTGAGAACAAAAATCAAAAATGGGGTTTGCGTAAGCTTTGGGTCAAGCAGCCTTTTGTCAAACGGTTTCCTATCTTAGAATAGAAGTAGTTATGCTTAACTTAGCTAAAGATATTCAAGCCCGTATTGCTGGTGATGTCGCTGCCGATAACAAAACGTGCGAGCTCTACAGCCACGACGCCAGCCTGTTTGAGCTAAAGCCGCAGGTTGTGGTGTACCCAAAAAGTGCCGATGATGTGTGCAAGCTGGTAGAATATATCAACAAAAACAAAGAGGCACACCCGGAACTCTCTATTACCGGGCGAGGCAGCGGCACCGATATGTCAGGCGGTGCCATTAACGATTCTATAATCGTTGATTTTTCAAAGTACTTTACTAATATTGAGCTGATTGATGCTAAGCAAAAGGTAGGCCGTTTGCAGCCTGGCGTTATGTTCAAAGATTTTGATGAACAGGCAAACCAAAAAGGCGTTCTGATGCCGACGTACCCGGCATCACGTGATTTATGTACGGTCGGTGGTATGGTTGCCAACAACGCCGGTGGTGAAAAATCAATCGAATTTGGCAAAGCTGAAGATTTTGTGAACGAACTTGAGGTAGTTCTTGCCGATGGCATCAAACGCATTGTCAAACCGCTCAATAAGACCGAACTGAATGCAAAAATGAAGCAAAGAGACTTTGAGGGGAGAGTGTATCGGGAGCTGTTTCAACTCATAGAAGAAAACTACGATGCCATCAAGGCGGCCAAACCAAATGTCAGCAAAGATTCCACCGGTTATCACTTGTGGCGGGTGTGGGATAGAGAAACGGGAGTTTTTGATCTCACTCAAGTAATTGTTGGATCTCAGGGTACACTTGGACTAGTCACGAATATTGAATTTAAGATGACCGATGCCAGATCTGATGAAGGTCTATTGGTGATATTTATGAAAGACACCAAACCGCTAGGGAAGCTCATTAAAGAAGTTCTTGCTAAAAAACCTTCCCGGTTTGAATCGTTTGATGACAATACGCTACTGCTATCCCTCAGGTTTATGCCAAAATTTTATGCATTGCTTGGCCCGCATAACTTCATAAAGCTCCTCATCAGTCTTATACCAGATGCCTTACTCTTGCTGCGTGGCGTACCACGCCTTATTCTCATGGTCTCCATAAAAGGTAATAGCGCAGACGATGTCGCACACCGTATTAAAGAACTTCACCATGAGCTGCGTGCCCGCCAAAAAGAACTCGGCATTAGCGGTTTCGAAGAAGCACCAACTGAACGGCAGGGTGAAAAGTTCTGGATTATGCGCCGCTACAGCTTTCAGATTCTCAGAAGCAGCGTGAAAGACAAGCACGCCGCTCCGTTTATCGATGATTTTGTGGTACCACCGCAGCATTTGCCCGAGTTCTTGCCACGACTGCGTAAAATTATAAAAAAGTACAAACTCTTCGCAACCATTGCCGGCCATATGGGTGATGGTAATTTTCATATTATTCCCCTCATGAATATAGAGCTGGCGAGCGAACGAGCTAAGATCATGCCGGCCATGAAAGAGGTGAACGAACTGGTCTTAAAATACGGCGGTAGCCTGAGCGGCGAACACAACGACGGTATGATCCGCGGCCCGTGGCTGGAGCAAATGTACGGCAAGGAGATGCTCGGTATATTCAAGCATGTGAAGCACATCTTCGACCCTCACAACATATTCAATCCGCACAAGAAGACCGATGCAAGTTGGAGTTTTTCCGAACACCACATGAGAGAGAAGTTTTAGCGCATGAAGGTTGTTATAGTAGGTGGCGGTTTCGGCGGCATCAAGGCCGCGCTATGTTTGGCAAACAAAAAAGGTATCGAAGTAAAGCTGATTTCTGGTCAAGCATATTTTGAATACCATGCCGCACTATATCGTTCGGCAACAGGGCATTCGCCGCTCGAAGTAGTTATACCGCTTCGAGACTTTTTTGCCTACGCCAAAAATATTGAAGTGATGGAAGATACAATCATCAGTATCGATAACAACGATCAATATATTACGGGTGAATCAGACTCAAAATATCATTACGACGAGCTCATGTTGGCACTCGGTAATGTTACCGAATATTATGGTATTAAGGGGTTACAGCAGTACGCCTACGGGGTCAAAACAATCCATGAGGCGTTGAGGCTGAAACGGCACTTGCACGAACAGCTGCTTACTGCAGAGAAAGACCATAACTACGTGGTGATTGGCGCGGGCGCAACAGGCGTTGAGCTCAGTGCAGAACTGGCTACTTACATGAAGAAGGTCAGAAAAAAACATGGCATCAAACATGCTTTTCGGGTACAGCTGATTGAGGCTGCTCCGCGTGTGTTGACGGCGATGCCGGAAGATATTTCAACAGCGACAACAAAAAAATTGCAGAAACTGGGCGTAAACATAAAAACCAGCACAGCCGTTACGGCTGAGACGGCAGCTGCAATCCGTTTACAGTCTCATCAAAAAGGCAGTATCCATTCACGGTCAGTTGTCTGGACGGCCGGTATCGCTAATAACCCATTGTTCGCTCAGTTCCCCCAGCTATTTCGTACAGGAAAACTAGGCAGAGTACAGGTAGATCCCTACCTGCGGGCTGCACCGCACATATATGTGCTTGGGGATAGCGCCCTAACGCCATATAGCGGTATGGCACAAACCGCCATGTACGATGCACAGTTTATTACCGGCAATATACTCAGGCAGGTACGCGGCAAAGTAGCCCGGGAGTATGTTCCTAAAAAACCAATCTACGCTATCCCAGTTGGCGCAAGATGGGCAGCGGTGTTGTGGGGAGGGGTGCGCATCTATGGTCGCTTGGGCTGGATGCTCCGACGTCTGGCTGACCTACGGCTCTATATAACGTTCCTCCCGCCTAGAAAGGCCCTCACGGCATGGCATTACGGCTCAGTTGTAGACGAAGCCCCCTGCCCCATTTGCAAAACCTAAAGTGAGGTCAGACCCGAAAATAGAGAAGAATATTGTATAGTAGGTAGAAGGACAAGAACATGAAAGCCATAGTACAATAGAGATATGGATATAATAAAAAACCTGAGGTTCAAACAAGTATTCCCGTGGATATTAGTAATTGGGGGAATCATTGGTCTGCTGGCATCATCAATTTTAACTATCGAAAAAATGCATGTGTTGGCAAACCCCAGCTATCAACCAAGTTGTTCGATCAGTCCGGTGGTGGCGTGTTCGCCGGTGATGACCTCTTGGCAAGCAAATACTTTTAAATTCCCAAATATGTTCGTTGGTTTGGCTGGGTTTGGAATGGTCTGGGCGGTTGGTATGATGCTGCTCGCCGGTGCCAAAAACCTCAAGAAGTGGTTTTGGTGGTGCTTTCAAGCAGGTACATTGTTCGGGACCTTGTTTATCACATGGTTGCAATATTCATCAATTTATAATATTCAAAAACTTTGCATTTACTGTATGGTGGTTTGGGTGGTAACTATTCCGATTTTCTGGGCAACTTTGTCGTATAATCTGCGCGAGAAGAATATTAAAATGAGCGGGGTGCTTGGTAAATTTCTGCTGGAAAATCCAGGCAAACTGATTGCGCTGCACTACCTTATTATTATTGTGTTGATCTTCACTCATTTTGCCGAATATTTCCACACTTTGATCTAGAAAAGTATTAGCACTCTATAGCCTAAAGTGCTAAAATAATCAGTATGAAAGAATTTTTACTTGTTGCTGGTATTCACTTACTTGCGGTCATGAGTCCTGGCCCAGATTTTGCTATGGTGCTCAGAAACTCGCTCATATACTCGCGAAGAGTTGGTATATTGGCAGCAGTAGGGCTCGGTCTTGGCATTTTACTTCACGTAACGTACTCACTGCTCGGAATTGGCTTGATTATTTCTCAGTCGATCTTACTTTTTAATATCATTAAGCTCCTTGGCGCTGCGTACCTCATCTATATCGGTATTAAATCACTTTTTGCAAAAAGACAACCTGAATTAGATGAAAAATTTAGCGACACAGGAGCGGAAATGTCCACCCTTGCTGCAATTCGGCTTGGTTTTTTAACAAATGCGTTAAATCCGAAAGCTACATTATTCTTTCTAGCATTATTTACGCAGGTTATTAACCCTGAAACTACGTCGTTTATTAAAATGCTCTATGGTATTGAGATGTCGGCGGCAACCTTTGCTTGGTTTTCTATTGTAGCTCTTTTACTGACACAGCAGCGGATTAACCGAGTTTTCTCTGGCATCAAGCATCATCTTGAACGAGTGTTTGGTATAGTGCTCATAGCTCTCGGCATTAAGGTGGCATTAGGGGCGCACAAGTAATGGCTGCGATAGAGATATTGACAAACATGGGTATTTTTGCTAACATTCAATTACCGCACCTCGCTTGGTCCTATGATCTCGCGAGGTTTTTTAGTGGAGATGGCGTATGAGAAGAATAGTATTGATTGATGGCGAGAACTTAACCTACGGTCTTAGAACACTACTGGGTACTGAAGGTGAAAAGCTGCCTCGAAACAGTTTGAATACGTATGATTTCAGAGGCTTGATAGAAGAGATTCTCGCAGAGCAACTTCCAGGAGAAATCTTATGGTTTGGTGCGCGCTTGCGGCAATACGCCGAAACACCAGAACTACTCGAAAAGACAAATAATGCGATAAGGCGGCAGTCGTATTTCGTGAACCATGTTCAATCGCAAAAGATTACTTTCATTAAGGTTGGCTATCTCCGCCTTCGCGAGACTGATCCTTGCTCTCAGTGTCAGAACAAGGAGTGGAAATTTATAGAAAAAGGCGTAGATGTTGGTCTAGCTGTGCGAATGTTGGCCGAGGCTCATGAAGACACGGAAATAATTATAGTAAGTGCCGACACTGATCTGTTGCCAGCCGTTCGTGCATCCAAGAAACTAGGCGCAAAAATAATGTTCGTAGGTTACGAATATAGACCAATGAGTGCACTTTCGAGTATCGCTGATAGCACGAGAGTTATTACAATACCGATAGCAAGAAGGTTTTTGCAGGAGAGCTTGAATGAGTAAACGTGATTATTACGACGTTCTAGGTATCAAAAAAGATGCCTCAGCTGACGAAATTAAAAAAGCCTTTCGTAAGGCCGCGGTGCAGTATCACCCTGATAAAGAAGGCGGCGATGAAGCGAAGTTTAAAGAAGCATCGGAAGCATACGAGATCTTGAAAGATCCGACTAAGCGGCAGCGCTATGACCAGTTTGGTCATGCTGGTGTTGGCGGCGGCGCGGCTGGTGGCAATCCATTTGATGGTTTCCAGGGCTTTAATGGGCAAAGTATGCACTTCGACTTTGGTGACATGGGTCTGGGTGATATCTTCGGCAGCTTTTTTGGCGGCGGCCAGCAGCAACGTAGAAGCGAAGACATGGGGCGAGATGTCCAGACAGATTTAACTCTTACATTTGAAGAGGCTGTATTTGGAGTTGAAAAGACTTTGCATCTCACTATGAATGATGTTTGTAGCCATTGTAAGGGCAGCCGGGCTGAACCGGGTCATGAACTAAAAACCTGTGATGTGTGTAAAGGTTCAGGCCAGGTTACTCAGCAGATGAACACCATCTTTGGTGCTATTCAGCAGGCTGCGATCTGTCGCAACTGTCAGGGTCGGGGTAAGGTCCCGGAGAAGCCCTGCACGGTATGTAAGGCAATTGGCGTGGAGCGGGTAAAGCAAGAAATCACTGTGAAGATACCTGCCGGCATTGATGACGGTGCAGTTATTCGGCTTCGTGAGCATGGTGAGGCAGCTGCCAATGGCAATAAGGGTGACCTATATGTTCAGATTAACGTAAAGCCCCACAAACACTTTACGCGGGAGGGTGATCTCATTCTTTCTAGCCAGCATGTTGGCATGATTGATGCTGCTCTTGGAACTGAAATACAAGTCGAAACTGTGGATGGCCCTATGACCATGAAGGTCCCGGCCGGCACCCAGAGCGGCACCGATTTTAAGCTCTCTGGCCGCGGCGTGCCGCACATTCGCGATAAAAATCGCGGTGCTCACATCGTTACCATTTTGGTAGACACCCCAACAAATCTGAGCAAAGAGCAGCAAGAAATACTCGAAAGCCTCAAGACAACCAAAAAACGTGGCTTCTTCGGCTAAATCAAAAACAAACTTTTCTGGTCGTCATCTCAGCTGGTGATAAGGAGTACTCATTAAGAGTTCAAAAAGACCGCAGCTCAAGCGGTCTTTTCTAATAGCTAAGAACTAATCTCTACCGTTTCGCTAAGCTTTGTAGTGGCTCCGTACTTGAAACAACAAATAAAGCCCGAGAACACTTCCAACAGCCGCGCCAAAGAACGAGCCAAAGCCGCCGCCATCATAGAAAAGGGAGATAACAGCATATCCAACATTTGCAAGTGCGCTATAGAACATTAAATTCCAGCCGGTCTTCTTCTTGGCTTTGAGGCCTGGAAAGGCCAGAAAAGCAAGTGCTGAAAACACAACCAGCATGACCAGCGAGAGCCAAAAGGTCAAGCCAAGCCGAGGGGTTTGTGCACTTACGCCAAAGCTTGCAGAAAGTTGATTAGCAACATCAACCCACTGATTAACATAATGTGCCGCACGCCACAACCCGATCGCCGAGATAATACCAAAGACACCACCAGCAAGACTGAGCCAAGGTGCAATCTTCACCAATGTTTCACGAGCATTCCCGGGCAGTTTATAAGGAGCTTTTTCGCCCAATACTCCATCGAGGCTTTTCTCAAGCGGCGCAAGCGGTCCGCTAAATTTTGCACTAATAGCCGAAGCCGCCCCTTCAGCTTTTTGCTCAGCCGAAGAAGCCTTCGAGCTTGCAGTTGATTTTGTCTCTTTTGTAGCCATACCCATACTCCTTTAGGTTATTACCCTAATAATGCCAAACAATTATCAAAAATACAACAAAACAGAAATACCTACCAATTTGACAAGAAATATTGACTTTTGATATGTAAATATGCTATAATATAATACTGTAATGACGGTACAAAAAGAAACATTACTAATCGAGCCTTCTAAGACTGTACACGACGGACAGCTCTTTGAAGAAGTGGCACCTGTGCTGGGTGGTATGCCTCCAACATACCAAGAGCTGTATCCATCTGAAGAACGAAAGTCTCAGCTTGAACTAGATTTTATTGAATCTGGCAAAAGTGTTAATCCTGATTTTACTGCTCAGCACCTTGACCAAGTCGAGCTGGCTGAGCGTGAAGAAACGCTAAAGCAACTAAAAAAGGACATATACTCTACAGAATCTGATCCTGATGTAACCCAAGCATATCGTTGGAGACTTAACGAGGCGATCGGGGGTATACATATGCTGCAAGCATCTGCTCGTGGAGACATGCGAAGTTTTGCTCGATGGAATAGATATGTTTACGGTGAACCTAGCGCGGAAGTATTTGCAGCGACATGTGATTGGTTTTGTTCACAGGCGGAGCAGTTCATAGGCGACTCAACTATAGGTGACTATGCAAAAATGGTTCTCGACACACTTTCGCCGCACCGTGGCGACGTTGCGATAATAATGCCAACGGAAGAGGTTTTTGAAGCGGTAAAGAGCAATCATTTTAAAAAGGGCGGCTACTATACATTGCTACTTGCCGGTGTCGAGATGCCTACCGGAACAGTCACAAAGGAAGAGGGTGACCCTGTACTTCGGCAAGTTATGGACAATCTCGGAGCAGAAGACTATCAAATAGTTGATTCACCTGATACCACATGGAGAATAAGTGCTTCGACCAGGCAAGTACAGCGTCCGCCTAAGCATAGGCTTGTTCAGGAACGATACTTAGGATTACCACTTGGCCATGAGGTGGGGAGTCATATGCTCGAAGCAATTAACGGCGGTCGTAGTTCACTCCAGCTTATGGCAAGCGGTCTAGATCGCTACGATCTTGGTAATGAAGGCCGTGCAGTAGTGCGTGAACAGGTTGCATTCGATAGTTTTGAAGCATTTAGTAGACATGTTCGTTGGAAAGATATTATTCGTCGGCACCTTGCAATTTCGCTTGCAGCAGGTATTAAAAACGTACATGAACCTATGGATTTTAAAGATACATACAAGTTAATGAATGCAATAGATACTGTAACAGAATACGCAAAAGATCCGCAGAAACCCATAGAAGATATACAGCAAAAAGCGCATAAAAGAACTTGGAACCTGCTGGCTCGAACTTTGAAGGGTACTGATGGTGCTGGGGGTGCCTTCTTGAAAGACAAAGTGTACCTAGAAGGAAATGTTGCATGGTGGGCTGCCGCTGCGGCGAACCCTGATATTATTAACAGCGGTGATTTAGGAAAGTTTGATATCGCAAATCCACGCCATATTAGTTTGCTACAAAAGCTAGGAATATTGCCTGTAATATAGACAAAATCAATAAAGTATGCTAGAATATAATTAAGTAACATAGTGTGTATTCGCAGTGTAGGTACTGGTAAAATAAGCATGTAATGGTAAGGCTTAGGAAGGATGAATATGTATAGAATTCTAATTATTGGTCGTAACTTCCATCCTGATGGCAAAGAAACCGCTACCGAAATATATCGAGGGCTTGCCAGCCTCAAATCTGACATCGCACAATATAGTGTCGCATATTTAAAAGATCTCGTTTTTAAAATCTCCAATAAAGAAACTTTAGTATGGGACTCGAAAAATAATGTCAATCTGAATGATTTCGATGCCGTCCTGATGACCAATTGGTTTAGTCACGCCTCTATTAGAAAAGATATGGCATATGCGCTATCGCTCTATTTTCAGAAACAGGGAATCATGGTTTTTAACAGCGAAGCATTTCATTCTCGGTCAACTTCAAAATTATCACAGATGATGCTCGCTGCTCTTAACGGTATCTCGATACCAGATACCCTGTTTTCACTTTCATTTAATGCATTGCTTCAGACAACAAACGGGAGCTCGGATTTTTCATATCCACTTATATTTAAAGATGCCCAAGCGAGTCGTGGGAATGGCAACTATTTAATACGCGACCAAGTAAGTGCAGCCAGACTTAAAGCTGAACATACTGAAAAGCATCCATTTATGGTTCAAAACTTTATCGAATCGGATGGTTCGGATTATAGATTTTTTATCTCAAATGCCAAAAGTAGATTCGTTATTCATAGAATAGGCTCCGGAGAAAGCCACTTAACGAATACTTCGGCGGGTGCTACCACCGAAGTGCTTGCCGTAGAAGATTTTTCTCAGCAAATCCAAAACGATGTAGAAACAATGAGCGCCTTACTACACAGAGAAGTAACGGGTCTTGACATAATGATTGATAACTCTCGCAAGCATTACTTTCTTGAGGCTAATCCAATACCACAAATTGCAACCGGTAGTAACGTAGCGCTAAAACTCAGAGCACTTGAAGAGGGTTTAATTGAAGCCGCGCAGGAACGGAGGAAGTTATGAATATATGTATTCTTACACACGGTAAGGGTAAGTTTATTCGCGGTAAAACCTACTCAACAAGAAAGTTGGTAGCCGCAGCAGAAGCAAGAGGCCACAATGTTCGCGTAATCAATGCAAATCTTTGTTATATACAGGTAGATAGTGACAAGCCAAAAGTTATGTACGAAGGCGAAAGTCTTGATAATTTTGATGCAATCATCCCCCGAATAATGCCAAGCCTAACTGGCTATGGTGCAGCCATTGTGCGTCAATTCGAAATGCAGGGGGTATACACCACGGCGCGTTCAATTGCAATTGTACGCTCGCGAGATAAATTTAGGAGTATTCAGTTATTTTCAAAGAACAATGTGAGAATCCCAAAGACAATCATTAGCCGTGAAACTGCAGAGGTCGAGGATCTTATTGAGCAAATTGGCCTGCCGATGATTATCAAAGTTGCTCGTGGGGCACAGGGTAAAGGGGTGGTGCTCGCAGAAACTCGTAAAGCTGCAAAATCTGTAATTCAGGCGTTCTATGTTTCGGGAGTAAATATTCTCATGCAGGAATATATCGAAGAGGCAGCTGGTAGCGACATACGGGCTTTTGTGGTTGGTAATCGGGTTATCGCTAGCATGAAGCGACAAAGTCTGGATGACGATTTCAGAAGTAACCTACACCAAGGGGGTGAGGGTACCGTTGTCAAGCTTACAGAAGAAGAGCGGAAATTAGCGCTAAGAGCAGCGCGAGCTATGGGTTTACCTATCTGCGGCGTGGATTTAATTCGTTCTAAGAAAGGGCCGTTAGTGCTCGAAGTTAACTCCAACCCGGGGCTAGAGGGAATTGAAAAAGTTACAAAACGTGACGTTGCTGGCAAGGTTATCGAATTGAACGCGAAGCGCCGTAATAAAAAAGATAGAGTGGGCGCTTAAGTTTTAATAGAGTTGGTATGCAAAAAGTTCTCGTAATAGATAATCAGACAGTACACTTGCAGGCACTTTGTAAACTTATAATTGCTAAAATTCCCGATGCAAAACTTACTATTGAATCGACCCGAGAAGTTACAACCAGTGATATTAGTTCAGCAGATTTGGTGGTACTTTCCGGCGGGACGGGCAAGTCGATTGAGCGCAACCCAAAGACTTTTGAACGGGTAGTCTCTTTAATAGCAGAGCTCAAAAAACCATGTATTGGTATTTGTCTGGGCGCTGAAGCACTTGCGGCTGCCTATGGCGCTAGCTTAGAGCAAATGCCAGTACGTCGGGTGGGTAATATTCCTATTCAACTAAGCCCGGCAGGCAAAGAACTATTTTCGCTAGAACAAGAGAGGGTAATGGTTTACGAATTCCACAAGTGGAAAATGATGTTTGGGAGTATAACTGAGCTTGAGATTTTAGCAGACTCTAAAGATTCAGTAGAGATATTTAAGCATCGTACATTGCCGCTTTTTGGACTCCAATTTCATCCGGAGATACTCAGGAAAGGCAACGCGGGACATATTATTTTTGAACAAATTCTTAGGGGGTTATAATAGAAAATAGTTGTGAGTAAGAATAAAAAAATAGCATATATTTTGGCTACAGGCACAATAATCGTGGCGCTAATCCATGTATTTTTTGTGATTCGACCACACTATGGCAGTAAATCCTTGCGTATTGCGAAGATAGTGATTAACGTAAAGACAGCAAAAACTTCTCAGGACCAGCGGCGAGGTCTCTGTTGCCGAGACCATCTTGATGCCAACGCTGGCATGCTGTTTGTGTATGACCAGCCCGGGGATTATCGCTTTTGGATGAAGGATACGAGGATCGCGCTCGATATGTTCTGGATTAGCAGCGGGAAAAAAGTTGTTCACATTGAGGAAAATGTGCGGCCAGAGAGCTACCCAAAATCGTTCAGCTCTCCAAAACCAGCTCAGTATATTCTGGAAACCAACGCTGAATTTGCAAAAAAGCATAATATCAAAATTGGTGATAAAGTCCGTTTCTAAATCCAAAACAAACCGAAGGTTTATCATTCCGGACTCTGATCCGGAATCCAGTATGTATTATCACTACCTGCAATACCACTTCTAAGCTCTACCCTCTAAGATCTAAAAATGCTACCATAAGCGTAAATGGTTGATTTGATTACTATTGGCATTGCGGTTGTAGTTGTTGCGGCAGTATTTATCCGTAAAACAAGCGGTGGCGTTGCAATTTTGAGTTTACTAGCTGGCGTTTTACTCAATCAGCTGCTTGGTGACTGGCTGGTGAACATGCTGCCATCTACCGCAACAGCGGCTTCTGAGTATGTGCCGGTAGTGGTTCGTCTTCTTGTACTCTTTACTCCTGTCGTTGCAGCATTAGTAGCCGTGAAAGTACACAAACAGAATACGATCCTTTCTTTACTGACAGGTTTAGTGCTCGGATTTTTGGTAGTGCTCTTTGGGCTTGAGGTAATTAAGAATCTTCCCTTTGTAAAAGATGCCGCTGCAAACGCTGGCTTGATTCACTTCCTCAGTCCATACAAAAACGCAATCCTTTCTGCTAGTGCAACCCTTGCGGTTGTCGAGATGGTAATGAGCCATAATGCTGGGCTTGTCTCTAAAAAGAAGAAATCCTATAAAGATTAAAGCTCATTGTTAGCTTGCGCATTGTCCTGATCGAAGTCAAAGGATCTCGACTAGTCTAACGAACAAAGCATATTGCGTAACATCTGTTAATGTGAGAAAATAACGTAGTTCTTGGCATCAAGCCAATTCCGGGCCCATAGCTCAGCTGGTTAGAGCACCTGCCTTTTAAGCAGGGTGTCCTGGGTTCAAGTCCCAGTGGGCCCTCCACAATTTGAAGAAAGCAGAGGTAACTAGCCTCTGTTTTGTTATAATGAGGTCATGAATAAGTTCAAAGTAGCTTTGTTTGATGTTGATGGTGTTTTAATCCTTCCACCCCGTCTTTTCTCTGAAATTTATTGTGAAAAATATGGTAAAGATTTAGATCGGCTCACGTCATTTTATAAATCAAAAGAATTTAAAGATGCCAGTATCGGCAAGCTTGATCTAAAAAGTGCAATTGAAGCGCATCAAGACAAATGGCAATGGGATGGCGACCTTGATCGGCTCATTAATGAATGGCTTGAAGCCGAAGACTATCCTAACGAGGAACTGGTAGCACACATCGATAAGCTGAGAAGTAGCGGAATAAAGGTATATATCGTAACGCAACAGGAGCGATATAGGGCGAATTATTTGCGTGACAAGGTTTTTTCGGGTAAGTACGACGGTTTTCTTGCTTCGTGTGATTTGGGACTACATAAAGATACTGTCGAGTTTTGGGAAAGTATTGTGAGACAAGTAGGCGAA
>CAZXUE010000008.1:0-8215 GCA_964643895.1 uncultured Candidatus Saccharibacteria bacterium
AGCCGGAGCCAATAAAAAAGACTTAGCATCGCTAGGTCTTTTTTATTGGCTCCGGCTGCCTGGCCACTAGAACCAGATGCGACGCATTCTGGTTCGGTAGAGCGAGGACGCGCGCAGGAAAAGCGCAGCGCATTCCGAGCACGCCACAGCGGCAGAGCGTAGCGACCCAGCGGGATAATTGCATTGCAAAACTTATGTGGTGTTTTGTATTTATCCAATTTACGAACATGTTGATGCAACAGTTGTGAAATGCCTAAGATGCTCCGTCTCGGCTTGAACTGGTTTTTTATCCATTGATTCTCCTCATAAATTGGTAAGTGGTGTAAAGTTATATTATGACGCAACCAACAGAAAGAGGAGCAAACCTACTTACGCTCAGACAGGCGTGCGACATGCTTGGATGTCATCCAAATACGCTTCGTGCTTGGGACAAAAAAGGTTATTTGGTGGCTGTTCGCATAGGTACAAGGGGCGATAGACGATATTACAAAGATGATATATTGAAGATAATGGAGAAAACAAATGACGTTGAGCGATAACGAAAAACGAGATGTAATTAAATACTTAGAGGCAGGCAAACCACTTCCTGAGAAGTATCGTTTTTTGTTGTTTAGTGACGCCCGTGAAGTTGAATTACTGTGGAATGGCAAGACTAATGAGGTAACAAACACTGTCCTACCATTCCAAGTCATTGAACAGATCGATGAACCGAGAAGCGACGAGAAAATCGGACTACAGTCAACGCTATTTGACGATACTGGCAGACAATTAACTGGCTGGACTAACAAGCTTATATGGGGCGATAACAAGCTTATACTGTCCTCATTGGCTAACGGCCCAATGCGTAAAGAAATTGAAGCACAAGGTGGATTGAAGCTTATATACATTGACCCACCTTTTGATGTTGGGGCAGATTTCTCTATGGATATATCCATCGGAGAAGAAGGCTCAGAAGAAAGCTTCACAAAACAACCCTCTGTCATCGAAGAGATTGCGTATAGAGACACATGGGGTAAGGGTGCGGACAGTTTCATATCTATGATCTACGAAAGAGTGAGACTTATGCACAGTTTGCTTGCGGAGGATGGCAGTATATTTATTCACTGCGACTGGAGAGTAAGTAGCCACTTGAGGCTAGTTCTTGATGAGGTATTCGGTAAAGGTAATTTTATAAATGAGATTTCATGGCGTAGAGCAAACAGCAAAAAGCCATCAAGCAAAATGGCAGTTATACACGACACAATACTTTATTACCGCAAGAGTGTTGACCAGTTTATTTTCAACCCACTTTACCATGACTATAAAGAAGGCTACGCTGATGCTCGCTACCCGCATGTAGAAAGCGACGGTAGAAGGTATACATTGCAGGCTATGTACGGTAAAGGAAGTGGCCAGCCTGCACGATTTGGAGAAAGGGTAATTGCGCCTCCGAAAGGCTCACATTGGCGCTGGAACCAAGAAAGAATTGACCAAGCAATGGCTGATGGTTTAATTATTTTCCCTCGTGGTGGTGAAGGAAAACCTCGCTTCAAAGACTACTTAGACACCAAAGAAGGCATACCGCTACAGACTATATGGAGTGACATTCCAGACGTAAACTCCCAAGCCGCCGAAAGAATGGACTATCCTACACAGAAACCAGAAAAGTTGTACGAAAGAATTATCAACATGTGTTCATCTGAGAATGATCTGGTAGCAGACTTCTTTATGGGTTCTGGCACTTTGCCTGCTGTGGCCGAAAGATTAGGTAGAAAATGGATTGGGTCAGACCTAGGTAAGTTTAGTATACATACTTCGAGAAAAAGAATGGTAGATGTACAACGGAAATTGAAAAAAGATGGTGTAGATTTTCGAGCGTTTGAGATATTGAATGTTGGAAGATATGAACGCGAAAATTACCTTAATGTTAACGATGACCTGCGTGCCGAAGAAAGGGTTCAACAGGCGTTCAGGAAAGAAAAAGAGTTCGTGGATTTAATTATTAAAGCATACAAGGCAGAGCCCGTTGAGTCGTTTGTGAATATGGTTGGCAAGAAAAGAGATAGGCTTGTAGCGGTTGGGCCTATCAGCACGCCTGTTTCGTCGAAACAAGTTCAAGAAATTGTTGCGGAGTGTAAGGATAAGGGAGTGACTAAGATCGACATCTTAGGGTTTGACTACGAAATGGGGCTCGACTTTCAAGAATACAGTAGTCAAGGTATTGATGTTGCTTTTAGAATTATACCTAGAGAAGTATTTGATAAAAAGGCAGTTGAGCGCGGGCATGTAAAATTTTACGATGTGGCCTTCATTGATGCTAAGCCTAGCGTAAAAGGCCCAATGAATAAGAAAGAACTATCAGTAGAACTTACTGATTTCTCTGTTTTTTATAATCAAGATGACTCCGGCGAAGTTGCAGAAGCTTTACGACCAGGCGGAGCAAAGGTAATTGTAGAAAACGGCAAAGTTGTAAAGGTGTCTAAAGACAAGACAAGCGATATTATTTCAAAAGAAGTCCTTACTAAGAAGTGGAGCGACTGGATCGATTACTGGGCAGTAGATTTTGACTTTGCGAGTCGTAAAGAAATGATTAGGGTGCCGAAAACTCATGGCGACAATCTATTCGGTAGGGGTAATGTTCAAGATTTACTAGAGTATGAAGAAATTTGGACCGGTGACTATATATTCGATAATGAATGGCAGAGCTTTAGGACAAAAAGGAACAGAGAGCTTGAACTGACCTCAGCGGCAAAAGAAGTTGGTAAAGGTAAGTATAAAGTCGCAATCAAAGTTGTAGACATATTTGGTAACGATACAACTAGAGTCTTTGAGGTAGAGGTATAGTATGGCACTACATAAAGACTTCCCAACCGACCCATACGCCATATTAGACCCGAGTATTCGCTGGTTTCCTGCCGATGAAGACTTACGAGATAAAGGCCATGAAAAACTTCTTCCACCACTGGTAGCCGATTTAAGGAAAAAAGTTAAGGAATGGCGTCTACTAAACTACGAGGGAGGGAGCGATACATCCATTGCACTTCTTAATTGGTGGTTCAAAGAAGACCATATTCAATACAATCAAGACGGCACTTCGTACAATTTTAGATACTACTTTGCGCAGCGTGAAGCACTAGAAACAGTTGTTTGGCTTTATGAGATCGCCAAGGTAAAAGATAAGTACGATCTCATAAGATACAACTCAACAGGCGTACTGAGTGCTGGAATGTTTACAGAAGAGTGGCTTAGATTTGTTATCAAAATGGCGACTGGTGCCGGTAAAACAAAAGTAATGAGCCTCGTACTTGCGTGGGCTTACTATCACAAAAAGTATGAGGAAGACTCACTACTTTCAAAGAATTTCCTCCTTATTGCTCCCAATGTGATTGTGTTTGAGCGTATTAAGAACGATTTCGAGGGGCTAAAGATATTCCACGAAGACCCAGTACTTCCTGATAATGGCTATCGTGGTCAAAATTGGCAAGATGACTTCCAACTTACGCTTCACCTACAAGACAATCTGCGAAACATATCTGAAACAGGCAATATTTTCCTCACTAACATACATCGTGTATTTGAGTCAGATGTTAAAAACGCCAGTGCTGATGATGAAGACTCATCTACTTACTTCTTGGGGAATAAACCTGTGACTAAAACAAATGACTCTAATGTTGACCTCGGAATGATAGTTAGGGATATAGACGAGTTAATTGTTATCAACGATGAAGCTCATCATATATGGGACGAGAAGCTAGCATGGGCAAAATCAATTAAAGATATAGACAATCAATTAAAGCAAAAAGGTTCAGGCCTATCGCTACAACTTGATGTTACGGCCACGCCTAAGAAGCGAGATGGTTCTATATTCGTACAAACAATCAGTGACTATCCTCTTGTCGAGGCAATACACCAGCAGATTGTTAAAAATCCTGTCGTTCCTGATGCCGCAAGCCGTGGTAAGTTGCACGAAAATCAAAGTTCGCTATTCAGCGAGAAATACAGGGACTTCATAAACCTAGGTATTGAAGAATGGCGTAAAACCTATAATGAGCTCAAGCCTATGGGTAAAAAGTCAATCTTGTTTATAATGACGGACGACACAAAGAACTGCGACGAAGTAGCAGAATATATCAGAACTAGTTTTGCTGATTTGCGGGACGGCGTACTGACCATTCATACGAATAAGAGTGGCGATATATCAGAAAGTGTTTCAGGCAAAAACAAGGACGACCTCGATGTACTCCGCAAACAGGCAAATGAAATTGACAGCTGGGAAAGCCCGTTCAAAGTAATCGTTTCTGTAATGATGTTGAAAGAGGGTTGGGATGTTAAGAATGTGACTACTATTGTAGGATTAAGGCCGTTTGCCGCTGACTCAAAAATATTACCTGAACAAACACTAGGTCGTGGTCTGCGAAGAATGTTCTTCGGGCGAGATGATATAAAAGAATATGTAAGTGTTGTTGGCACACCTGCCTTTATGGAGTTTGTTGAGTCCATCAAGGGTGAGGGTGTTATCTTAGAAAAGAAAGCCATGGGCACAGGCTCTAAGCCAATAGCACCAATGGTTGTTGAAGTAGACAGTGAAAATCCTCAAAAAGATATTGAAAAGCTTGATATTGAAATACCTATCATGACTCCAAGAATACAGAGAGAATATAAGAACCTTTCTGACTTAGATGTATCTAAGTTTGGTAACAAAAAGGTAATCATCAAGACATTCACCGAGCAAGAAAAGAGAGAGATTGTATTCAAAGATGTTGTTGGAGAGAATGAACATCATACGACAGTGCTTAGTGGCGAAATTAATCCTGACTACCAAAGCGTTATTGGCTTCTTCGCACAAGCAATTATGCGAGAGCTCAGGTTATTTGGTTGCTATGACATTCTCTTTGGAAAAGTAAGAGAGTTTATTCATCGGTACATGTTTGAGAACAAAGTAGAACTATCTGATTTGAACATGCTCAGAAACCTATCCGAAGTTGAGTACATACGCTTGATAAAAGACTCATTCAAGAAAGCGATCAATGAGCTAACAGTTCAAGACAGTGGTGATACAGAGATAAAGAACTACATCAAGATTAGTGAGTCTCGTCCATTTGTAGTTAATGACAAAGGCTTCGTCGTACCAAAAAAATCAGTCTTCAATAAAATCGTTGGCGATAGCGATTTTGAGCTATTGTTCGCTGGTTTTATCGAGGGCTGTGAAGATGTTATTTCTTTTACCAAGAACTTCCAAAACAAAGAAGCTAGTGCGTTAAGAATTGAGTATAAAAACTCCGAGGGCTTTATAGCCAACTACTATCCTGACTTTTTTGTAAAAACTGATGTCAAAACGGTTTATATAATTGAAACAAAAGGTCGTGAAGAAGAAGATGACAAACTAAAGTTTGAGCGTCTAAAGAAGTGGTGTGAGGATGTGAATAACCGACAAAGCAAAATGGCGTACAAAGCTCTCTATATAAAACAAGAGGAGTGGAATAGAAACAGGCTAAAGAGCTTCGATGAAGTCGTAAGAGTATTCGGAGACAAGTAGTGGACGAGCTGGAGCTGACAGCCAAAGTATTTCATACACAAGCTGTACAGGCGTACATTTCATCACGAATGCTACTTTCAACGACAACATTGTTTCCTGTGGGCCTATACAATGCTCATTTAGCATGTGAATGCATCCTAAAGTCACTGACTGCTCAGGCAGGGACTCAACCAGCTTTGAAGCACGATTTATTGGTTCTAAATACTGCCCTCAGTGCTATATCTAACGACGATGAACTGGACAGTTCAAGATACATCGAAGCTCTCAATTGGCTCAATCCTTATCAGGAACTTGGAAGATATGGCGCATTAGCAAGACCACAGAATGACCCTCAAAGAGTAACTACAGGTCCAATCTTGGTGCGTGGTGCAGTAGCTTCACAGCCGTCTCATGATATAAAAGAAGTTGATTATGTCTTTAGCTCACTTCGAGAGAAATCAACAGAGATAAATGACATCATAAATAAGATTACTAAAGGCGAAGAAATAAATGGCTGGAATTTTCCTGTCTCCGTTGAGGAAGTCGTACTGGCTCAAAATGAATATATCAAACTCGAAGAGCTTTAGCCCTTTGTATTGAGCAGCGAACACCCCGGCTACTGACTCTTCGTATTTTTGCTATACTGCAAACATAAATAAACCTGGTAATTCAACACTACAAAAGCCGATGAATTCCACATTGGCTAAGGACTCATACCATGAAAACAACCAACCCCAACCCAATCACAGACTTCCTAAGCTCAACCGAGCGAACATTCGAAATCCCCGTCTACCAACGCAACTACGTCTGGAAAGTAGAAGACTGCGAGAAACTATTTGATGACGTACTGGAAGGTATTCGCAACAACCGAAAGCACTATTTTGGCAACATCGTATATTACGTAGCAGGCGAAGATCCATTCTCCAGTTTTAAGCGCTACGTACTCATTGACGGACAGCAACGTATTACTTCAACAATGTTATTACTTGCCGCAATTCGTGACGAAGAGCCCAACGAGTCAATTAAAACAAACCTGACTGATACATATTTGCAGAACGAAAAGGCCGAAGAGAGCTTTAGGGTAAAACTCAAGCAAGTAGAAACCGACCGGAACGTATACGAAGCCATTATTGAAGGCCGGACTGAAGCCATCAGTAAGAGCACGATTATATACCGAAATTATAATAAGTTTCGCAATCTCGTAAAAAGGGCCAAGACCGAAGAAGGGCTCAGCTCGGCAGATATCATGAACGGTATAAAGTTCCTTGATATCATCGCCATCGATCTTGAATCAGAAAAAGAAGGTGCAGAATCTCCGCAAGTGATATTTGAGAGCATTAATGCAACCGGTGAACCCCTGTCAACGGCAGATTTACTACGCAATTTCTTGCTGCTTGAAGTCGGTATTGATAGACAAGCTGAATTTTATAAAAACTACTGGCTCACAATCGAGAAGAATGTTGGTAACGAAAACATTAGTGATTTTATTAGACGGTATATTACGCTTAAGTCTACGATCGACATTAAGAAGGACACTGAGTATAAAGAGTTCAAAAAGAGCTACAAAGAATATTTTAAAGATGCCGAAGACGCAATTAAGGAACTGGCCAGGTTTTCTAAATACTATCGCTGGATCAAGCGTCCCGAATCAATAAGTAAAGATAACCCTAAGACCGCAGCAATTCTGCAAGACCTTGATGATTTACGTATGCTGCCAGCAACGCCAGCAATTATGTGGCTGCTTGAAAAGGCAGATACTGATGCTATCTCGTTCGACGACGTAAACAATACGCTGGATGTGATTGCATCATGGTCATTTAGAGCCCGTATTACCAACATCATTACGACAGGTGAGATTGGCACTATTCTCACCACAAAGATCCTTGAATTTCTTAAAAATAAACAGACTGATGATACCTACGCAGATTACGTCTGGGAAGAGCTATCGAATTATCGCTTGCATGATATTTACGCAAGTGATGCAATGTTTAAAGAAGCATTCTTGCGCTACGACTTTTATAAGAATTATCGCCGTTATGTTCAGCAAAAACTTTCGTCATATATATCTCGTGATCAAACCGAAGTTGTTCTTGAGTCGATAGAGCACATAATGCCCCAGACCATCCGAGCCGACAAATGGCCGGGAATCAGCCCTGGGGAACACGTCGAATGGGTGAACAGTATCGGTAATCTAACCCCACTTAACATGCCTGATAACATTAATAATTCGAACAATGCCTTTGCGGATAAGATTGAAAATATCAAAAAGTCAGACTGGCAGATTACCCGCGAAATAAAGACCGAAAACGGTTGGGGTATTAATAGCATTCAAGAGCGTGGCAATAACCTAGCTTTAAAAGCTGTCACCATATGGCGCGCGCCGGCAGAACGCACCAGAGAAATTGAGCTCGCACAAAAGGGCGGCAAAAAACTTACCCAAAAATTTGCCGACTGGATCAACGAATTCGACCTTCCATATATCACCATCGATGAAGACCATTGGAGTAATGCCTACCTACGCTTTACTACCGATACCGTCAGTAGCCTCATACCCGCTCGCGATGATAATGATGGTGGATGGCGAAGCGGGCAATCGTACTATTATGAGATCAAGACCGATTCAACGGGCTGGACCAGAGTTAATCTTGCCTTCAACTCATAGAACGCAACCGATGAACAAAAGGCCTGAGCCGCGCATGCATCACACGACCACGACAGAGC
>CAZXUE010000008.1:8225-13843 GCA_964643895.1 uncultured Candidatus Saccharibacteria bacterium
ACAAAAGGCCGGCCAAAAGCACATCAAGGACGTTTTAGATAAATATCCTGGCAAAGACTCATGGCTATGGTTCAATGCTATAGGCTGGACCCTTGATTACGATGAGGGCGATGAAGTACTTAAAGACGATCTACGAAAAGTCTTAGAAGAAAAGATTCCATTGTTCGAGGCTGAACTTGTTGAAAATTAGTCCCAAATCTAGACATTTACTAGCTCAACATCCTAAAGTAACTTCATCCATTATTCCCCAGACCTAACGAATGAAAAAGTGTTCATTAAAGTTTATTGAACAAACCCCCACAACCCAACCCCCAATGCTATAATCACTACATGACCCAAACGGCCGCAGCCACCCGCCAAGACATCGACGACGTACTAAGCATCCTAGACGTAATGATGACAAGAATAGATACCCGATTTAACGCGTCCGAAGCAGAGATCAAGCAAACCAATATCAGACTAGGCAACATCGAAAACCAACTCGATACCACCCAAAAACAAAATGAAATTTCCGAAGAAGAACAACTCGTCATTGACTACCAAATGACTCAGGTACAGAACTGGGTCGAAAAAGCTGCCAAACATATCAACATTCCATTTACACGCTAACCACAAAACAACATGCCCAACGCCATAATCCTCCACGGCCAACCAGACAAACAAGAATACTACGACCCCACCACGCCCAGCAGCAGCAACGCCCACTGGCTCCCATGGCTCCAAGCCCAATTACTCAAGAACGACATCGCCGCCGCCACACCCGAAGTCCCCCACGCCTACGCTCCCGACTACGAACTCTGGAAGCAAGAAGTAGAACGCTTCGACATAACACCCCAAACCATCCTCGTTGGCCACAGCCGCGGCTGCGACTTCTGGCTCCGCTGGCTCAGCGAACACCCTGGCCAACACGTCGGCAGGGTAGTGCTGGTAGCTCCGTACATCGGCTACTTAACCAAGGACGATGATCACTTCGGCCACTACCACATCGATCCCGACCTCACCGCCCGCACCGCCGGATTAACCATTTTTGGATCCGACAATGACATGCCAAATTGCATTGCGTCAATTGCCGAAATCAGAAGCCTTGTTAAAGATGTGAATTACACCGAATTCCATTACGGTCACTTCACTACGCATGGGATGGGAAAGAATGATTTTCCGGAGCTACTAGCCGAACTTTTAGTTCATTAATTTTTCATTAACTATCACTAATTCGCACTTTCACACCACCATCCCAGTGCTATAATTACCCCCATGGCAACGGAAAATTTCAACGACATCGGCGTACTTCTAGAAGACATGAACGACAAGATTGTCGGCATTGCGGAAGCCGTATCAGACCTTAACACCAAAGTGACTATAATGGACGCTCGACTTACATCCGTAGAAAAAGACACTAAGTTAATACGGTCATCATTGCAGTCTTAAAAGACCATACCAAGCAACTCAACAATCATGAAGTCCGCATAACTGGTCTTGAGGCAGCTGCATAAGCAGAACTCACGGCGCAGACGACAGCTAACGCACCCCTATAAGCTACTAACAACCTGCTGAATACCCCAGTCAGGGTCAAAAGGAATGTCCCGTCTTGTTCGTTCAGCTGGATTAAAAAGTGTGACGGTTTGGCGGGGCGCTAAAACCGCACAATAAACCCCGTCCGAAATATGAGAGGTGTGCTGGAGCCATTTGACTTTTTCGAGCCCAGGTTTTTTAGAGCCAAGCTTTGAAAAGTCAAGAACCTGTTCATGTTTAAAATCTGAGGACAAGAAGCTTACTGCTTCGTTGCCCGTATCGGTAATCATATAGCCTGCCATCAACTCATCACGTTGAAATCCATGGGGGTTTCTCATACCATACTTTATAATCCTTATGCTATTGTCATCTCGGTCAACTACCCAACCATGGCCCTCGTGAAAAGTAGTGACTAAAATATCGCTACCCCAACCATAGGCAACGCCGTTAGGAAAAACTGGCGTCAAGTTGGTAGTCAAACCAAGATAACCGTACTGAGATGGGTCATCGATTACAAATGCCTTGTCCCTAAATTCCGGGTTATTCATTAGATCCTCGATTGCTGGGTTACAAATAGGCTTGGTGGCCAGATTTCCCATACGTCGACAAAACTCCTGACCCAGTGCATTACGGTTAAAAGGTGTGTCCCACATGTCCATAATCCAGACCGGATTGCCTTGTAAGTCCACTTCGTAGACTAAGTCCAAGGAGGACGAGGCGGTCAACAGCCTATCGCCCTCTTCGTTAAAATCGACTGAGTGTAGCCGAGCAAAATTATCGTGAGAAATGACTGTTTGCGACTCTTGAGCCACCGATAGTTCGTTGCGTAAAGTAAGGACATTGCCGCAAGCCAAAGCAATCGTGCCGTACTTGTTTTGGCTCATGCCAGTCGGTTGCACGGCATCAATGATTGTCTCGGCAGTAGCGGCGTCCATGTAGTCCGCCCCAAGTGAAATCGTGGCGATTTTTCCAGCATAGTATTGATTACGGTGGCGCCCTTTATTCTTCCTAGCTATGCCAGCAACGTCGTCCCACCCATCGGAGAACATGGCTCTCAGGTTCTCATCGTGATACTGTTGATTGGTCCATTTTACGAGCACAGTCGCGGTATCAAATCTACCTAAATCATCGTCGTGCGCAAAGTCCGCAACATCAATTGAAGTGAAACTTTTTCGCTGAGTCATATCAGAAAAGACATACGTGTCCTGTTCTGTCATGATGTCACCTACGTCTTACTGCCAAGTTCCTTGATATGTACTACGACCCAGTGACCATCAACCTCCATAAAACACCCAATCTTTTTTAGACTGATCTTTAGGGGCAGTTCCGCTTGAATATATTTCAATTCTTTTTGCGCGACCGCGAACTGATCGGCCGTCAAGCCGTGGGCTAACGTTGCATGAAAAATCGGTTGTTCAGTAGTTTGAGCGGTCAGGGAATGGGCAATCTGCTGATGTATTTGCTTCAGTTCAGTGGTATCGGCGATACCAAGGTACATAACCTTGTCGGTGAAATTTCCGATTGAATCAAGTGTTACATCGACTTGATGATGCCGAGCGGCAATATCATCAACAATTGCGAACATATTATCAATCTCAGATGGATGATTTAAGGTTTGGGGTCGTTTTACGGTAATGTGTGGCGGCTGTTTTAGGCCGTTTACATTATTTGCTGTGCGCGAAACAGTGAGTTGTAGGTCACGCACTATGTTGAACGCGTCGTCTTCGATTAACAGGCCAATGCCCATTTTGATTGGTAAATTAGACACGAGTATCCCTCCCTAGTTGTCTTACATACTCTAGCATAGCTCGCAAATCATCATCACTTGTAAGCGGGTTACCGCTCATGAAACGCAACGGATAGATAACTTCGCCCTCACTAATAAGGCCGGCATCTGGGATACTGAATTGATGCAGATGATAAACTCCCTCTTCGATAATTCTGCCGTGAATTTGTTGGTTTAAATTATTGAGAGTTTCTATAGTGTTATGTTGATTGCCGGTATATACAAATGCAACGGAATTAATGTCTACCTTGTTGATCAACTCAAAGTCAGGGTCATCGGCCACCATATCCTGCAGGCGCAAAGCCAACGCATGTCGCTCGTCTATAAGCTCGCCAAGGCCTTTCTTTCCTAGATTCATGAATGCAAACCAAAGCTTTAGCGATGACCAGGGCTTGCTGCCAATAAATGGCGTAATTTGCCCGAACGCAAATTGCTCCTGCATTATTAGATCCGATGTGCTGCTTACTGTTTTGAACTTTTGAGGATCTTTAACGAGCAATGCGCTAATGGTGTATGGGGCATTCATGACCTTGTGCGGGTCGGTAGTTATGCTGTCGAATTCCTCGATACCTGCGAGCTTGTAGGCGAGTTTATCGCTAAAGCCCAACGAAAAACCATGACAGGCATCGGCATGCAGCCAAATAGACGGATCGATTGATCTAACGAGCGATGCAACTTTGTCAAAATACTCTACCGTCATAGTCCTACTGTCGCCAGCATAGGCAACGACGCACATTACTTTGCCATGGTACTCTTTGAGCGTACGCTCTAAATCATCAAGGTCGTACCGATAATCTTTGGTCGCGACTTCGAGTAGCCGGTTACCGAGGCCAAGCCACATTTGTGCGCTCTTCACACTGTAATGACCTATCCCTTTAGGTACAACTAAGTAATAATCGTCGTTAATTGCGACACCATTTTTCATTGTATTCGGCTTAAAGTTTTCTCGAGCAAGTAAAATCCCGATCGTGTTGCTTGTTGTACCGCCGCCCGTAATAACGCCGCCTGCATCAAAGACGCTGTTGATCGCGGGGGAGGTGTCGTATCCGACTATCTCACGCAGCCATTTGATCACCGCAATTTCTGCAAATGTAGCTGACGTACTGCAGAACGACTGGTTAATTAAATTCTGTTGCAATAGATCAGCTGTAATACTACCGGCGATCGCCGCTATAGAATTGCCAGCATCAGGAAAACCCATGAAATTTGGAGAGGCGAAGTTATAGCTGTAGGGAAGGAACCTATTAGCAAATTCCTGCTGTACTTCATCTATAGACTTGCCCTCTTCTGGCATAACGTCAATGAATTGTTCAGGGGGCAGATCATTGATTTGCTCCTGACGTACTCTTTTTTGAACCTTAAAATCTAAGCCAGCATCAACCGCCCGCATAAAAGCTTCTCTGGCTTCGCCCTTGGAGTCTTCACTGATAAATTTTTCAAGCATATCAGACATGAATTATCCTTACTTTATTGCGGTTGCTTTCATATAACCGACCGGGTCAAACGTTCGCCATTCAACGTGATACGTTTCGCTCCTTTTGTCTATTACTTTTTCAGAGTGAAGCCTATCGAGCGCACCCGCCAACACGCCATATAGATGCTCCTTAACTATGGGGTACTCAACCTTGTAGCCTAGGTACATCTCACCGCTCTTACCGCTTGGGCTTTCGGTTAATGTATTAAGAAGTCTATCGACGTCAAACTCTTGTTCTGCCTGGAGGCTTACGGCGAGCAGGGTTATGGCTTCGCCGGCACGACTTCGGGCAGAGTGATACTGTGAGAAGTCATTGCCAATAACGCTATGCGGTGAAGTGAGACCATTCAGCAGCAGTCTTGCTTTAATGGCAGCTCCGCTCAGGAATTCAATTGTTTTTTGAACCGGCGGGATAACGATTCTATTGCCAGCAACTTCAAACCCACCGAATTGAACAGCGGCCTCAACTTCTGGAGCAGTGTAGTGCACCTTGTTGTCGTAAGGGACTTCAGTGTCTAACTCCCTCCCATGGCGTTGGTGAAGGTCTTGAATAAATTCAATGGTAGTGTCAAGTGCAAGTGAACCTTGCTTCTGAACAACGGCGAACAAATCAACATCAGATGTCAACTTGTCTGGCGAGTAAACACTACTTCCATACACGCAAATATAATCAGTCGGGTTTTTATCTAAATGATCAGTGAAGTGATCAGTGATTTCAGTGGTGATTTCTACGGGCAAGTGCATGGTATTTTCCTTTCACCCTGAAGTGATTGGCATATTATACAACTTAATATTGTTACATACAATAGTATAACCACGTTAAGCATTGTTTGATATTTTCTTGTT